>CANGFA010000012.1 GCA_947453145.1 Bacteroidota bacterium
GCGTACCCAAACCCTTTCAACAAATCACTTCGTGCTTTGTTGGGTTTTTTAATCTGCGTCTGCTCCTGTGAGCGAGCTCACGTCGCATCCACAAATTAAAAAACCCTGTCACTTGCGTGACAGGGTTTGTGCCCAGAACAGGAATCGAACCTGCACTACCTTGCGATAACCAGATTTTGAGTCTAGCGCGTCTACCAGTTCCGCCATCTGGGCATTATTATTCGGATAAACTCTTTATCCAGGCGGGATGCAATATTACGTTAATGGTGGAAATCTTCCAAAATACGGTCAAGGTATTTTTTCTTGTAGTAATAGTCCTTTATTTGCAGCATTGCTTCTTTGGGAATAGCTTCTATGGAGGCAGCCTCTAAATGGTCTTGAATCGGACTAAAAATGTCATTTTTCAAGGTATTAATTTGTGAGAGTATGCTTTGTTTTGCAGCGTCTTCTTCAGCGTCCATCCAAGCTTCATTTAACTCCATCATTTCCATTAAAAAGTCTGGGGCTAAATTGTACTTTTCGTCTGGGTGAATATGTCCTGAAATTTCTAAAACGTAAGGCAATAATTTTTCTGGATTACTAAGTAAAGAAAATCCTTTATTAGCTATCGCCGACTGCTCTAATGCTGTTTCTTGTTCTAATTCAGTGCCTTGTACAAACTTGTCCGGATGGGATGCTCTTTGGATATTCATAAAAGCATTTCTTAACTGAGTAGGATCAGCTTTAAAGGCAATGGGTAATCCAAATAATTCAAAATAGTTCATTTTAATATTTTGTATATTTAGTAAAATTAATCAAATGCCAGTATTAGGGCTTATTAAAGAGGGAAAAGTTCCCAATGATAATAGGGTAGCTTTGACACCAAAGCAATGCAAATGGTTTATGGATAAGTTCCCTAATTGGGAAATTCAGATAGAATCTTCGCCGCACCGATGTTTTACTGATAAAGAATATCAAAAAGAGGGCATTAAAATTGTAAATGACTTATCCAGTGCAGTTATATTGTTGGGTATTAAAGAAGTTCCTATTAACCAACTCATGTCTAATAAAACTTATTTATTTTTTTCACATACTAAAAAACAACAACCCCATAATCAAGCAATGCTACATGCCATTATGGACAAAGGAATTACGCTTATTGACTATGAATGTTTAGAACATGAAGATGGTCAAAGATTAATTGGATTTGGATTTTTTGCAGGTATTGTTGGTGCGCATAATGGCATCATGGCTTATGGGAATAAAACAAAAGATTTTCATTTAGGAAGGGTAAAGGATGTAAAAGATTATATGGAGTTAGTGCATACTTATTTTGGGTTAAAACTGCCAAATATAAAAATTGCTGTTACAGGGTCGGGGAGAGTCGCGCATGGTATTTTAGAAATTATGAATTTATTGGATGTGCAACAAATAGAACCTGATGAATACATCAATAGAAATTATGCATATCCAGTTTATGTTCATTTAAAAGGTAGGGATTTATATTCCCATAAGCAAACTGGATGTTATGATAGAAAGGATTTTCATGAAAATCCTGAAAATTATAATTGTGTGTTTAATCAGTTTTTAAAATACACGCATATTTTAATGAATGGAATTTATTGGGAAAAAGGCATACCGCCTTTATTTACTTTAGACGATTTAAAGGAAGATGATTTTGCTTTAACTACTATAGCAGATATCACCGATGATACCCATGGTAGTATACCCATTAATTTAGGGGATGCATCTAGCGAAGAACCTGTCTATGGGGTTGAAATAAATAGTTTGCAAAAAACAGCACCTTATTTACCTAATTGTATAGACGTTATGGCGGTTGGTAATTTACCTAATGAATTACCGAGAGATGCTAGTCGTTTTTTTGGTGAACAGCTTATTAAATATGTGCTTGCCGATTTAATTGGAGAAGGTAATGACATCCTAAAAAAAGCAACTATCATAGATAAAGGAAAATTGACAGAATACTATACGCATTTAACTTCTTATGCGCAGCATTAAATAATTAATCTTTAAAAACCAATAATTATAAGTTTAAATAATAAGGGGCTAATAGTTGTGTAAATGCTGCAGTATATTTGTTTTCGGCATCCTTTATAAAAAAATTACTACGTTTAATTTCGGCAACAGGAATTGATGATTTTATAAATTTCTGCATGGCTCTAAAAGGTTTTTGCTTTTCTGCATTGAATACAACTACTTCCTCAACTAATTGCAAATTATGTTGAGTAGCCAACTTTTGCATAGTATATGCTCTTATTGCAGGGATTAAAACATAGTAATAACAATCCGCTTTTAAAAATGTACTTACATTTTCTATTAAAGTTGTCCAGGGCAAAGCTGTACTATGTAATGCTAAATTTTTATGTGCATTGGTGGATTGCAAATCGCCTTCAAAAAAAGGTGGATTTGTAAAAATACAATCCATACTTCCTGCCCTGCAATCAAAATCTTGTAATGCTTGATTTATAACATGTATATGATTCAGCCAAGGACTTTTATGAATGTTTTCAGTTGCCTCTGCTGCAGCAGCTGTTTCAATTTCTAATGCAGTAATGGATAAACTATTATTGTTTTTAATATTGGCTTGTGCAACCATTAAACTTAACAATCCTGTTCCAGTTCCAATATCCAAAAAATTATTGGCTACTGGTATATTTTTATCATTTGCCACCCAGGCCCCAAACAAACATGCATCAGTACATACCTTCATTGCGGTATGTTCCTGATGCACGATAAATTGTTTAAACTTGAAATAAGTGTTGGCCACTATTCAGCAGTTAAACCTGCTCTTAAATACTCTTTATTTAAACGAGCAATATTAGCAATAGAAATTTCTTTAGGACAAGCTGCTTCGCAAGCACCGGTATTGGTACAAGAACCAAAACCTTCTTTATCCATTTGCGCAACCATATTTAATACACGTGATTTTCTTTCTGGATCTCCTTGTGGTAATAGGGCTAAGTGAGACACTTTAGCACTTAAGAATAACATAGCAGAACTGTTTTTACATGCTGCAACACAAGCGCCACATCCAATACACATTGCAGCTGCAAAGGAAGCATCGGCGTCATCTTTTTTGATAGGTAAACTATTTCCGTCAACTGCATTACCCGTATTAACACTTATATAACCACCCGCTTGAATGATTCTATCAAATGCACCACGGTCAACCGTTAAGTCTTTTACTATTGGGAAGGCATTGGATCTCCATGGTTCAATGGTAATGGTATCGCCGTCTTTAAAAGCGCGCATATGTAATTGACAAGTAGTGTTAGCTTGCCAAGGACCGTGTGGCTTTCCGTCTATATACAATGAACACATACCACAAATTCCTTCACGACAGTCATGGTCAAATGCAATAGGCTCTTCACCTGTAGTAATTAATTTTTCGTTTAATACATCCAACATCTCTAGGAAAGACATTTCATCAGAGATGTCGTTTACATCATATTTTACAAAAGCACCAGTGGTGTTGGCATTTTTTTGACGCCAAACTTTCAATTTTAAGTTCATGTGATTGTGTGCCATATTATTAAGTTATACTAGTAATTAAATTTGTTAATATTATTTGTAGTTACGTTGAGAAGGTTTAATCACCTCATACTTTAATTCTTCTTTATGTAATTGCCATTGGTGTTCTCCAGTGGTTTCCCATGCAGCAACGTACATAAAGTTTTCATCATCTCTTAAAGCTTCACCGTCTGGTGTTTGGTATTCTTCTCTAAAGTGACCACCACAACTTTCATTTCTATTTAAAGCATCTACACACATTAATTCTCCTAATTCAATAAAGTCTGCAACACGATTTGCTTTATCTAATTCTGGATTGTATTCATTTATTTCGCCAGGGATTCTAACATCACTCCAAAACTCTTTTTTCAATGCTTGTAAATCGGCAATGGCTTGTTTTAAACCAGCTTCGTTTCGGGACATGCCACATTCATTCCAAATAATTTTTCCTAAACGTTTGTGGAAACTTTCAACAGATTGTTTACCATTAATGTTTTTCAATTTTTGAATTCTTGCAGCCACTTCTTTTTCTGCTTCTTCAAATGCAGGGTGTGTTGTAGGAATAGGAGCGTTATAAATTTCGTCTGCTAAATTATTCCCTAAAGTATAAGGGATTACAAAATAACCGTCTGCTAAACCTTGCATTAATGCACTAGCTCCTAATCGGTTTGCACCATGATCGCTAAAGTTAGCTTCTCCTAATGCGTATAAACCTGGAACATTCGTTTGTAATTCATAATCTACCCATAAGCCTCCCATAGTATAGTGCACCGCTGGATAAATACGCATTGGCACTTCGTAAGGATTTTCTCCTGTGATTTTTGCGTACATATCAAATAAGTTTCCGTATTTCTCTTTGACTACTTCCTTACCTAATGCAATAATTTCTTCATGGCTTACATTGCTTAATCCTTGTTTACCTACTTCTGTTTTACCATAACGTTCAATAGCTGCTGCGTAATCTAAATATACTGCTTGCTTTGAAGTTCCTACACCATATCCAGCATCACATCTTTCTTTTGCAGCACGAGACGCAACGTCACGTGGCACTAAGTTTCCGAAGGCAGGGTAGCGGCGCTCTAAATAATAATCTCTTTCTTCCTCTGGTATATCGTTTGGTTTACGTGTATCTCCTTTTGCTTTTGGTACCCAAATACGTCCGTCATTTCTTAAAGACTCAGACATCAATGTTAATTTTGACTGATGATCACCAGAAACGGGGATACAAGTAGGGTGAATTTGGGTGAAACATGGGTTGGCAAAATAGGCACCTTGCTTGTGCGCTTTCCAGGCAGCAGAAACATTTGAACCCATGGCATTGGTGGATAAATAAAATACGTTTCCGTATCCACCTGTACATAATAATACTGCGTATCCAAAATGTTTTTCTAATTCCCCGGTAATTAAGTTACGTGCAATAATTCCTTTTGCTTTACCATCTATCTTCACCACATCCAACATCTCATGACGTGAGTACATGGTAACATTTCCTAAAGCTACCTGACGCTCTAAAGCTTGGTATGCACCAATTAATAATTGTTGACCTGTTTGACCAGCAGCATAAAAAGTTCTTTGAACTTGCGTACCACCAAAACTACGGTTACTCAAAAGGCCACCGTACTCACGTGCAAAGGGAACACCTTGTGCAACGCATTGGTCAATAATATTTCCACTCACTTCTGCTAAACGATGAACGTTTGCTTCACGTGCACGGTAGTCACCACCTTTAATAGTATCATAGAATAATCTAAACACGCTATCACCATCATTTTGATAGTTTTTAGCAGCGTTAATTCCACCTTGAGCCGCGATACTGTGCGCACGACGTGGACTATCTTGAAAGCAAAATGCTTTTACTTTATAACCAAGTTCTCCTAATGAAGCTGCAGCACTTGCACCAGCCAATCCAGTGCCCACCACAATCACTTCCATTTTACGCTTATTTGCAGGGTTCACTAATTTACAGTGACCTTTATAGTCTACCCATTTATCGTCTAAATTTCCTGCAGGTATTTTTGAGTTTAACATATTGAATCTTTTATCTAATGTTTAGAATGTTGTTAGGTTATTTTACCAATTCAAAATAAAAGCTAATTGGCATCATGGCAAATGCTAAAGGAATTAAAATAGCAAAGCCATATCCAATAGAACTGATAAGGGTATGATATCTTTTATTATGAATACCAATTGTTTTGAAAGCACTTTGAAAACCGTGTGCCAAATGGTAGGCAAGAGATCCACAAGCCAAAACGTATAAAATAACAACATATACATTTTGGAAAATAGCTTGCATCTCGGCATATAAATTATGGTATTCAACGCCATTCAATTCAAAAGTTTTTAAACTATGAATAGAACCAATACCCCCTAAACGGCTTGGTGTCCAAAAATGATAAATGTGCATGATTAAGAACATGAGTAACAATGTTCCTAATAATGCCATGCTTCTACTATACCACTTACTTCCTTTGGCATAGTTTACAGCATAACCTACCGATCTTTTACTTCTGTTTTCTAATGTTAGCATGTAGCCTTGCAAGATGTGCAAAAAGATACCTACAAAAAGACCAATCTCTAAAACACGAGGAACTACAAAACTTCCCATAAAGTGAGCTGCTTTGTTAAACATTAATCCGTTGTCATTTGCCCAAATACAGGCATTCAATCCTGCATGAACAATTAAGAAAAGAATTAAGAAAATTCCTGTGAAGGCCATTACTAATTTTTTCCCCACCGAGGAGGTAAACATGTTTTTGGAACTCATATAAATAATGATTTAAAAATCGCTGCAAAAGTACGTATCAATTTAATACTAGCTATCAAACGTTTCAATGATTTTGAGCACTTATACTAAATACCTTAACAATTTGTGCATTTAGATAAGTTAATGACCGTTTGCATAAAATAATCCACTCAATCCTTATTTGAACTATTTTTACCAAATGATAAAAGTACTTAGCATACTTTGGAATAGTTTTAAGATGGCTCTGCAGGAGCTAAAAGTCAATAAATTAAGGACTTTCCTGTCTTTATTTGGCATCACTATTGGCATTTTCTGCATCATTGGGGTATTGGCAACTATTGACAGTCTGAAGTCAAAAATCAGCAATGATTTATCTGGTTTAGGTAGTAATTCAATTTTTATTGATAAGTGGGATTATAATGGTGGGCCAGAATATCCTTGGTGGAAATTTGTTAAACGTCCTTCCATGAAGATTTCCGAAATGGAGTTTGTACAAAAACGTTCAACCTTGGCTTCTAATATTGCCTTTTTCGTTTCAACAAGTGCGAGTTTTTCATACGAAGAGAACCAATTAAAGGGGGTTAATTTATATGGAGTTACCGGCGATTTTAATAAAATCCAATCCTTCAATATTGGGAATGGTAGGTATTTTAATGAGACAGATTTTAACAGAGGCGTACCATTTTGTGTAATTGGAAATAAAGTGGCCTCCGAGTTATATGGGAAAGCTGAAAAAGCTTTAGGAAAAACTATTTCATATGGAGGCCGAAGATTACAAGTAATTGGGGTGGTTGAAAAACAAGGTAGTTCTATGATTGGTGGTTTTGATTACGATAAAGCTTGTATTGTTCCATATAACTATTATGCTTCAATTTTTAATCCGGACAATAATAATCCATACATCATGGTGCAGGCCAAGCCAGGAATTCCTTCCAAAGCCTTGCAGGATGAGTTAAATGGAATTATGCGACAGTTAAGAAAATTGAGTCCAACGCAAGAGGATAACTTCACTTGTAATGATGTGGCACAATTTAAGGATCAAATCGAAAGCGTATTCGGGGCTATAAATAATGGGGGCTGGGCCATTGCGGGCTTATCTTTATTGGTGGGTGCCTTTGGTGTGGCCAATATAATGTTCGTGACAGTAAGAGAACGTACCAGTCAAATTGGTCTTAAAAAAGCAATAGGCGCTAAGAGTAGTACTATTTTATATGAATTCTTATTAGAGAGTGCTTTCTTGTGTATTGTTGGCGGTTTAGTGGGGCTATTTTTAGTTTGGCTACTTACAGTTGCCTTGGGAGCTGTATTGCCTTTTCCCATATTTATTGCCCCAAGTATTGTAGTGCTCGCTATGAGTATATGTATCATATTAGGGATGATCTCTGGAATTATCCCTGCGTCCATAGCAGCAAAGATGAATCCTGTGGAAGCGATTAGAACCAAGTAAACTAGTTTTATTAACTTCGTGGGGTGTTACAAAATTCTATCACCATATTAGCTATTGAATCCTCCTGCGACGAGACAGCGGCCTCTGTAATTTTAGATGGAAAAATTCTTTCCAATTTCATTGCCAATCAATCAGTGCATGAAAAATACGGTGGTGTAGTTCCAGAATTAGCCAGCCGCGCACATATGGAAAATATAGTGCCTGTGGTGGATGAATCTTTAAAAAAAGCTTTTCCTAATTTAACTCATTCAGAAAAACTTGCCAAGTTAGATGCTATAGCATTTACACAAGCTCCTGGTTTAATTGGAAGCTTGTTAGTGGGAGCGCAGTTTGCAAAATCTTTAGCACTAAGCCTTGGCAAACCCTTAATATCAGTGCATCATATGCAAGCCCACGTGTTGGCTAATTTGATTGCTGATGAAAAACCAAGTTTCCCTTTTTTATGTTTAACAGTCAGTGGAGGGCATACTCAAATTGTAAGGTGCAATAGCCCCGCTGAATTAATCATATTGGGTGAAACCATTGACGACGCAGCGGGTGAAGCCTTTGATAAAATTTCTAAAATTATTGGTTTGCCTTATCCTGGTGGACCTGTGTTGGATAAACTCGCACAACTTGGCAATCCAAAAGCATTTGAATTTGCGAAACCACAGGTGCCCGATTTAAACTTTTCATTTAGTGGATTAAAAACAAGCGTCTTATATTTTTTACAAAAGCAAGAACCCGGATTTATAGAAGCCAATTTAAATGATTTATGTGCATCGGTACAATACACCATTGTTGAAATTTTAATGAAGAAATTAAAGAAGGCTATCCAAGAAACGGGCATTAAAGAAATTTGTATAGCGGGTGGGGTAAGTGCGAATACGGGATTAAGAGCAGGGGTACAGGAGCTAGGTAAAAAGACCTATTCCAAAGTATACCTGCCTAAGTTTGAATATTGCACAGACAATGCCGCTATGATTGCAATTACTGCGCATTACAAATACTTAGCTGGAGCATTTGATGACCTTTCTGTGTCTGCTTCGGCTCGTTCTAATTGGTAAGCTTTAATTGCTTAACTTTGCGACCTCAAATTATTGTACTTATATGATTAGTGCTAGAAACATTACTTTATCCTTTGGTAAAAGGGTTTTGTTTGACGAAGTGAATATTAGTTTCACTAAAGGGAACTGTTATGGAATTATTGGTGCCAATGGTGCTGGTAAATCTACCTTTTTAAAAATATTAAGTGGTGAAATTGAACCTACCAAAGGTTCGGTGGAAATTACACCAGGTGAGCGTATGTCTTTCTTAAAACAAAATCAGTTTGAGTTTGATGAACAAACGGTGTTGAATACCGTAATGCAAGGACACAAGCGTATGTGGGATGTGATGCATGCGAAAGACGCACTATATGCAAAGGAAGATTTTACCGAGGAGGACGGATTAAAAGCAGGGGAGTTAGAAGCAGAATTTGGAGAAATGGGTGGATATGAAGCGGAGAGTAATGCTGCAAGTTTATTAAGCGATTTAGGTGTGAAGGAAGACATGCATCAATCCTTAATGAAAGATATTCCTAGTAACTTTAAGTTGCGCGTATTGTTAGCGCAATCTTTATTTGGCAATCCAGACATCTTATTACTGGATGAGCCTACCAACGGTTTGGATATTGAAACCATTGGGTGGTTGGAGAACTTTTTAGCGGATTACGAAAACATTGTATTGGTAGTGAGTCACGATCGTCACTTTTTGGACACGGTTTGTACGCATGTATCGGATGTGGATCGTTCAAAAATTAAAACTTTTAGTGGTAACTATTCATTCTGGTATGAGTCTTCTACTTTGATGGCGCGTCAAATGAGTGATAAGAATAAAAAGAACGAGGAAAAGCGTGCTGCTTTATTAGACTTCATTGCACGTTTCTCTGCGAATGCAAGCAAGAGTAAACAAGCTACATCTCGTAAAAAAGCATTGGAAAAATTAACTATCGAAGAAATTGAACCATCTAATAGGAAGTACCCTGGCATTATCTTTCAGCCACTTCGTGAAGTGGGTAATCAAATTTTAAATGTAGAAAGATTACAAAAAAATGTGGACGGTCGTACCTTATTTAAGGATGTAACATTTTCAGTAAGCAAGAATGATAAGATCGCTTTTTTAAGTAAGGATCCTTTGGCTATTACTTATTTCTTTGAAATCATAAATGAGGCAGGTAAAGCAGACAGCGGTTCTTACGAGTGGGGAACGACCATTACCAAAGCTTATTTACCAATGGAACATAATGAAGAATTTGTTAAGCCATTAACTTTAATGGATTGGTTGAGGCAATTTGTTCCAGCACATGTAACAGATGCCGATGAGCCTTTTATTAGAGGGTTTTTAGGGAAGATGTTATTTAGTGGAGACGATGTAATGAAAAAGACCGATGTATTAAGTGGGGGTGAAAAAGTGCGTTGTATGGTGAGTAAAATGATGTTGCAAAATCCCAATGTGGTGGTCTTAGATCAGCCAACCAACCACTTAGACTTGGAGAGTATCCAAAGCTTTAACGAAGGCTGTCAAAACTATCCAGGTATTGTTTTAATGACCTCTCATGACCACACATTCATGCAAACCGTGGCCAATAGGGTGATAGAATTAACCCCAAAAGGTATCATAGACCGCTTAATGACTTTTGACGAGTATATGGAGGATAAAAGGGTGCAGGAACTAAGGGCTGAAATGTATTCCTAGGCTTATTTTGTTGAATATAAAGCTAAGATTTTCAATGTTTTAGCAATATTTGGATCAAATTGAGCGTTTAGAATAAAAAAACTTAAAAAAAATGGGATAGTAAGGGTTATTTACTTACCTTTGCCGTCCGTAAAAAATTATTTCTCATGGCTAGAGTATGTCAGATAACAGGAAAGAAACCGATGACTGGAAACAGTGTATCGCATTCTAATATTAAAACGAAGCGTCGTTTTCTTCCAAATTTGCAAAAGAAGCGTTTCTTCTTTGCAGAAGAAGATCGTTGGATCACTTTAAAAGTATCAACTGATGCTTTAAGAACGATCAATAAAAATGGTTTAAATGCAGTAGTTAAAGAATTAAGAGCTGCTGGAGAAAAAATCTAACAAGAAACAAAGTAATTAAGTATAATAATATACCATCATGGCACGTAAAGGAAACAGAGTTCAGGTAATTTTAGAATGCACAGAGCATAAGACTTCTGGCATGGCTGGAACTAGCCGTTATATTACCACAAAGAACAAAAAGAACACCCCAGATCGTTTGGAGTTCAAAAAGTATAACCCAATTTTGAAAAAAGTAACTGTTCACAAAGAAATTAAATAATCATGGCAAAAGCAGCATCTAAAAACTCGAAAGTAAAGGATTTAAAGGCTTCTGCTGAAGCTAAAAACTGGACAAAAGTAATTAAAGCTATCCGCAGCCCTAAAACAGGCGCGTATACTTTTAAAGAAAATATTGTTCATAAAGATAAAGTAACTGAATTCTTAGCAGCTAAGTAATTCGACCCTTTTCTTTTCGACAAGAAATTATTGAAAGCTTCCCAACTAGGGAAGCTTTTTTTATATCTGCGTCTTAATAAAATATAAGACTTGATATAAAACGCTAATGATTTAAAGTCCATCCTGGACTTTTTTTATAACTGCTCATGGCTTTTATGTAAATTTGCGATATGAGCTTTTTAGGAAAATTATTCGGCAAAAAAGAGAAAGAAACGTTAGATCAGGGTTTGGAAAAAACCAAGCAAGGATTTTTTGAACGCATTTCAAAAGTAATCATAGGAAAAACTTCTGTGGATGACGAAGTGCTGGATCAATTGGAAGAAGCACTTATAGGCGCAGATGTGGGAGTGGATACCACACTCGCTATTATTGAACAAATACAGGAGCGCGTTAAGAAAGAGAAATATGTTTCTACTTCAGAATTAAATAATATACTTCAAAAAGAGATTGCAAATTTATTGGTGGATGCGCCCGAAGATCAAATGGGGTTTGTTCCCCCAGCAAATAAAAAACCGTACATTATTTTAGTAGTAGGGGTAAATGGGGTTGGTAAAACCACTACTATAGGCAAATTAGCACATCATTATAAAGCAGCCGGTAACGAGGTTTTATTAGGTGCAGCGGATACTTTTAGAGCAGCAGCCGTAGATCAGTTAACTATTTGGAGTGAAAGAGTAGGTGTAAATATTGTAAAACAAAATATGGGTTCTGACCCAAGCGCAGTTGCATTTGATACTATCCAATCCGCAATCGCAAAAAATGCAGATGTGGTATTAATAGATACAGCAGGACGTTTGCATAATAAAGCACATTTAATGGATGAGCTCAATAAAATTAAAAGAGTTATTCAGAAACTATTGCCGGACGCCCCACATGAAGTTTTATTAGTCCTTGACGGATCCACTGGACAAAATGCATTGGAGCAAGCCAAGCAATTTATGGCAGTAACAAATGTAAATGCATTGGCCATTACAAAATTAGACGGTACTGCAAAAGGCGGCGTGGTATTGGCTATTGCGCATCAATGTAAAATCCCCGTAAAATATATTGGCGTAGGAGAGCAAATCAATGACTTACTTTTATTTGATAAAAATGAGTTTGTTGATTCTTTGTTTAGCCTAAATAGATAGTTGTTTAATACTGAATGCATAATTTGCATTCTCATGAATTAGTTGAAAAACTCATTTACTAAAAAGTATATCTCACGCCTAAACCAGCCCAACCACTTTCAAAATAACTAGCACCTACAAAATTAAAAGAGGGTTGCCAGTCTACACTCAAATTTAAAGGGGCATTTTTTACTTTATAATCAAGCCCTAAAATTCCATCCACACCTAAAGCAATACCTGCACTGTGGTTGGGATTATTCTTTTTCCATTCCTCGCTCCAAAGTCCTAAATGACCACCATATCCAACATACCAAGTTAGGTTTTCGTTGCCTTCTATTGGCATGTATTTTTCATACAATACGGTTGTGCGAAATCCATCCAAGGAAAAGTATCCTAGAAATTCAAATGCGGCATTGGTTTTTATAAATTTCTTATAACTGATAGCGCTGGGATACATCTTTACCCCAATTGCTTTAGTATAGGGTGTGGCATACAAATGAACTGATCTATTAACCGAGGTGTCGGGGGTATAATCCTGAGAAAAACTGAGGTTAGTAACTAAGGTAAGGACGCTTAAAATAATGAAATGATACATTTTCATAAATAGCTAAATTGAGGGACTACAAAAATAGGGGGATTTCGCAAAATTGACTGTTTTATAAATGCTAAAATTTGGGTAAGTTTGTAATATGTTAAGTTTCCAAGAATTATCAGCACAATTCAATCAATCGTTTGACACCAAACATTTCCCAGCAGCGCCCAATACACTGTATGCGCCCGGAGAATACTTTTTAACCATCGGAGGAAAACGTATTCGTCCAGTTATGTGTATGATGGGAAATGAATTGTTTAGTGATATTCATTCTGATGCATTTGTAGTAGCAAGAGCAATAGAGCTTTTTCACAATTTCACTTTGGTTCATGATGACATGATGGACGAAGCTAGTTTAAGAAGAGGGATGCCAACGGTACACACAAAATATGATGTTAATACGGCGCTATTGGTTGGTGATGTTATGTTAATAAGAGCCTATGAATTTTTACAAAATATACAACCAAGCTATTTGCCAAAAATCTTGAAAATATTTAATAGAACGGCTAGAGAAGTTTGTGAAGGTCAGCAATTGGATATGGATTATGCTAAAATGGAAACAGTAACGATGGATGAATACATTCATATGATTACTTTAAAAACGTCAGTTTTGTTAGCAGCTAGTTTAGAAATTGGCGCTATCATAGGAGGTGCCGGTGAAAAAAATTGCGAACACTTATATGAGTTTGGTAAAAAAATAGGGATAGCCTTTCAAATACAGGATGATTATTTAGACGCCTATGGCAATGCTGCAGATTTTGGTAAAGAAGTAGGTGGAGATATCAAGCAAAACAAAAAAACCTTTTTATTGCTTCATGCATTATCGGTAGCAAATGCAACTCAAAAAGAAGCACTAGCATTTCAATTGAAAAATGAAGACCCGCAAAAAGTAGAAAAGGTTTTAACAATTTTTAATGAGTGTGGTGTTGGAGCATGGGCCGAAAACTTAAAAGCAAAATATTTACAAGAAGCGTTTGATCATTTAGAATCTATTGCAGTGGTATCTGCACGAAAGCAACCACTTATCGAACTTGCGAATTATTTAATGAACCGAAATAAATAACCCCAGAATAGCATGAATCTTTTCAGAAAAAAATCAATTGACAAAATTGTGCAGGATGCTGCATTGGGAATGACGGACGGACACAGTGCCAATGGGTTAAAAAAAGAATTGGGTGTGAAGGATTTAACTTTTATGGGTATTGCAGCTGTTGTGGGTGCAGGTATTTTTTCAACAATTGGAACCGCAGCATACCATGGAGGACCAGGTATTTCTTTATTATTTGTGATCACAGCTATTACCTGTGGTTTTAGTGCATTATGTTATGCTGAATTTGCGAGTAGAGTGCCTATTGCCGGCAGTGCTTATACCTATGCCTATGTTACTTTTGGCGAATTAGTTGCTTGGATTATTGGGTGGGCTTTAATTTTAGAATATGCCATTGGCAATATTGTAGTGGCCATTAGTTGGAGTGGTTATTTTGTAAATTTATTAGAGGGGTTTCATATTCATTTACCTGGTTGGTTGTCTACTAACTATGAGCAAGCTCAACAGGGGTATGCCGAAGCACTGGAACATTTAAAAGCGGGGGGAACCCAGGAAACTTTTAGCAAATTAGCAAGAATAGGATATGATGCCATTACCAATGCACCTATGATTGGCAATTGGAAAGTGATTTTAAATATCCCAGCACTTATCATTGTTGTTTTAATTACGGCCTTGGTGTATAGAGGTATTAAAGAAAGTAAAAAAAGCACCAATGCAATGGTGATATTTAAGATATGCATAATAATAGGCGTTATTATTTTAGGATTCTTTTATGTAGATACGGCGAATTGGGCTCCATTCATGCCTAATGGCTTTAAAGGGGTATTGGCAGGAGTATCTGCAGTATTTTATGCTTATATAGGATTTGATGCTATATCAACAACTGCCGAGGAATGTAAAAATCCTCAACGTGATTTACCAAGAGGTATGATTTACTCCTTAATCATTTGTACTGTTTTATATATTTTAATTGCATTGGTTTTAACGGGAATGGTTAACTATACTCAATTAAAAGTAGACGATCCATTAGCCTTTGTGTTCGAAAAAATTGGGCTTCATAAAATTGGGTATATTATTTCAGTTAGTGCTGTTGTAGCTACCACCAGTGTGCTGTTGGTTTTTCAATTAGGTCAACCCAGAATTTGGATGAGTATGAGCCGAGACGGATTATTACCAAAGAAATTTTCTAATGTGCATCCTAAATTCGGAACACCTGCTTTTGCAACTATTGTTACAGGCATATTTGTAGGCATTCCTTCCTTGTTTATGTCCATTAGCACTATGACAGACTTAACAAGTATTGGTACTTTATTTGCATTTGTATTGGTTTGTTTTGGGGTATTGGTATTGCCAAGATTATCTGCAGGAGCCAATAAACAAGCATTTAGGTTACCTTATATTAATGGACAATTTATCATCCCCGTATTGGCTTTGATATTTATTTATTTTGGCCAGGAAAGAATTAAAACTGCTTTTAGTGCAGCAGGTAAAGAAAGTTATCAGGAAATATTGTATTTAGTTTTTGTTTTCATTCTTACTATAGTAGCCTTATTTAGCTTTTTACGTAAATACTCTGTTATTCCAATTATTGGTGCGATGTGCTGTTTATATTTAATGATAGAAATTCCACCTATTAGTTGGTTATGGTTTTTTATATGGATGGGTATTGGATTGGTATTTTATGCTTTATATGGTAGTAAACAATCCAAATTGAATGACAACCGTCCAATAAGTTAAATATTATGAAGTATCAAGTTGGGGACGAGATTTTAGTTTTGCTCAGTAATGAGGAAGGAAGGATTATTGAAATCATGAATGATGAAATGGTTATGATTGAAGTGCGTGGTGTAAAGTTCCCGGCATACATGGATCAAATAGATTTTCCTTATTTTAAAAGATTTACCGAAAAGAAATTGTTTCCTCAAAAAACAGCTCCACAAAAAATTTATGTAGACCAAATCCCCAAAGAGAAAGTAGTTAAAAATGATAGTAAAGACGAAGAGGGTGTTTGGTTGAATATTATTCCCAAATTTAGTTTGGACGATTTTAATGATGAGATTGTAGACAATTTAAAAATATACCTTTCTAACAGAAATAGGGTTAGTTATAATTTTATTTATGATCAATCCTTTGCTGGTGAAAGTAATTTTTCCATTGAGTCCACCATTGCACCCTTTACCGATTTTTATATACATGATATTCCATTTGAGGACATTAATGATAGCCCTAGTTTTAGCATTGATTTTTCTTTAACTGATCCACATAAAAAGAAGGCGGATCATTTTGAGGCCATAGTGAAAATTAAACCAAAACAATTCTTTCAAAAGATTGAAATTTTAAAAGAGGACGAAAAAGCGAATATTCGATACCCGTTATTTGAAACCTATCCAGATAAAACAGAAGACAATCACATTGCTATTGATATTTTGCGCAATGCAGGATACAAAGTATATGATGCTTCTAAAATAAAACAAAATATACAACAAGCCCGTTCTGTAATTGATTTACATATTGAAAAAATAATGGACACTCATAGCCATTTAAGCAATGCGGAAATTTTACATTTTCAATTACAGGAATTTGAAAAGTGGTTTGAATTGGCCCGGTTAAACCATTTACCTTCTATGATTATAATACATGGCATTGGGAAGGGTAAATTAAAGTCAGAGATTCATGATTTATTGAAGGTGAAGCCGGGTGTCAAAAGTTTTATCAATCAGTATTCTGACTTTTACGGTTATGGTGCAACCGAAGTGTTTTTTGAATACTAAGTACTACCTTTGTAATACTACAAACCCGAGCTATCGTGGTAAGCAATTACCAAGGAAAGTCCGGACAGCATAGGGTAACCCACCGGTGAATAGCCGGCGTTCTCGCAAGAGGGCAGAGAAAGTGCCACAGAAAATAACTACCTCGCAAGGGGAAAAGGTGAAAACGTGAGGTAAGAGCTCACGAACAAGACAAGTAATTGTTTTGTAGGGTAAACCTTGGGTGCTGTAATGCCACGTAAAGGAACGTTTGAGAGCGACTCGTTCAAGTTCCAGGGTAGGCAGCAAGACTTTATCAGTAATGATAAGGCTAGATAAATGATAGTTTAGAAACAGAATCCGGCTTACGAGGCTTGTAGTACTTTTTAATAATTTTGCCTTTAAAAAAGGCATTATATAATAATTTTTAACCTAGTCTTTATTAAGACGCAATAGAACTGATCATGACGATAGAACAAATTAAGCGCATGAAGGACCAGGTCACTGTCCTGAGGAGGTTTCTTTGACGTTGATAATCGGATTCAAAAAGTAGATCAAGACAAACAAATGTCTTTGTCTCCCGGTTTTTGGGATGACAACACCCGAGCTACGGGTATCATGAAAGAAATAAAAGTTAATGAATATTGGATACATCTTTTCCAAGATGTGGAATCTAGTGTGGAAGACTTTGCAGTTTTATTTGAATTTTGGAAGGGTGGAGATGCTACTGAACAAGAAACAAAAGAAGCATTTGAAAAAGCAGTTCAATTAATTGAAGATGCCGAATTTAAAAGTACTTTAAATAAACCCGAAGACGAGCTTACTGCCATCATGCAAATAAATCCAGGGGCAGGTGGAACTGAGAGTCAGGATTGGGCGGAAATCCTGCTTAGAATGTATAGTATGTATGGTGACAAACAAAGGTGGACTGTAACTTCTTTGGATTATCAAGAAGGTGATGGTGCAGGCATTAAATCGGCCACCATACAATTTGATGGACCATTTGCTTATGGATTTTTAAAAGCAGAATCGGGGGTACATCGTTTAGTAAGAATTTCCCCTTTTGATAGCAATGCAAGAAGGCATACTAGTTTTGCTTCTGTTTATGTTTATCCTTTAATTGATGATAGTATCGAAATTACAGTAAGCCCTGCGGATATTGAATGGGAATTTTATCGTAGTGGAGGTAAAGGAGGACAAAACGTAAATAAAGTAGAAACAGCAGTGCGTTTAAAACATATTCCATCGGGTATTATTGTAGAATGTCAGCAATCAAGAACTCAAGGAGAGAATAGAGAAATTGCCATGAAGATGTTAAAAAGTAGATTGTATGAAGAAGAGATGCGCAAAAAACAAGAAGCTTTAAATGCTACTAATTCTACAAAGAAAAAAATAGAGTGGGGAAGTCAAATTCGTTCTTATGTTTTTCATCCTTATAAAATGATTAAGGATCATCGAACGGATTATGAAGTGGGAAATGTGGGACCTGTAATGGATGGAGAAATAGATGGATTTATTAAAGCCTATTTAATGTCTGAAAAGTCGGAAGCCAACGATTAGAGCAATAAACTAATTTTTGGGAGAAAGTATTTCAAACTTGCTTTTAGGTCTTAAATTTTCCTGCCATTTAAATCCTTTAATTTGTAATTCGTCTTTTGTGGTTTGACCCATTGGGGACATTTTCCCGTTTAATTGATTTATGAATACCACTTTTGAGACCTCATTGTTTTCAAAACTAACCTCAATGGACTGAGCAGAAGAATGGTTCATTCCAACAAATTTCTTTTGTTCATCTAAAGCAAAATAAATGTTTTCTGCACTTCCTTTAGTTTTCATTTTCACCAAGTCGCCATCCTTAAACCAAGCATTTAATTTATTTCCTTTTAATTGGTTAAAATATTTTGTGGTATCTACTTTATTAATCGCAAAGGCATTGTCAAATACGAGTAATTGTTCTGGCTTACGGTTGTTTAAAAACATATAAATAGTGTCCCCTGTAATTTGATTATCATTGGACCAAATGATGGGTTTATTTAGCAATCTAATGGTAGAGTCGCTTAAAGCATAAAATAAACTATCACAAGTTGCTTGCAAGGAATCCGAATAAATTTTTACATGATGAAAGGCTTCAAAATATTTATTAAGGGTGGTATCTTTTAGAACGCCAACGCTATCTCTGGCTGCATTCATTTTTCTAGGTAAATCAGTAATTTTAGCAACATACAATGTATCTGCTGAAATTAACATTGTATCCTTTTTTTGCTTTATGAATAAAATGGGCAATTCGGTTGCTAATAGCACATCTTTTTTTCTATTGGTTTTAATGTTGTTCGCTATTAAATCAAAACTAGCAGTATCTTTGGATCTATAAATGGCGTTTCCTCTAAATTCACCTAAGCCAAGTGAATCGTCAATCGCCATTTCGTCTGCGATAAAAGTGTAGGTACTGTCAACCACCGAAGACCGATCATACAAATAACCTTTTCTGTTGCCAAGATTATAGTTCCCATTGCTGGTTCTTATCGTTCTGGTTTTTGTATTTATTTTGGTTGGACTAATAAAATTAGCCAATTGAGAATAGGTATTGTACTCCAAAGTATCAGTGACAATATGGTTATCGGGGTCTCTTAAATCAACTTTTTTTCTAAAAATAACATCCCTAGTTACTCCATAATAAAATCCTTCTACACTCGTTAAGGTTGTATTGTTTCTTACCAACTTTGCCCCTTTTAAAAAACTACCTATTTTTACAGAGACATCATAATCTAGAGAGTCTGTCGTTAATACGCCTCTGCCATCAGTTAATTTTACATTTTTTCTTAGGATTGCTTTCTTTGTATTGCCGTTGTATTTTAGAAAATCGGCATAGGTATGAACACTATCTGCATCATTTATATGTACTTTGCCAAATCCTTCTAAAGTATTTAATGTGGTATTTAAAATAATACTATCGCCGTATAATAGAGTTTTTCCTTGTTTTATATTCACATGGCCCACAAGTATGAGAAAGTCCATACTATCTTTCTTTTTCACATTGTAAGTTTCTGCCGATAAAAATTCAATAAGTTTCGCATTACTATCTAAACCAATTGCATTGGTACCTCCAAATTGATACTGTGCATTTATTTTGGTTGCAGCAAGTAGGAGGAATAAAAAAATATAGCCAATCTTCTTCATTATGGGGTAGTATCAGCTATTGGCTTGATTAATGGGGTTGATTTATCCTTTTTCCCAAAAACAGAAATATTTACATATCTTTTTGGATGCGTTTTCACATCATCTACTAAAGTATTAATGCTCTTGATAGTGCCTTGCAATTGCTTATAAATTTCTGGATCGTTTAATAACTTGGCTGCGGATCCGTCCCCATTATTTAAATTGTGCAAGGTTTGAGTAAGTTCTACAACTACTCCTTGAATATCTTTAATGGTCTTTTCTAAATTTGCATTTTTAATTTGTTTACTTGTCGTATCTAAATTGCTAATGATGTCATTTATTTTTTTATTATTATCACTCAAGTTTTTGGTAAAACTATTTAAGTTACTTGCTGTTTGTGCAATTGAGCCTGTTTGACTTTGCAGCATGGCTTCCACCGACTCCATGGATTTATTTAAGCTTGTAGTAGCTGTACTAAGGTTCGTTAAAATTTGTGCAAAGTTGGCTTTATTTTGATCGTCTAAAACCTTATTTATATTCACTAATACTTTTTCTAAATCGGATATTGTTTTCTTAGTTTGCTCACCTAGTGGGGAGAGTGTATTCATCAAGTCCCCTAATAAACTAGCAGCAGGCGCTGTTTTAATGGTGTCCTCTGATTTTAAAAATGTTTTTGCATCTCCTAATACTATTGCAATACTATTGGTACCTAATGGATTGTCTTGAATGGTAGCTATTGAATTATTTGGGATCTTATAAACACTATTTAGTTTGATAGAAACAACAATTTGAGATAAGTCTGCGGATTTGTTTTCGATATCAAAAACAGTACCCACCTGAAACCCATTTACGAATACGGGGTTGGAAACAATAAGCCCTTTTGTGTCGGCATATTTAGCATAGATAAAATTACCAGACTTAAATATGGTCTTGCCTCTTAAAAAATTAAATCCTAAAATAATTAAAGTAATAGCAACAATGGTAAGTGCGCCAACTTTAGTTTCGTTTGATACCTTCATTTTTCAAGTTTATATGCTACTACAAATTTACCTAAAAATATTGGCTAATTAGCATTGGACTTTTTCTGGTTCTCCAATGAATTTTTGTACCTAATCAGCGATTTGGTAATTACCTCGCAAATTTGATTTTGTCCAAGTTCGCTATTTAAATAATCTTCGTCTTCGGGGTTGGAAATAAAGCCAGTTTCAACCAAAACGGCAGGCATTTGAACGGCAGCCAATACCCAAATTCCTTTTTGACGTTGTTTTGCTTCTCTACTTAATCGGCCTGCATTTTTAAATTCTTCTTCAATAGTTAATGCTAAACTTGCGGCTCTCTGAAAGTATTGTTGTGTTAATAAACTAGCCATCATGGACCTGGTTGGGTCGGTTGTATTTATTTCCTTGATTTGTCTTTCCGAAACGGAATCTAATTTCTCAACAACGTCTCCCACTGCATCATTCGCCATTTCCTTACGCTGATCGGACTTGTCTACATTGTAAATAAATGTTTCTGTACCTTTTGCCTGGCTTGGGATATAGCTTACTTTATATTGAGGAACCTGAACAGAAACCTTTCTAGTTTTACCATTCTTTTTTACATATCTAGTTTTGGTGGTATAGCCAATTAAATCTCTTTTTGCATGCGGATCGTCTGAATTGGTATGAATACAAACAAATAAATCTCCCTTTGCGGCATTGGCAATTTTCGCTTTTTCTACTACCGAATTAAAAATATCTGTTTTACGGGTTAAAACCACCTCCACGTCTGGAATAGAGGCCTTTATATAGTCGGCTAATTTTAAAGAAATGGCAAGTGCAACAGCCGCCTCGGTTGAGTAACTTCCACCAGCTCCTGGGTCAGTTCCACCATGCCCGGGATCAATTACAATACGTTTTAAGGTTTTTGCTTGCCCTTGAGCGTTTAAATTATTGCTATAGGTAGATAAAATGGCAAAAATGCCTAAAGTAAATGCTAAAATCAGTCTATTTTGCTTCATAATCAGTTCCTTAATGCTGTTTTAGTTTATTTTTGCACCAGTGATACACTTAGGATACAAATTTAACGTAAAAACTAGGCCCCATATTGTAAAAATGGGGATTTTGCTATTATTAACAATAGTTTTACCTACTAGCTTGTTAAATGCTCAGTTATTTAAAGCTAAATCTGCCAAAAAAGAGTCCATTCAAAGCCTTTCTAAGGATTCAACTATATCCAAAAAAGATACTTTAACTATAATTAGAGATACCACCGTCCTTAAGGACAGTATGGTGTATGTTAGATCTTTAAGAATGTCTAAGGATAGTATGGACGCTGCTGTGGATTACAATGCTTCGGATTCGGGGGTGATGATCATAAAAACAAAGGAGTTTTTCCTATACGGAAATGCCAAAACAGTTTATAAGTCTTCACAATTAGAAGCAGCTAATATTATATTTGATCAACAATCTCAAAACATAAGGGCATTTGGTGCCAAGGATACTTCGGGGAATCCCTTAAGCAATCCAAAATTTAAAGAAGGTCAAATGGTTTCCGTAAACGATACCATTGTATATAACATGAAGTCGGGGAAGGGTTTAACAAAAAACACCAATTTTCAGCAAGGTGAAATTTATGTAAATGCTAATACCATGAAAAAAATTAGCAAGGATGAAGCCTTTGCGTATAAAGCTAAATTCACCACTTGTAATTTAGATGAACCTCATTTTGCATTTGTTACCAAAAAATTAAAAATTATTACGGATAAAATGGGTTTGTCAGGCCCTATTTATCCTGAATTTGAAGGTGTGCCGATACCCATCCAAATACCTTTTGCTTTATTTCCTTTAACTAGAGGAAGGCATTCCGGATTAATGGCACCAGCATTTAATACCAGTGAAGATTTTGGTTTAGGATTAGAGGGCTTAGGTTATTATAAAATATTAAGTGATAATGTAGATGCAACAGTGAGGGCTAATATTTATTCTTATGGTGGCTGGAGCACCAATATTAATACTAAATATATTAGACGCTACAAGTTCATTGGTAATTTTAATTTAGCCCTTCAAAATACAAAAATATTAAACCGCAATACATCTATTGCTGATGAGTTTACGGGTGGGAGAACTTTTATGTTAAACTGGTCACATCAAATGGACAGTAAGGCATTACCGGGTACTAGTTTTTCAGCGAACGTAAATTTCGGTAGTTCAAAGTACAACTCTTATTTATTAAATAATCCCTATCAGAATTACCAAAACCGTCTAAGTTCTTCTATATCTTATACAAAAACCTGGAATAATGTTTACAACTTATCGGTAAATATCAATCATAGTCAAAACACAAACCAGCGCACTGTAAATCTGAGTTTACCAAATATTAATTTTAACGCACTCACAGTTTATCCATTTCAAAAGAAGGATCAAATTGGGGCTGGCAAATGGTATGAAAAATTAGGTATTGGTTATAATGGTACTTTCCAAAACCAAATTAATTTTTATGATTCTTCTATAAACATCAATCGATTATTAGATACCATGCAATGGGGTGCAACACATAGTATTCCTATATCATTATCACTTCCTGCCCTTGGACCTATTACCATTTCTCCATCTATTGGATTGGAAGATAAATGGTTTGGACAACAAAATGTAATGCAGTGGAATGCCAAGCTTAAAAAAGTAGATACAACCATTTTGAGAGGTTTTTATAATGCAGCGCATGTTACTTTTGGTATAGGAACTTCCACAAGAATCTTTGGTACGTATAAAGTGAAAGGGGATTATGTGGAAGCCATTCGACATGAGATAAGACCTAGTATTAGTTTTAATTACACGCCCGACTTAGCCTCCTCTTATCATTATACCGCGCAAGTAGATTCGTCAGGTAGAAGATATCGCTTTTCGAAATTCGATGGAATAGGGATGGGCGGTGCTTATTCCGAAGGAAATTTTGGTGGCCTAGGATTTGGAATTGATAACTTATTAGAGATGAAGGTTAGGGATAAGGAAAAAGGAGATACCTCCGAAAATGCGTTTAAAAAAGTAAAATTATTAGAAGGTTTTGGTTTTAATTCAAACTATAATTTTTTAGCAGATAGTTTTGCGTTGGGTAACTTTAACTTTTATGCAAGAACCATGTTGTTTAACACGATAAACATAAGTTCTTCTTTTACGGTGGATCCTTATGCAACGGATAAACAGGGATATCGGGTTAATAGATTAGACTTGGACCCAACTAAATTAAAGTTTGGAAATATTACAAATGGAGGCATTTCCTTCTCCACTTCATTTAAGAGTAAATCAAAAAATGAGGAAGCCTCTAAGAAAAAAGAAATTCCATTGGACCCTTTCATGACACCCGAGGAGCAACAAAGACAATTGCAATATGTTAAAGCTAATCCTGCAGAGTTTACCGATTTTGACATTCCTTGGAATTTGACTATATCTTATTCATTTAATTTCACCAGGGTTTTAAAGCCAGACTTTTCGGGTTATAAGACACAAACCTATAACTCGCTTAATTTTAATGGTGATTTTAGTTTAACTCCTAAATGGAAAATTGGTGGTACAGGTTATGTAGATGTGGAAAAGGCAAGCATACAACAATTAAGTATGTTTATCACAAGAGAAATGCATTGTTGGCAGTTATCTATTAATGTTACCCCCATTGGATTGTACAAGTCCTTTAGTATCACTGTGAATCCGAAGTCTGGAATATTAAGAGATTTAAAAATCAATAGAAGTAGAACCTTCTCTTCTTCTAGTTACTAATTAAAATTTGCCAACTTATTTTTCGTTTGCTAAATAATAGGCTGCCATAATATCATACACTTCTTGCTTTAAAGAATTAATAGTATGACCCTGAGGATAAACTGCAGGAAGAATATTCATGGATATTTTACCTGGTTTAAAATACATTGTGGGTTTAGCTGGCAACATTTTTTTACTATTCAATAATACGACCGGCACAATAGGCTTTTGAGTATCAATAGAAAGTTTAAAAGCACCATCATAAAAGGACTTTAAGGGTGCAGATGTTTTATTTCTTGTTCCTTCGGGGTAAAGTAACATATCTAATCCATGGTTTAAAACATACTTCATTTCGTTATAACTAGTTTGACGACTTTTGCTATCATTTCTGTCTACTAATACGGTTCCTATGGAATAGATCCATCCAAAAATAGGCACTTTAGATAAAGATTTTTTTGCAATGGTTTTGTTAGCTCTTGGCAAAAAAGGAAAACTTACTGGAATGTCTAACATGCTATTGTGGTTGCAAACAATAATGGCATTTTCTAGTCCGTCAAAATGATGCTTACCTCTTACAGAAAAACGAATTCCAGAAAGCAACATGAAAGTGCCCATCCATAATTGAGAAACCTTGCGATGCCATTTAGTTTTTTCTGGCTCTCGAAGGATTAAGCAGAAAATATAAAACCACATGTAGACAAACATGGTTGCAGCAAACATAAATAATGCCCAAAAGGCTAATATTCTCGCAACAATACTCTTTAATAATTTCATAATCATCTCAATTTGCAATTAAGGCATCCAGTCTATTGGATTTTTATTTTTCTCTGTTAAATATAAGTTTGTGCTACTAAAATGCTTGCATCCAAAAAATCCATTATGAGCGCTTAATGGAGAAGGATGTGCTGCTTTTAAAATTTTATGTTTAGTAGCGTCAATTAATACTTTCTTTTGTTGAGCAAAGTTACCCCATAAAAGAAAAACAACTTCTTTTTTTTGATTGGAAATTATTTTTATCACATTGTCTGTAAATTCCATCCATCCAATTTTGCTATGACTAGCAGGTTCATTCGCCCGCACTGTGAGCACTGCATTTAAAAGCAATACTCCTTGTTTTGCCCATTTGGTTAAGTTGCCCGTGCTAGGTATGGGCATGCCAATATCTTTATTTAGTTCCTTGTAAATATTTATAAGCGAAGGGGGAGGTTTTACACCATCCGGCACCGAAAAACTTAAGCCCATGGCTTGACCTGGGTTATGATAAGGATCTTGTCCTAAAATGACCACTTTAACTTGGTCGAATGGGGTTTGTTCAAAAGCATTAAAAATAAGGGTGCCTTTAGGGTAAATAATACTATTTAAAGCCTTTTCAGTTTTAAGATGGGCCGTTATTTTTGAGAAATAGGGCTGATCAAATAAAGTAGCTAGTTCTTTTTTCCAACTTGCTTCCATTTTTACATCCATAGCTTACCATTTTTATAAGCAAACTTAATTAGCCTATATCTATTCAACATTTTTTCCATGTCTATGATTAATGATTCACGGGGTATTTGGTCGAAATTAGGCAATGTATTTGAATTGTTATTTATTCCTTTAAATTGCTGAAGGGCAATGTCTCCAAATGCGGAAATAATTGAAATTTTGATAGCAAATTTTAATTTATCGCTTTTAGGAACTGATAATTTTGAAATACTACTATTGAGTAACCTTTTTTGATTGGAATAAATCAATTCAATACTGGGGAGTTCTCGTTGTGTATTTGCGAAAGTATAAATGCCTTCCTTAGTATCTTTATAAGTATCGTATAAATCGTTGGTCATTTGTATAAGCCCTCCTAAGGAATACCAACAATCATCTATATTTTCATTGAAAGGGTCAGTAAGGTAATGCCTGCACATCAACAAGCTATAGCCGCCTTTTCGCTTAGTAATGTCAACTAGTTCATCCAAGCTTGTGTGGGCATTAAATTGTTTGGCGGAATCTTTTTGCGCTAAATGAATTTGTTTAACCACTTCCCAATACGCGTTTTTATCTGGCACTTGTGAAAGTAAAGCAAGATGCATAGCAATTAATACCCTTTCTTTGAAGTTACTTGGGCTTATTTTTTCAGGTTGAAAAGTAATATCATATACCCGTTGTTCATCTATTTTTAAATCATCTGTTAATGAATCATACAAAACGGTCATTAAAAAGTATTGAATATTTCTTTCCTCTTCTGCCTTGGTATTGCTTCTATTAAAAAGTCCTGAAAAGGTATTGGCAACAAAATGCAATTGAATACTCTGAAATTTTGATACTTTTTTTATTAAATCAGGTTCAAATTGTCCTTGATAGGCTGTTTCTAAATGTGTTAAATATTCCTTTCCCCAAGTTTCGGATTTCTTGAGTTGGGTAAGCGAAATATATATTAATTTCGAAATTGTTACTATAAATTGAAAAAAGTACATGAAGCTAAATTAATTCATTTCTCTTCAATTTAAACAATTAAATAGCCATCTAAATCTAATAGTATGCACCCAATCAAGCTCTTTAATAAATTTTTAGCGTGTAGTTTATTGTTGATCCTAACAAATCATTTAATTGCACAGGATTCAACCAATGCAATGGTTTCACTTTATAGTAATGCGTATACTTATCCGCGCGCAAACGAAGAGGAAAGTTTGATCACTAAGGATGGACTAATGGGATGGAAGGATCAGGATAGAGTAACCAAAGTATTTTTTTATGTCTCTAAACCTACAAGTGTTTCCATTGCGCTTCAACTTGCACAAGTTTTTAATGATTGTAAGTTATCCGTAAAATTAGATAAGCAAACGAAATCGCAATTATTACATGTAAACAATTTAGATACGATAATTACCGTTGGCAGTTTTCAAATAAAGGATACAGGCTATCATTACCTTGAAATTAAAGGAGCATCCAAAAAGGGTGTAAAATATCCTACTATACCTTTTTTATTACTTCACAAATATGAAATAGGTTCCATTCAATTTAATTCTAGTCATTACCGTGGTGCAGCGTCTACTCATTTAAGATACACCGTGCCTGGAGATAGCAGTGTGCAATGGTTTTATACTGAGGTTAAAGTGCCAGATGAAGTTAAAAATTCGGTTCATGCTTATTATGAAACCAATGGTTTTCATAGTGGATATGGTGGGATCCAAATTAATAGTCTTACAGAAAGACGGTTTATTTTTTCTATCTGGAGCTTATTTAAAACAGATGACCCAAAACAAATTCCAGCCGATTACATTGTTCATTTAAATAAAAAAGGGAAAGCTGTTTTCACCGGTGAATTTGGGGACGAAGGTTCGGGGGGCCATAGTCATTTAGTAACTTATTGGAAGACGAATACAACCTATCGTTTTTTAACTGGTATTAAAGCTTTAAAAGGAGATAGTGCCACTTATATTGGTTATTATGCAAGTCCTGATGACAATTACAAATGGCATTTGCTTTCACAATGGACACAGCATAAAACTGATACAAAAACTGGATTTAAACGATTATATGCTTTTGTTGAAAATTTTAGTGATAATGGGGACGATTTTTTCAAAGCCTATTATAGTAATCAGTGGGCCATTACGTTTAGTGGGAATTGGTTGGAGTTAACTGAGGCAAAGTTTACAACTACTGCCAATAATAAAACTCATCAGCGTTTTGATTATGGTGCAGGTGTGGAAAACGGAAAGTTTTATATGTACTCGGGTGGGTTTAAACTTAATCGAAACATAATGCCTGACAATATGATTACTAGACCCGCTATCGGTAAGCACATTGATATTGATTTTAAGGCGTTGGAGAGGGAGTAGGTTTAAAATATAAAAGCCCGATACTTTCGTATCAGGCTTTTATATTTATGTAGAATTATTTATTCATTAGGGCCTCTTCCTCCACCACGTTGCATAGACATTGCTTCAATTACTTTTTTAGCTAAGTCTGCGGGTAATGCTTTTTCTATACGCTTGTTTCTTTCATCATTAATTTCTTTCATTTTTTCTTGTCTTGCTTCTGGATCTAAATCGCGTAATGCCATCATTTTAGGACGGAAATCATTACTTATTGCAATTACAGAATCTGTTTGAACATCGTTACATCCTAAAGTTTTAAAACGTTCTTTCATCATAGCTAATCTTTGTGCTGGATCCATTTGTTGTCCACCGCCACCGCCATTTTGAGCATGCACCGAAGTGATTGATAAACCCAATGCTAAAATCATTAAACCAAACATTTTTTTCATAGTTATTCGTTTTTATTAAAATTAAGTTAAGAAATAATCCAAAGATTTACAAATAGAAAGTATAAATGGTAAGGGATTACCTCAAGGATTACCTCGCTTTGCTCGGTTATCCCTTAGTGGAGCTTACTCAAGGATTACCTCGCTTTGCTCGGTTATCCCTTAGTGGAGCTTACTCAAAGCCTTTCAAATAAACGCGAAGCGTTTATTTGGCTTTTTTAATACTCAAACGCTCAATCAAGCAAGCTTGTTTCGCGTTTTCGTATTAAAAAAGCCTGTCACTTTCGTGACAGGCTTTGTGATCCGGATTGGATTCGAACCAATGACCCTCATCTTAGAAGGATGACGCTCTATCCAGCTGAGCTACCGAACCAGGAGCTTCCAATTGGAGGTGCAAATTAAGGAAAAAATACGCTTAATTCAAAGAAAATAGGTCATAAATCAGTGATCGGATATTAAATCACGAATAACTACACTTGCTACCGTACAACCGAAAATGGCTGGCATATAGCTCATCGTACCTATGATTGATTTTTTAGGGAATGCTTTTTCAGTAACAATAATTTTATCTTGATCAGCTTTTTCTGGACTAAAGACAACTTTAAGTCCTTTTTTAACCCCTAAGCTTTGTAATCTTTTACGAACATATCTGGCCAAATTACATACATAGGTTTTTGATATATCTGAAACCGTTATTTGAGATGGATCTATTTTGCCGCCAGCCCCCATTGAACTTACAATGGGAAATTTCATATCTAGACATTTCTTAATTAAAAATACTTTACAGGACAAAGTATCAATGCAATCCACTACGTAATCCCAGTTTGCGGATTCCAATAAATTAGTAGTTATTTCTTCCTTAATATACATCTCATGTACCGTTAAATTTAACGCTGGGTTAATATCTAGCAATCGAGATGAAAGTACTTTGGCTTTGGGTATATCCACCGTGGAATGTAGGGCCTGAATTTGTCTATTAATATTACTAGCATCTACCCGGTCGTTATCCACTATAGTAATGCTGCCAACCCCAGCTCTAACAATCATCTCTGCGCAAATGGCACCCACACCTCCCAATCCAATCACCAAAACATTTTTAGTCATTAATTGTTCCATAGGTTCGTCCCCCAGCATTAATTGTGTTCTACTCATCCAATATGGTATCATGTTGTATCTTTAGATTGCAAAAATGAATAAACTATGCGTATAATAAAAATTGTTTTGATTTTACTTTTTGTGAATCAACAATTAACAGCTCAAAATTCTATTAAAATCTTAACCGAAAAAAAGGGGGTTAGTTTAAGAGGCTTGTCGGTTGCATCAGAAACCATCATCTGGGCAAGTGGCAGTAAGGGGAGCGTTGTAAAATCGTTGAATGGGGGTGAGCGTTTTGAATGGATGCAAGTTAAAGGATATGAAAACAGAGATTTTAGAGGTATTTATGCTTGGGGGGCCAATGAAGCATTAATTGTTGCAGTAGCTGCACCTGCTGTCATCTTAAAAACATTTGATGGTGGATTAAATTGGCAAAAAGTTTATGAAAATAAGGATACGAGCATGTTCCTTGATGCGGTTTCTTTTCAAGATGAGCAGGTGGGAGCTGTAATTGGTGATCCAATTAATGACACTATTTTTTTATTGACCACGGAAGATAAAGGAGCGCATTGGAACAAAGTAAAGAGTAGTTTTTGGAAATCAAAAGTGCAGTCAGGTGAAGCATTTTTTGCATCAAGTAACAGCAATATTGGCTTCTTAAATAATAGCATTGTTTTTGTATCAGGTGGAATCAAAAGTAGAATTTGGATAGATGGAACAGCAATGCCATTATTCATGATGGAAGGAGGAAAATCCACTGGTGCAAATAGTATTGACATTTCACCATATGGAGATAAAATGATTATTGTTGGTGGAGATTTTATGAAGGATACAGTTACTTATGATGTCGCGCGCGCATTTAATAAAAATGGGAAAGCTTTTCAAATAAATACAAATTTTACGATGCCTCACGGATATAGATCTTCTGTAAATTTTATAGACAATAATTTTGTAGTAGCTGCCGGGACATCGGGTGTTGATATTTCAAAAGACGCAGGTAAGAATTGGAATTTTATTTCAAATCAAAGTTTTCATGTTGTTCAACATCAGCCCGGCCGAAAAGCTGCATTTTTTGCAGGGTCGGGTGGGAGAATTGGCTACTTAAGTTTTGAATAATTTATAGAATTTCATTTTTTGTTTTGTTATACATGACTTAACTTAGAGTTTAATGAAAAAGTATCAAGCAATCATATCTTTTGAAATGGACGAGGAATTTATGACCTTGGTTCCTCCGCATCGTACTTATATCAATTTTCTATTGAATAAAGGAACCATTGATAGCTATGCAGTAAGCATGGAAACTTTGACCTCTTGGATAACCATTAATGCAAATACGAAGAAAGAGGTTAAGGAAATCCTTGAAAAATCCCCATTAGCTAAATACTGGACCTTTGAAATATGCGAGTTATTCGTTTATGATAGCCAATCTACAAGGCTTCCAGCTGTACAATTAAATTAATTACCTTTTTTTTTGGGAGTTTAAGAATTGCCCCTTATTTTTGCACTCCTCAAAAGGGAAAAAGGGAGCATAGCTCAGTTGGTTCAGAGCATCTCGTTTACACCGAGAGGGTCCGCGGTTCGAGCCCGTGTGCTCCCACAAAGAATCCTCAACTTATCAAACAGATAGTTGGGGATTTTTGCTTTTTTAGCCTTTACCATAATTGAACTAAGTTTGCCTTATGCAAGTATTTACCACCCGCAATAAAATTATCATTACCTGTAATAAATGGTTGGCGCCTGCTTTAAGGGCAGAAGTCATTGGACTCGGTTTTGATGTGGACCGTGTTTTTCAAACCGGTGTAGAATTAACGGGTACAGTAAACGATTGTATAAGGTTAAATCTTAACCTGCGTTGTGCAAGTCAGGTAATGTATTCTTTGAAAACATTTATATGCAATGATCCGGATGAATTACATAAGAACATAGTGACCATTCCTTGGGAGACCATGATTAAACCTGACGGTTACTTTTCGGTAATTAGCAATGTGTTTAATGATACCATATCTACTAATTTGTTTGCAAATTTAAGAGTGAAAGATGCAGTGGTGGATAGAATGCGTGAGGTGAGTGGAAAACGTCCATCCACGGGTTCGGAATTATCGGGTGCTGTAGTATATTTATTTTGGAAAAATGACGAAGCAGAAATCTTTTTAGATACTTCTGGAGATTCATTAGCACGACATGGATATCGTAAACTACCAGGTAGAGCGCCCATGTTGGAAGCTTTGGCTGCAGCAACCATTTTATCAACTAAATGGAACAAGTTTGGCGCTTTTGTAAACCCTATGTGTGGTTCTGGTACGCTGGCTATTGAAGCAGCATTAATAGCAACAAAAAGAGCGCCTGGTTTATTTAGAATCAACTATGCCTTTATGCATTTGATAGGGTATGATAACGCTGTTTATGAAAAGGAAAGAAAAATTATTGAAGAGCAAGTAAGGCATTTACCCAATTTAGTAATTATCGCGTCTGATATAAGCAGAGATGCCATTAAAGTTGCAAAAATCAATGCGTCTGTGGCGGGAGTGGAAGATTTAATTGATTTTCAAGTGTGTGATTTTGAAGCAACTGAAATGCCTGAGCCTGAAGAAGGAGCCATTGTCATGATTAATCCAGAATATGGTGAAAGGTTAGGCGAAGAATTAGAACTTGAAGCCACCTATGCAAGAATAGGTGATTATATGAAGAACAAGTGTAAGGGCATGACCGGATATATTTTCACTGGCAATTTAGAATTGGCAAAAAAAATTCGTTTGAAGCCAAGTAGGCGCATAGAATTTTTAAATGCAAAAATAGATTGCAGATTATTAGAGTATGAATTATACGCAGGTACTAAAAGAACAGATAAAGGCGAAACGCCCCCAGCTGCTTAATTAGTAAATATTGTGTTGCTAATTGAGAATTTATAGAAATTAATACCTGAATTTAAATTGACTTTCTAATACCTTAACTTGAATATCTTTTGCGTATATTAATTCTCCATCTACCTGAATGGGCATTTCTTCTTTACACTGAATAGTAAATGCTTTTCCTAATGATTGTTTCACAAAAGGTAAATGCATATGCTTGCCTTTTTTAATGATGGGTAAGTAAATTAGACGTTTCCATACGGGCAAAGTTTCGCATAATACCATATCTAATTTTCCGTCATTAATATTAGCATTGGGCGCAATGTAAAATCCACCCCCAGCTCTTGAGGAATTTACAATGAGTGCCAATAAATATTTTCCATGAAATTGACCCTGTTCAGTTTGAATTGAAAATTCTTTTTCTTTAAAACTTAGTATTTTGATAATAACGGCCAACATATAGCCAAGTTTACCACCTAAAAATCGGATGGTTTTCATGGATTTAATTATCTCGCCATCAAAACCAACGCCCATGCAATTAATGTATAATTTATTATTTACTACACCTGCATCAATGTCTTTTGGTGTTGCTTGAATTACTTGGTTAAAGCGTTCCGCTAAATTTGAATCGCCATATAATTTCCAAGCAAAATCGTTTCCGGTTCCGCCATTAAATAAAGCAAGATTTTTTTTACACGCTGGGTATTTGTTTATGAAATAATTAATTGTTCCATCGCCTCCAATTATCCAACAATCTGTGAATTTATTCAATGTTTCATCAGTAGGCCACTCATCATTATAAATTTCATTTGTTATTTTCAATTTATGTAAGGAATCTGCTAGCCAATAAGCAGTTTTCAGGGCTTTGCCATCTCCAGCTTTTGGGTTTGCTAATATTGCTACTTTTTTTATGGATGTTTGTTGTGCCATTGATATATGAACGCAATTTATGTTAAATAATTAAGCGTATAACAAGTAGGGCTCAATTGCGTTTCTCCAATCTTCTACCCTTAATATCATTGTTATTTTTTGTAACCAATGTTGTAGTGGCAATTCAAAAATGGCTTCTGCATTGGGGATACCTAATAACAAGGATAAGTGATTGGTGCCTGATGGATTGGCATTTGTTGGGTAAGGCATCCATTTAAATTCTTTTGGATGAATATCTTTAATAATTTTTAAAAGTAATAATCCATTTAATACTGCATTATAATTTTGTGGTTCAATTACTTTAATATGAATTCCTTTTGTATCAATACTGCCCTCTTTATTAGTTAATGGTAATGTTAAATTTTCAATTACGATATCCTCTTTTAGTATATTTTGACAGACCATATTAATTGCAGGTTGGTTAAACCAATTTGCTCCTATCCATTCAAATGCGGATTTTGTTCCACGTCCAACAGATACATTGGTTGCTTCAAAAAAACAAAGTCCAGGATACATTAAAGCTGCTTCTATATTCTGCAAAGCTGGTGAAGGATTCGTCCAGCGAATATTCCATTTAAAAAATAAATCTTCTCTATGCCAAACTTCCGTTTTTATAACGGTTAATTGCGCATTCCAAGATTGTGTTTTATTAAAATAGTTAGCTAGCTCTCCTAATGTGCACTGATGCTTTACTGGAATATTAAACCTTCCAATAAAACTAGACATTTCAGCATCCAACATAGGCCCTTCACTCATGTTTATACTTCCGCCTAGTGGGTTAGGCCTATCTAATATCACTACTTGCTTATTATATTTTGCTGCTGCTTCAATCCAATAAGTCATCGACCATAAATAAGTATAAAAACGGGTACCCGCATCTGGAATATCAAATAACATAATGTCGATATCAGCTAATTCTGCATTTGTTGGCATAAACTTATCACCGTATAAACTTACTATGGGAAGGCCTGTTTTTTCATCTATGCCATCTTTCATAAATGCACCATCTGTTCCTTTTGCATCCATACCATGTTCGGGTGAAAATAATTTAACCAATTGGAAGCCTTCATTTTTCAAGGCGACTCTGCTAATTATTCCCGTATTTGTTTTTGCAGCATTATTGGTTAGCATGCCAATTCGTTTTGATTTCCAATCTGGCTTATTTTTTAAAACAATATCTATTCCAAATTGTATGGGCATACTCCAATTTTATTGGTATTAATGTTGAAAATTAAGATTGGTTTTTAAAACCAGTATCAGTTTTCAATGTTTCCATTACATTAAAAATAATGGGACACCTGTCATAATGCATATAGGTTGTAAATAATCTTTTATTAAAATCGGGTACATGAAATGCAGGGAATTCTTTGCAGCCTGCGAACCTGTGTTCATATACACTACAACTGTTGCCTACTAAAAAATGACAAGGGATGGCATTTACCACCATCCGACCCGATTCGCCCTTATCTAGGTATTTCGCATCAAATTCGGCCCTGGTTTGGCCTAAATGTGCGGATAAGTTATTTGCTTCCTTCTCGTCTATGTTTACCATAAGGCTTTTGCAACAGTTGCCGCAATCGGTACATTCAATTTTAGGGGAAATGGCTTCGGAAAGCTCAAAAACAGCTTTATCTAGGCTTAAACTGTCCAAATTCCTTAAAAAATCCTGAAATTGGAGGTTTTCTGCTGCTAATTCATTGGCCTTGATTTTTATAATTTCAAGGTCTGTAATTGGATATGTTGCTGCGTTTTTGATGGGATAAAGATAATGCTTTAATCCTTTTATCCACATTTGCCCATTTTTGACAATTTTTAGATTGCAAAACTTACGTGGAGCATTAGATTTGCAGCTAGACTGGGGCATTTTATGCCCATAAAGTATTGATAATTATGGCAGAAGCAAAGATCGGGGCAGAGTATAACGAAGACTCCATTAGGTCACTTGACTGGAAAGAACATATTCGTTTACGTCCAGGTATGTATATTGGTAAATTAGGAGATGGTACCGCTCCTGATGATGGTATTTATGTTTTAATTAAAGAGGTAATTGATAACTGTATTGATGAACATACTATGGGGTATGGTAAGCAGGTTGAAATTTCTATTCAAGATAAAACAGTTACTATTCGTGACTACGGTCGTGGAATTCCTTTAGGTAAAATTGTAGATGTAGTTAGTAAAATAAATACAGGTGCAAAATACGATAGTAAGGCTTTCCAAAAATCGGTGGGATTGAATGGTGTAGGTACCAAGGCAGTGAATGCATTAAGCGAGGATTTTACAGTCACTGCTTTTAGAGAAGGGAAGTGTCGCTCTGCCACTTTTCAGAAAGGCCAATTAATTAACGAGACTAAGGAAACAAAAACCACGGAGCAAAATGGGACTTTAGTAAGTTTTACACCGGATGCAACGGTGTTTAAAAATTATCATTTCATATACGAATATATTGAAAGCCAACTTTGGAATTATTGTTATTTGAATGCGGGTTTAGTGATTCATTTTAACGATAAAAAGTTTGTAAGTAAAAATGGCTTGTTGGATTTATTGGAACGCAAAACCAATCCTGATGAGTTGCGATATCCAATCATGCACTTAACTGGAGAGGATATAGAAGTAGCCATTTCACATAACAATGATTATGGTGAAGATATTTTCTCTTTTGTGAATGGTCAGTATACTACACAAGGTGGTACACATCAGCAAGCATTTAGAGAAGCTTACGTAAAAGTGATTCGTGATTTTTATAAAAAAGATTATGAGGCTTCAGATATTAGAACCAGTATTGTGGCAGCAGTTTCGGTGCGTGTACAAGAGCCTGTTTTTGAGAGTCAAACCAAAACTAAGTTAGGTTCTCAAAATGTGGCAGACGGCGGACCAAGTATGAAGAATTTTGTCACTGAGTTTTTAGCTAAAGAACTTGATAATTTTTTACATAGAAATCCAAATGTAGCTGATGCCCTCAAAAAAAGAATTGAGCAAAATGAACGTGAGCGTAAAGAATTAGCAGGTATTAAAAAATTGGCAAATGAAAGAGCTAAGAAAGCGAATCTGCATAATAAAAAATTGAGAGACTGTCGCGTGCATTTAAATGACGATTTACCTTCTAAGAACAAGGAAATGTTTATTGCTACACAAAAAGCAAGTACTTTGTTTATTACCGAAGGGGACTCTGCTAGTGGTAGTATTACCAAGTCTCGTAACGTAGATACCCAAGCGGTATTTAGTTTAAGGGGTAAGCCTTTGAATGCTTTTGGTTTAACTAAGAAAGTGGTTTACGAAAATGAAGAGTTTAACTTATTGCAACATGCGTTGAATATTGAGGAAGGTTTAGAAGGGTTGCGTTATAACAATATTGTAATTGCTACGGATGCCGACGTGGACGGAATGCACATTCGTTTATTGATGCTTACTTTCTTTTTACAATTCTTCCCTGATTTGGTAAAACGAGGTCATGTATTTGTTTTAGAAACACCACTTTTCCGCGTAAGAAATAAGCAAAAAACCATTTATTGTTACGATGAAGCTGAAAAGCAAAAAGCAATTAGTGAGTTAGGTAGTAAACCCGAAATTACAAGGTTCAAAGGATTGGGTGAGATTAGCCCCGAAGAGTTTGGTAAGTTTATCAATGCCGATATAAAATTGGCGCCTGTTATTTTGGAACAAGGTGATCATATTCAACATTTGTTGGAGTATTATATGGGCAAAAACTCACCAGAAAGACAAGACTTTATTATCAATAATTTAAAAGTAGAATTAGACAAAGCGCATGATACACATAGTGTTTAATACAGCAGATATTGCTGCCATAGAAGCTGCCATTGAATTGGACGAGACCCTAGCTGGTAAAGTTGTTGAATTTAAAGACGACTATGCTGTTGGACCATTGTTAGATATTTATGAAACTGAAGGTTATCAAGCACGTCGTGATTGGTGGCAAAATGTTTTAGTAAACTCACCTTATACCGATCAATTAGACATTGTAGATGATAAGTTAACAGCACATCATTTATTAAATGCATTGAATCATGATGAGAACGAAGTGATTTGGATTTGGATGGGACAAAATGCACATGACGTTTCAGGATACTACTGGTTAATGAGTCAGTTCAAAGAATACCAAGGTCGCATACAGGTTTTGTATTTGAACAATCTACCATTCTTAAATGAAAAGGGACAATTGTTTTATCCAACTTATTTAAGTCAAATTCAACCTAAAGAATTTTTGAAGGCAAAGAAATTGGCAAGACCTATTACCTTAAGTGAATTTGAATTGGATCCAGATGAGTGGAAGAAACTTTGCATGGAAAATGAAGGCATACGTTTTTTAGAAGGTGGTAAGAAGTTAGTGAGTATGAACATAGGTTGCTATGATAAAGAAATATTGTCCTTGCTTACTAAGAATGCACAAAAATTGCCTAGTGCTTTAAATAATATCATGGGTAAAATAAAAGTGAAACTGGGTGATGCATTTATTGTTTTTCGTTTAAAAGCTTTAGAAGAAGCGGGCAAGTTAGTTTTTGTAGGAGATTGGGCTAAAGGTTGGAAAGACATGGTGGTTCAAATGCCTGGTGGATCTAATGTAGTTGTTGAAGCAGAAGCCGAATAAAATATAATAATAATGAGTGTAACCATCAACCCAATAGATGTTAAAGCAGTGGATGAGCGCGGTGCATTACATTATTTTAGTACAGATAGAACGGGGGAATTTTTATTAGTGTATCGAAAAGCAGGAACGGTTAGTGGGCAACATTATCACAAAGGCGTTTCGGCTGGTAAAAATCCGGAAGACATGCTTTTGGTGCAAGGAACAGCAAGCTTACACTGGAAGAATTTAAAAACAAATGAGGAAGAAACGGTAGCATTGATTGCGCCTGTTAGAGTTTTGATTCAAGCAAATGTTTGGCATGCGTTAACGGCAATCACGGATATTGTTTTTGTAGAATTAAATAGTTTAGCAGACGGTAGTGAAGACACTTACCGACTATAATGAACTTTAAAAAGTTCAAATTAAGATTAGTTATGGCAAAAGAGAAAAATTTAAGTAGGGTAACGGAGAATGAATCGGGCGTACAAGGCCAATATAAAAATTGGTTTTTGGATTATGCATCCTATGTAATTCTAGAAAGAGCGGTACCTGCTATTGAAGACGGATTAAAACCTGTGCAACGTAGAATTCTGCATGCCATGAAGGAAATGGATGATGGCAGATTTAATAAAGTGGCAAATATCATAGGTCAAAGTATGCAGTATCACCCGCATGGAGATGCTAGTATTGGAGACGCATTGGTAAATATTGGGCAAAAGAATTTATTAGTAGAAACCCAGGGTAACTGGGGGGATGTGCGTACAGGGGATTCTGCTGCAGCATCCAGGTACATTGAGGCACGTTTAAGTAAGTTTGCATTGGAGGTTGCTTTTAATGCAAAAACAACCGAGTGGGCATTAAGTTATGATGGCCGAAAAAACGAACCCGTAACCTTACCAATGAAATTTCCTTTATTATTGGCGCAGGGTGCTGATGGTATTGCGGTAGGGCTTTCTACAAAAATTTTGCCTCATAATTTCAATGAATTATTAGAAGCGAGTATCAAACATTTGCGCGGCAGGAAATTTGAATTATTACCCGACTTCCAAACAGGGGGCATGATTGATGCTTCAAATTACAATGATGGAAAAAGAGGGGGTAAAGTGAGAGTGCGCGCTCATATTGAGGAACTAGATAAAAAGACATTATTAATTAAGGACGTTCCATATAGTGTTACAACAACCCAATTAATGGAGAGCATTACCAAGGCCAATGACCAAGGTAAAATCAAAATTAAAAAAGTAACCGACGTTACTGCTGCGGAAGTGGAAATACAAATTGATTTGGCAACGGGCATTTCTCCAGACATTACGATTGATGCCCTATATGCTTTCACGGATTGTGAAATTAGCTTATCGCCCAATGCTTGTGTGATTGTAAACAATCGCCCTCAGTTTTTAGGTGCAAGCGATTTATTAAAGCATTCGGTAGAACATACCAAAGGGTTGTTAAAAGCAGAATTGGAAATTCAGTTAAAAGAATTAGAAAGCAAATGGCATTTTACGAGTTTGGAGAAGATTTTCTTTGAAGAAAAAATTTACCAAGAATTAGAGAAAAAGCATTTGAACTGGGATAAAGTAATTGATGCCATTGACAAAGCATTTGATCCATTTAAAAAGAAATTCAAGAAGCCAATAGAGCGTGAGGACTTATTGAAATTAACGGATAAGCCAGTAAGGCGTATCTACAAATTAGATATTGAGGATTTAATTCAACAAATAAAAGATATTGAAGCAAGCATTAAAGAAACCAAGCATCATTTAGACAATTTGGTGGATTATGCAGTAAGTTATTACGAAGGATTGCAAAAAAAATATGGCAAGGGCAAGGAGCGTAAAACGGAGATCAAAGAATTTGATACCATTCAAGTAAAGCAGGTTGCTATTGCCAATACGAAACTGTATATTAATAAAGCAGAAGGTTTTATTGGTACAGGATTAAAGAAGGACGAGTTCCTTTGCGATTGTACCGACTATGATGATATTATTGCATTTACCAAGTCGGGCATTATGAAAGTAGTAAAGGTTTCTGATAAAGTATTTATTGGGAAGGACATTATACATGCAGCCGTATTCCAAAAAAATGATGAACGTACTACTTATAATATGGTATACGTGGATGGCGCAAGTGGTGTTAGTTATGCAAAACGTTTTAATGTTACAGGTGTAACGCGCGATAAAGAGTATCCTTTAGCAAAGAGTGCCGAAAAATCCAAAGTGCATTATATTTCGGTGAATGCAAATGGGGAAGCGGAATCGGTTAAAATTATTTTAAGCCCGAACTGTTCTGCTAGAATCAAAGAATTTGATTTCTATTTTGAAACCTTAGAAGTGAAAGGTAGAAGTAGTGTAGGTAATCAAGTAACAAAATATCCAATTAAAACAGTTCGTTTAAAAGAAGCAGGTAAGAGTACATTGGTTGGACGCAAGCTTTGGTTTGATGACAAATTTGGTCGTTTAAATAGCGAAGAGAAAGGATTGTATCTAGGTACTTTTGAGGATGAGAAATTATTGGTGTTTACCAAGGATGGATATTATGAAGTAACTGATACCGAACAATCTCAACGTTTTGATCCGGAGAAAGTGTTATTTATTGAGAAATTTAATCCAGATAAAATTGTTACTGCTGTTTATTTAGATAAGGATAAATTACAGTTTAATATCAAACGTTTTAAGATTGAAACTACAACTTTAAGATCTCCATTCTTATGTATTAAGGAAGGGGATGGCAATTATTTAGTAGCCGTGTCTACAAGTATTGAACCTATTTTGGTGGTGAATACGGGTAAAGGGGCGCAAATACGAAAAGCCAAATTTAAAGTAAGCAAGATTGTAGACATAATGGGTTGGAAAGCAGTAGGCACGAAATTAACCGATTTCAATAAGTCCATTGAGATGGAATGGGAAACCAAAGTGGTCATAAAAGATCCTAACGACGAACAACCAGAATTATTCTAAATTTTAAAAAGGTTTTATAACCATAAATTAATAAACATGTCAACCATTAATGTAGGTCAATTTAATCTAATGCACGTAGACCGAAAGGTAGACTTTGGTTTTTATATGGATGATGGCGGTGAAGGTATTTTATTGCCTAAAAGATTTGTGCCATCTGGTTTACAAGTGGGAGATACCATTAGTGTATTTGTGTATCATGATTCTGACAACCGTTTAATTGCTACTACTCAAGAACCTTTTGCAGTTGTAGGTGACATTGCAGCCCTTAAAGTGGTTGAAATTACCCGTCAAGGTGCTTTTATGGATTGGGGTTTAATGAAGGACGTTTTTGTTCCAGCCTCACAACAACTTTCCACCATGCGTTTAGGCGGCAAGTATTTGGTGAAATTATACATTGATAAACAAACAGGAAGAGTTGCCGCTACAGAAAAAATTGATAATCAAATTAGCAATGATTTCTTGACTGTTAAGGAAGGAGAAAAAGTGAAAGTGCAGGTATATAGAGAATCTGAAATAGGATATGTTGTTATTGTGAATGGGGTACACCAAGGTTTGGTGTATAAAAATGAAGTATTTACGCATTTGCATATTGGTCAGTTTATTGACGAAGCTTTTGTAAAAAAAATTAGAGAGGACAATAAATTAGATATTGGTATTGGTAAACAAGGGGTAGAAAAATTAGATGGAGACCAACAAACCATTATCAAATTATTGAAATTACACAAGGGTTTCTTGCCTTATCATGATAAATCAAGTCCAGAAGACATTTATGCATTTTTTGCAATGAGTAAAAAAGCATTTAAGATGAATGTAGGTATCTTATATAAATCTAAATTAATTACGATAGAAACAGAGGGTATTCGACTTGTGGAAGGCTCATCGGAATCGCCAGCACCTAATGTGAAAGATACCAGTGATAATGATCAGGCTTAATTAAGAATGAAGTAACTATTTTTACTATTGTAAATTTAACATTATGGCAAAGGAAGTATTTATTGTAGCTGCAGTGAGAACACCCATAGGATCTTTTGGTGGGGTATTAAAATCCGTTTCCGCAACTACACTTGGCGCCATTGCCATTAAAGGTGCAATAGATAAAATAAATTTGAATCCTGCATTGGTGGATGAAGTCATAATGGGTTCGGTGTTGCAAGCTGGACTAGGACAAGCGCCTGCAAGACAAGCTAGTAAAGTAGCGGGCCTTCCTGATAAAGTAATTGCTACCACGGTTAATAAGGTTTGTGCAAGTGGTATGAAATCCATAGTCATGGCTACACAAAATATATTATTGGGAGATGCAGATATTGTAATTGCAGGTGGCATGGAAAGCATGAGTAATGTACCTTTTTATAATGCTACCCAAAGATGGGGTAATAAATATGGCAATATTACTTTGGAAGATGGATTGGCAAAGGATGGTTTGATGGATGTGTATGACCATGTTGCCATGGGCAATTTTGCAGATTTATGTGCAAAAGAAAATAATATTTCAAGAGCAGATCAAGATGCATTTGCCATTGCTAGTTATCAAAAATCACAAGCTGCTATTGAGAAGGGGTTGTTTGAAAATGAAATTGTTCCAGTAACTATTCCTCAACGAAAAGGAGACCCTGTTTTAATTTCAAAAGATGAAGAACCATTCAATGTTAAGTTTGACAAAGTAGCACAATTAAATCCTGCTTTTACTAAAGAAGGAACTGTAACTGCTGCTAATGCAAGTACGATGAATGATGGAGCAGCTGCTTTAATTTTAATAAGTGGTGAAAAGCTAAAGGAATTGGGATTAAAGCCCTTGGCAAAAATAGTGAGTTATGCGGACGCTGAACAAGATCCAAAATGGTTTACAACTACTCCAGCATTAGCACTCCCAAAAGCATTGGCGAAGGCCAATTTAAAATCGGAACAAATAAACTTCTTTGAATTCAATGAAGCATTTTCGGTAGTAGGCATTGTTAATACGCAATTGTTAAAACTAGATCCTACTAAAGTAAATGTAAACGGTGGATCCGTATCCCTTGGGCACCCATTGGGATGCAGTGGTGCAAGAATTGTAGTCACCCTTATAAATGTATTGCAACAAAATAATGGCCAATTTGGTGCAGCGGCAATTTGTAACGGCGGGGGTGGTGCAAGTGCAATAATTATAGAGAAGATTTAAACTCCAGCCTGTTCAATTACATCGTCCATCATAATTCCATAATGGCTTTCGTCGTATATACACTCACCTTGCTTAATTAATAAAATTTGAGGCGATTCATGGTGAACCTGAAAGGCTTCTGCAATGGCGGCCGATATATTTCTATGATTTAATAAATCTAAATAGTAAAAGTCTATATGATCAGGTGCTTCGACACGTTCAAATCTGGATAAAGCCATTTTTGAAATACTGCAAGTAGTGCTATGCTTAAAAATGAGTTGAGGCTTATTTTTAGAAGCTTCTTTAATGGCGTCAATCTGTTCTAAATTCGTAAGTGGTATCCAATTCATGATATGATATTAAAGGTGTAAAATTAGGATTTTTAAAACGAGTATAAACAGATATTCTATTCTTTTTACTAGTCAAATTGATTAACTTCGTTAAATAATCTTTTTTATGCCATTATCTTTATTAAAACCCATTTGCTTTATTGATTTAGAAACCACTGGTATCAATGTAAGTATGGATAGAATTGTGGAAATAGCCATAGTCAAAATAGGAACAGACGGAACCAAGCAAGTAAAAAGAAGATTGGTAAATCCCGAAATGCCCATTCCTAAAGCAAGTTCTGATGTCCATGGAATTACGGATGACATGGTTAAAGACGCTCCAAGTTTTAAAACCCTTGCAAACGAAATTAAACAATTTATGGAAGGTTGCGATATTGGAGGATACAATAGTAATCGTTTTGATGTACCCATGTTGAATGAAGAATTTTTAAGAGCTGGAATAAATGTGGATATGGAGAGTAGAAAATTGTTAGACGTGCAAAAAGTGTTTCATATGATGGAACAAAGAACATTAAGTGCAGCTTATCAATTTTATTGCCACAAAACTTTGGAAGGAGCCCATACCGCCGAAGCAGATGCGACAGCAACCTGGGAAATATTAGAAGCACAAATCGACAGATATCCTCAAATTGGGAATACCGTTGAATCCATTGTAAAATTTACGGGGGAGGATGAAATTATAGATTTTGCTCGTAGACTTGTTTACGAAAATGGAGTTCCCGTTTTTAATTTTGGAAAACACAAAGGGAAATCGGTCATTGAGGTCTTAAAAGCCGAACCACAATACTATGATTGGATCATGAAAGGTGATTTTGCACTGCATACAAAGCAAAAACTAACTGAAATTTTGAATAAATCGATATTAAATAAATAGTATATATAGCATATTTTAATGACAATTATGTACTTTTAATATCATCTACCCCTAAAAATTACATGTGAAGAAAATTGTTTTAATACCAACTTACAATGAAAAGGAGAATATAGCCTCAATAATTGATGCTGTCTTGTCTTTTGATGCAGGTTATCATGTGTTGGTTATAGATGATGGATCTCCAGATGGCACGGCAGATATTGTAAGGGCAATTATGATTTCTAGTCATGATCGTGTTTTTATAGAATGTAGAAAAGGTAAATTGGGCTTAGGTACTGCCTATATTCATGGATTTAAATGGGCACTTTCAAATGGATATGATTATATCATTGAAATGGATGCCGATTTCTCGCACAACCCCAAGGATTTAGATCGCTTATGTGCTGCATGTGATGCAGGAGCGGATGTAGCTGTTGGAAGTAGATATGTAAAAGGGGGTTCCACTGAAAACTGGCCCTTAGATAGGAAAATTTATTCGCAAGGAGGATCCGCATATACAAGAATTATAACAGGTATGCCTGTGAAAGATCCTACTGCAGGATTTGTTTGTTATAAAAGCAAAGTATTAGATAGTATTAACTTAGATCATATCAAATTTATAGGATACGCATTTCAAATTGAGATGAAATTTGCAAGCTGGAGATTAGGTTTTAAAATTAAAGAAGTACCTATTAAATTTATTGACCGTAAAATTGGCGTAAGTAAAATGTCTAAAGGCATTATCAAGGAGGCCATCAAAGGTGTTTTAAACATGCAATGGTTATACATCACAGGACGCTATATTAAATATATAAAGCGTGACCAGTTTTAAAAAGTCTTTATTTCAATTACATTTTTTTGTTTTTTTAGCAGGTTTAACAGGCCCTATTGGTAATTTAATTCAATTAAATGGATTAAATTTAGTTATGTATCGAATGGGTATTGCCTCATTGGTTACATTAATCATGTTTACATTGATTAAAAATAAAATGGCCATTTCACTCAAAACAAAATGGCAGATAATTGGTGTTGGAGTATTAATTTCTATGCATTGGGTTTTATTTTATACTAGTATTAAACTTTCTAATGTTTCCATAGGACTGGTTTGTCTTTCGAGTGTTGCACTATTTACTGTTTTATTAGATCCTATTTTTACCCGTAATAAAATTAAATGGCAGGATTTAGTGATTGCATTCATTAGTTTATTGGGCATATTATTTATTTTCCAATTTGATATCCAATACCGAAAAGGAATAGCTGTTGGTTTGGTTTCTTCTTTTATTGCAGCTTTATTTACCCAGTTTAATAAAAAATTAACAGTGCATAATGAGCCACAAACCCTTCAAACATTTCAAATGTTGGGTGGCTTTTTATTTTTAGCCTGTATTGTACTTGCAGTAAGTGGGGTTACAAAAATCAAAATTCCATTACCCACACAAGTGGATTGGTTTTGGTTAATTGTATTGGCCTTGGCTTGTACAGTTTGGTCTAATTATTTAATGCTTTCTGCATTAAAACATATCAGTGCATTTACGATGAATGTCACACTTAATTTGGAGCCCGTTTATGGGATTCTCATTTCTTTTATAGCATTTCAAGAACACAAACAATTAGGTATATCCTTTTATATAGGGTTTTTCTTAATCGCTATTTCGGTACTTATACAAATGTTACGCGTAATTAGAATTCCCAAATAAATCCAAAAGTAGGAGTTACAAATACCCTGTTACTATTGGTTAAAGTAGGTATTGCATTGGAACCATTTTTTTGAATAGGTTTCCCATCTGTTGTTTTAAAAGTCCCGTCTGGGTTGGATTCAAATGTAAATACACTTGGTGAAACACTCTTGCTACCATACCAATTGGTGATGTCTAAGAAAAAGTCAATGGTTGTTTTTTTGTAGTTGTATTTTTTATCAATCCTTAAATCACTAGAATGATAATTTGGTAATCTTAATGTATTGGTTTTAGTATAATCTAATACGCCTAATCCTTGGGTTAAGAAATTAATTCTACTAGCATCCTGATTGTAAGGTGTATATGGTGTTCCTCCTTGAAATCTGAACTTAATGCCTAACTCCCAATTTTTATTAAATTTATAACCACCTGTTAAACTTAGTACATGAATGTTTTCCCATGCACTTTTTATAAATTCACCTTTTATATTGGTGTAGGAACTTCTAAAGAAACTATAACTTGCAACACCAAAAAAACGATCTGTTAATTTTTGTTGAGCAAATAGTTCATAGCCATAACTACGGCCTTGACCATTGCTAACAATGGGTTCATTTCCTAAAATATTAAAGTCGGCACCTAAGTTGGAGAGGCTTAATCCTTTTTGGATACTAATGGGTACATTAAAATATTTTTTATAATAAACTTCGGCAGTAAAACGAGTCGCTTCACTAGGAATGTATTCAATGCCAGCAACATAGTGGTTGGCGCCAATATATTCTGCTTCCTTATTTACATAATTACCATTTGCATCTTTAAAACCCAATGCTGTATTAGGGGCTACTTTATAATATCTGCCAACCGAAGCGTTTAAGTTAATCTTATCTGTTAATACATAACTAAAGCCAATACGTGGAGATAATCTGTGATAAAACTCTTTACCTGCCGTATTAAAGCTATTCCCATCTGTTCTAATACCTGCACTTATACCTAGGCGGTTATTAAATGCTCTTTTACCAATTTGAAAAAATGCTCCAAATTTTTTATAATTTAAGTTGGTTGCATATTTATAAACATTAGGCGCTGGCAAGTAGGTTGGCAATAAAGCACTGTCGACATAGGGTCTTGGCAAAATCTGATAAGTTGAATTATCATATTCTATTGATTGTAAGTTGGCACCTGTTGTCCATTTAAAACCTAAGAAACTTTTTGTGATATCAAAACGAATGGAGTTGGATATATCATTGGAAGTGTAATCAAAAGTTTTTTCTCCTTTAATAGGGTTTAAATTATCCTCATATTTTTCATTGATGTTATTTAAATGTGAACGACTTACACTTATATTCCAATATCCTTTATTAATTAACTTCTTTAACGATGCGCCAACGGTATAGCTCCATTGGTTAATGGAAGGTGCTATGTTTAAAGCATATCTTTTTTCGGGTGTAGAATTTTGAGGAGCAACATAGGAAAACTTGTCAATGGCTCCAACGCCTAATAAAGTTAGCGTGGTTTTAGCATCTATCTGGTGCGATACTTTATATTGGAAATCCCAATAGTTGGGTCTAATAGGCAAGTCCAACACGTGAAACAAGAATTGTAAATAACTGCGTCTTGCAGATAATAAAAAAGTGGTTTTCCCATTTTTGGAAAGGGGGCCCTCTAATGTACTGGCAACTTCTGTTGCGCCTAATCTAAAGTTTCCTTGTACTTTTTCGCTATTTCCTTTTTTTTGCTTGAATTCAAAAACGGAAGAAAGGGCATTGTCATATTTTGCATCAAAGGCCGAGGAAGAAAGCTTAACCTCGTCAATAAAAGAAACATTTAAAATTCCTTGTGGACCACCAGCACTACCTTGAGTGCTAAAATGATTGATTACAGGGATCTCAATACCATCCAGATAAAAAACATTCTCATTGGGCGCACCACCTCTAACAATAATATCATTTCTAAATCCTGCACCAGTAGTTGCAGATCCAGATACCCCTGGTAGGGTTTGAACCACTTTAGAAATATCAAAATTACTTCCAGGGCTTGATTTGATTTCTTCGGCGGTTAATTTTTGAATACTTAATGGGGTCTCTAAAGTTGCGGCCCGTACCGACTTTTTAATATTACCAACAACTACTTCCTTTAAGCTTATTTCTAGTGGGAGTAGTTCAGCAGTAATAAAATTTATATTACCCGAACCTATAATCACATTATACAAATGATAAGGTATGTATCCTACATAGTTGATTACAATATGATATTGTCCTGTTGGAATGGATTTAAATGTAAATTTCCCTAAACTGTCACTTACAGTGGCAAATTTGGAATTTACAATTTGCACATTAGCTCCTAGTAATGGCTTTTGGGTATTTTTATCTAGCACTTCACCTACTAAATTCCCCTTGGACTGTGCTAAACTTAAAAATGGCAAAAAAAGCGCTAAACCAATGATGTAAAATATCCTCATAAATCAACAATTTATATATATTACATAACAAAATTACAGCTAAAAAGTTGAGTTTTTATTAATAAATATTTTAATATGAAATGCGCATTAAGCTTCCTTGCCTTATTTGTTTCTTTAATGTCATTTGGACAGAAAAAAGTATTAGACCATACTGTTTATGATCAATGGCAAAATATTAGAGAAGTGGTTTACCAATCTAAAGGCGAATTTATCAGTTATGTAATGGCTCCACAGGAAGGGGATGCAATTTTAGTAATAAATAACACATCCAATAATTCAAACATTAAAATAGAAAGAGGATCACAGGGAGTATTTACCGAAGATGGTCGTTTTTTTTTAGCTAAAATTAAACCCCTATTTCAAGAAACTAGAAAGGCTAAAATAGATAAAAAGAAACCAGAAGAAATGCCTAAGGATAGTTTAGTGATTGTAAACTTAGCTACAAGTCATATTGAAAAAATTGCTTCTGTTAAATCATTTCAACTACCAACTAAAGGGAATGATCAATTGGTTTATTTAGTAGATAAAAAAGCGGATATTAGTAAAGAAGGTTCCGATTTAGTGTGGAGGGATTTAAACTCAAATACATCTAAGACTTTCCCAAATATTACTCAATATAATTTACAGCCACTTGGTTTAGGGCTGGCGATGGTAGAAGTAAAAACAAAAACTACAAGTAGTAAAATTTTACTAGCCAATTTAGTAGACACTTTACCCAAAGCAATTAGTACACATTTTTATACTGCCACAGGGTTAACTTGGGATGAAAATGGTAAATCGCTTGCTTATTTAATTGAAAATGATAGCACCAATAGTGCACTGCAAAAAAACTATGAGTTGGCTATTTTTAAATCACATTTTGATACTGCCCAAAGAGTGTTGAATAGAAATAATCCATCCTTCCCCAATAATTACACCATTGGAGGAGATAAAAAATTAGTTTTTAGTAAAACTGGTAATAAATTGGAGCTAGGCATTCAACCCTTACTTCCTATCAAGGATACCAGTTTGCCAGACTTTGAAAGAGCTGGTTTGGATATTTGGAATTACAATGACCCGGTATTACAAACGGTACAACTTAAAAATTTAGATGCCGATTTAAAAGCAACCGAGCCTGTGATCTATGACATTGCTTCTGGGAAAACCGTTTATTTAGGTAAACTAAGAGAACGAAATAGAATAGCTACTTTGGAAGGAGACGGTGATATTAGTTATGCCATTCAAGATTCTACATATGAAATCGCATCCCAATGGCAAGGGTATAGTTTAAAAGATATTTATGAGATTAATAATTTAAATGGACAGCATAGCTTAATACATAAAGCTTGGAAGGGGAATCTAATTTCAAGTTCCTTGGATGGTAGCCATTTGGTTTTTTATGACGAAACTTTAAAAAAATATTTTGGATATGACGCCAAAACAAAAAAGGAAATTATCATTGCAAAAGATATTAAATTTCCTTTGTATGACGAGGATAATGACGTACCGGATGATCCTAATGCATATGGAATTGCAAAATGGTTAAGTGACAATTCATCCTTTATTTTATATGATAGATATGATTTATGGTTGGTAGATGCAAATGGAAATAAACCCTCCCAATTATTAACAAATGGACGTACTATCAAAACAAATTACCGTTTTGTAGAAACCAATGAAGAGCATAAAACAATTTCAAATACGGATAGTTTACTGTTAAAAGGATTTAATGAAATAGATAAGTCCGAGTCATTGGCTATGTTAACTATGAATAACAAGGAGTTGAAAGTAATTAATAAATTACCAATGCATTTCACGACAATTGTAAAAGCTAAAAACGCAAATAGTTTTGTAGTGATGCAAGAAGACGAAAAGTCATCCCCTAATTTATTTGCATATCAATTTAAAAAAGAGCAACAAAATCCAAAACCATTTACTCAAATTAATCCACAACAAAATGAATACAATTGGCTTACTACCCAATTGGTAAGTTGGAAATCGTATACCGGTAAAAAAGCCGAAGGCATAATGTATTATCCAGAGGATTTTGATCCTAAGAAAAAGTATCCAATGATTGTCTATTTTTATGAAAGAAACAATCAAACCTTACATAATTATTTAGCGCCTTCACCAACTCCTTCTCGTTTGAATATTCCTTTTTTTGTGAGCAGAGGTTACTTGGTTTTTGTACCTGATATTTGGTATAAAGTTGGCTATCCAGGACAGGGTGCGTATGATTATATTTTAAGTGGAACCAGGGCAATGATTCAAAAAGGATTTGTTGACAGCACAAAAATTGGATTACAAGGACAAAGTTGGGGAGGCTATCAAATTGCATATTTAATTACGAAGACAAATTTATATGCAGCAGCTTGGGCTGGAGCTCCTGTTGTGAATATGATAAGTGCCTATGGAGGAATTAGATGGGGGCCAGGTATTGTAAGACAATTTCAATATGAGAAAACACAAAGTAGGTTAGGTGCAACTTTATGGGAACGACCAGACTTGTATATCCAAAACTCACCTTTGTTTTCCTTGCCTAAAGTAACCACTCCTTTAGTAATTATGAATAATGATGCAGACGATGCAGTACCATGGTATCAAGGGATTGAGTATTTTACAGCAATGCGAAGACTAAATAAAAAAATATGGTTACTGGTGTATAATAATGAAGCACATAATTTAGTTGAAAGAAAAAATAAGAAAGACATTCAAATAAGAGAACAACAATTCTTTGATCATTATTTAAAAGGGGAACCCATGCCAACCTGGATGAGTAAGGGTGTTCCAGCTATTATGAAAGGAAGAGATTGGGGATTACATTAAACGTATTGAAACCATTGTCTGTTTTCATCCCATCTTTCACATGCTTTAGCAACGGCCGCTAAAAATTGTGTACCAATGGCGCCGTCTACAATTCTGTGGTCATAGCTCATAGAAAGGTACATGATATGTCTAATGGCAATGGCGTCACCAGAAGGTGTTTCAACCACAACAGGGCGTTTTTTAATTGCCCCCAATGCTAAAATTGCAACCTGTGGTTGATTAATAATGGGGGTGCCCATAATACTTCCAAAAGTGCCTACATTGGTTACTGTAAAGGTGCCATCTTTTGTATCGGTGGGATTAAGTTGGTTATTTCTTGCAGCGTTTGCTAAATTATTAACTGCTTTTGTTATACCCACTATGCTTAATTGATTTGCCCCTTTGATTACAGGAACAATTAAATTGCCGGTGGGTAGGGCAGTAGCCATACCAATATTTATATCTTTTTTATAGATAATTTGATCCCCTTGTAAACTTGAATTGATAATTGGAAATTGTTCAAGACAACCTGCGATCACTTCCAGGAACATGGGTGTATAGGTTAATTTAGTACCTTCTCTTTTTTCAAAAAGTTGTTTTACTTTTTCTCTCCAAACGACCATATTTGTTACATCAACTTCTACAAAAGAGGTAACATGCGGACTGGTTTGTACACTGTCTACCATATGCTTCGCGATCAATTTGCGCATTCTATCCATTTCCTTTAATTCACTTTCACCTGAAAGGATTACATCCTCAGGGCGGGCAAATTTGTTGTTAATAGATTGAGTTGAGAAATTGGAGTGAGCTGCTAAAATAGTATCCAATGGATTGCTTTGTGTCGCAGATGGAGTGGTATCCATCATACTGTTAGCCACCGTTGTTGAAGATGCTACAGGAAGTACACCCACTTTTTTTGCAGCGATATAATTTAAAATATCTTTTTTAGTAACCCTTGCTTCATTTCCAGTTCCATTGATAAATTGTAATTCATTGAATCCAATTCCTTCGCTTTGAGCGATGCTTAAAACCAATGGCGAATAAAATTTTGGCTCACCAATAATGGGTTGTGTAGTATTATTTTCAACAGCGCCTTGTATAGGTGAATTTGTATTATTGGGATTGCTTGGGGTATAGGGTACTGTTTCTACCTCTTCCAAAACAGTATTAGGTGTATTTATTTCCTTAATTGTTTCTGGAATGATCGCAACGGGTTCATTAGTGGAAATATTGGGTACAACTGTATCTTGAGATTCAATTCTTGCAATGACCGCGCCAATTGGAACGACTGCATTTACTTCAAATAAAATTTCTTTAATAATTCCACTAACCGTAGAAGGTACTTCGCTATCTACTTTGTCAGTGGCAATGTCTAATAAATTTTCATCCAGCTGAATAGTATCACCTACTTGCTTATACCATTTTAAAATGGTCGCTTCCATTATAGATTCACCCAATTTAGGCATCACCAAGTCAACAAGCGGCATATGGGACATTTTGTACAAAAATAAGACTAAATCTTATTGATTATTAATAACCTAAGTAAATTTATGGCCTGAGTAGCAGTTACCTCTATATTTCTAGATCGGTCAAAACGCAAGTAAAAAACCTTTGAAAAAACCTTTTCCTTGTTAGCAACCCCAATCCAAACCATTCCTAGAGGTTTTTCGTCAGTTTGACCCGATGGCCCCATAATACCACTAACGGATACCCCATAAGTAGTGTTCATTTTAGATCGGACTGCAATGGCCATTTGCTCGACTGCTTCCTTACTTACAGCCCCCACGGTGTGAAGGATTTCAGAGGATACGTCTAAAAATTCTGTTTTAATCCGGTTGTCATAGCTAATGATTCCCCCAGTATAAAATTGGGAGGATCCTGCATGTTTTGACAATAAATGACCTATAAAGCCTCCAGTGCAACTCTCGGCCGTTGCAACTGTTTCGTTATTTGCTTTTAATAAGTTGCCTACCACCACTTCCATGGGTTCATCCTTATCCGTGACTAAGTATTCATGAACCTGCATTTTTAATTGAGAAAAAGCTTCTTCAATATTGGAAATCAATTCATTTTCGTTTTCACCTATACCAGTTAATCTAAGTCTTACCATGCCAAAATTAGGTAAATAAGCAAGTTTGATAGGACTAGGTAAGGTGGTTTCAAAATCGGAGATCATTTCAGCTAAAAAGGATTCTCCTATTCCGGCTGTCAATAAAGTTCTATGAACGATATGTGGTGTTTTAAAATTTTGTTGGATTTTGGGAATTACATATTTATCTACCAATGCTTTCATTTCGTGGGGAACGCCAGGTAAAGAAAAATAAAGTACACCCTCTTTTTCAAACAACATGCCAGGAGCCGTACCATTTTCATTGAATAATACTTCGCAAACATCTGGCACTTCTGCTTGTTTGCTATTTCTTTCAATTAAGGGACGCTTATATTTATTTACAAAAATATCTATGATATGATCAAGTGTTGGCTGGTGAGTAACCATATTACCTCCAAAGTATTCATTCAATAAAGGTTTAGTAATATCATCAGCAGTAGGGCCTAAGCCGCCTGTGATAATAACTACATTACTTTGTTTAGAGGTAGATATTAAAGTATCCCAAATGCCATTTTTAGTATCCCCCACAGCAATTCTATTATTTACTTCTACTCCAATTTTATTTAGGGATTGTGCAATATAGGCACTGTTGGTATCAATTACTTGGCCTATAAGTAGTTCGTCTCCAATGGTAATTATTGAAGCTTTAATGGATTGCATTTGAGAATTATTAATTGGTTGCAAAGTAAATCAAAATAAGGCGTTTTAACTAAAATAAGGACTAAGTTTTTCACTTAAAAATGGGGGCATGCATGCGCGTTTAGAAAGGGTATTATCCATAAAATATAATTTAACCGTTCCTATAGTAAGTAGTTTGCCGTCTTGATTAAAAATTTCCTGATCAAATTGAATTCGATGATCTACTGGTAATTGCTTAATCATGGTTTTAATGGTGATTGAATCGTCATATTTGGCAGGTCTTAAATATTTTATATTTAATTCTACTACTGGCAACATAAATCCCATCTCTTCCATGGTTTTATAACTTATTCCAAGTGCCCTTAATCCTTCCACTCTGCCCACTTCAAAATACTGAGCATAATTGCCGTAATAAACTACATTCATAGGGTCTGCTTCGGCATATCTTACCCTTAGGGTGGTAACGTGTTCGTACATCTTGCTTGATTTTATTGTAATTGTTAACAAATTTAAGCATTCAAAGTGTTTTTCCACAATAAGTCTATTTAACAATACGTTCTATGAAGAGGGCTTAATTTTAGGTTACTATTAAATACAGGCTTTATGTTCAAAAAAACAGCATTTTTACCTTTTTGCTTTCTTCTGCTCACGAGCAGTTTTTATGTTCCCGTTGCTGGTCAAAATGAAGCTTACCTTACATCGGTAAACACCCCTTTTGAAAAGGGGCTAAATGCTTTAAAGTTGGGGGATACCGTTGCTGCATTTCAGTACATTCAGTCCGCTTATACTTTTGACAAAGCCAATATAGACATTGCCTTTTATTATCACAAATTATCCTTGTTTGTAGAAAATCCAAATGCCGAGTCCATGGCTAAGGAATGGCTAGCTAGTTGTACCAATCGAATATACCTTTCTAAATTATCTTTTGCTTTAGGACAATATTATTTTAAACACAAAATGGATGCGCAAGCATTTGCTTCTTTTGCTTTTGTGAGTTTGGATGATATGGATAATGAGGAAATTGTACTTATGAAATATTTGCAAGGCTACTTACATTTTAAAGCAGGAAATTGGGATAAAGCAACTTCTTTATTAAATGCAGTTAGACAGGTTAAAAACAATCCAAATTATACCGACGCTAATTATTATGCAGGTTTTATTGCGCTAGAAAAAAAAGAGTTTAATGTTGCTTTAGGTTATTTTCAAATTGCATCCCAAAACCAAGCCTATTCGAAATTAACGCCTTTTTATATAAGCCAATTGTATTATTTCCTAGGAGACTATAATAAAGCAATGCAAACCTGTGAGGATGCATTAAAAGTAAACGGTCAATTTTATGAAATTAAGTTAAAACAATTAATGGGTCATTTGCTTTTTGAGCAAAAAGAGTACTCAAAGGCTTTACCTTATTTATCTAATTATGTTTCAGTTCAAAAAAATGTAGCAACGCAGGATTTATATCAACTTTCCTTTTGTTATTTCCAATCCCAAAATTGGGAAAAAGCCATTCCTGGATTTAAAGAATTGGCCAATGTAGAGGATTCGCTTGGTCAAAACAGTATGTATTTATTAGCCACGTCTTATTTAAAAGTTAATGATAAGAATGGAGCAAAGAATGCATTTTTAATTTGTTCTTCTAAAAGTCAAAATTTATCTCAGAAAGAAATTTCTTTGTTTAATTATGGAAAGCTTTGTACTGAATTAAAGGAATATAGCAATGCAATTTATGCTTTAGATAAGTTTATTAAAACTTATCCATCCTCCATCTATAAAGTGGAAGCAACTTCTTTATGGATTACAGCGCTGGCATATAGTAACAATTTTATACAAGCTTTAGAGGCATTTGAATCTGTTTCAAATCCTTCTTCGGACTTGTTAAAATTGTACCCAAGCATTTTATACGGTAGAGCCACACTTTATATTAATGAGGGGCAAATTGAAAAAGCATACCCTTTATTAAATCAAATATTAAATACACCGTATAATACTAAAATTGTTCCTTACGCACAATTCTGGCTTGGTGAACTTTCCTACAAGTTGGGTAGGATAGATATGGCGGTAGAAGTTTTAGAGCGTTTTTTAATAGATCCTATTGAAGTTGGTGAAGTATCACAAAGACATGCTAAATATACCTTAGGTTATTGTTACCTAAAAAAAGGAAATTATCAAAAAGCACTAGACTACTTCTCCTTTGTTTCAAAATACAATCATAGTAATATGATTGAAGCCTATCAACAAGATGCCTACTTAAGATTAGGGGACTGCCAAATGATGACTAAGCAATACAAAGCAGCCCTAGAAATATACCAAAATGCGATTGAGTGGCAATGGTCAACAACAGACTATGCAACTTTACAGAAAGCAATTATTATGGGCGGTATGGGGAAAGCGAATGATAAAATAAAAATATTAAAAGATTTTTCGAATCAATTCCCATCCTCTGCTTATTTAAACGATGCATTTATGGAATTATCTGATACCTATACGAATCAGGAAAATTTCGAATCTGCTATTGAACCTTTAAGTAAGGTACTAATTGATAAGAAAGCAATGAGTTATTATCCCCAAGCCTATTATAAATTAGGGATAGTATATTTTAATTTAAATAAGAATGAAGCAGCTTTACAAAATTTCAGATCCTTGTATACTGCTTATCCTAATTCAATTGAGAGTGAAAATTCGGTTGAATTTATTAGAAATATTTACATCGAAAATCAAACTCCTGAATTATTCGTTCAGTTCATGAATGATTTCGGAAAACCATTGGCCGTTAATGAACAAGATTCTTTAACATATAGAGCTTCCATGATTAAGTATGAACAAAAAATGTTTACTGAAACCTTGCAAGGGCTTAAAAAATACATAAACGCTTTTCCACAAGGCAAAAATCATCTAGAAGCTAATAATATCATTGCAGAAATCTATTATGCACAACAGCAATATGATTCAGCAGCATTTTATTTTGGAAACGTAGCGAATCAGTCGCCAAATAAATTTGCTGAAAGAGCTGCATTGCTTGCAGCTAGATTGAATTATTTCAATATTAAAAATTATAAATTAGCAGAAAACTATTTTAATATTTTAGCTTTAGTTGCAACTCAGCAAGAAAATAAAAATGAGGCATTAAAAGGCTTATTAAGATGTGAATATAAAAATGAACAATGGCAGGATTGTGCCATTATTGCTGCACAAATTATTCAAGATAAGAGCTCTGCACCAGACGATATATTAATAGCCAACATGGCTTTATATCATCAAGCTTTAATTAGCAAAGACACAGCTACTGCCATTCAGCTTTTATCTAAAGTAATTAAATCCAACTCTACTCTTATTACGGCTGAAGCACATTATTTATTAGCTAAACTATATTTAGATCAACAAAAACTTACTCTTGCAGAAAAAACAGCTTTTGATGTAATAAAAAAACAAGCTGCCTATGAATTTTGGGTTACTAAATCTTATATTTTATTAGGGGATATTTATATTGCTGAAAAAGACAATTTTAATGCAATTGCGACCTATAAAAGTGTCGCAGAAAATGCGAGTATGGAGGAATTAAAAACAGAAGCAGCAAATAAATTAAAACTACTTGTTGAATCAACTAACAATTAATGAATTTCGATATGAAATACAATTTTAAACATATATTATTTTTATTAATTGCTAGTCTTTTAATATATATGCCTGCACAAGCGCAGAAGAAAAAGAAAAATAACAAGCAAGCAATCACTAAAAAGAAGGTTGCTAAGACTAATAACAAAACTGTTAAAGAGAAAACAGTAAAAATAAATCAACCGTCAAAAGCCATTACTAAAGATCCAGCACCGGTTAAAAATGCTTCAGTACAATTAATTAGAACAGATTCTTTACCTGAGAAAGTGGTGACCATTTTATCTGCTTTTAAACCTCAGCTAAAAAATTTGGCTAAAATAGACTTTGTAACTGCTAGTGAAAGAACTGATAAAGGTTCCGTTCATTTAGAGTATCAAGTGCCAAGTCAAAATTTAAGTTTTCAATACCAGCCAATTTCTTTAGTGCCTCGGGCGTTTAAATTAGATTCAATAAATCTTTCAAAAAGCAATACACAAATTAAGTTTGGATATGGCAATTACTTTCATCATTTTATAGCGATTGATCATTATTTAATGGACGGCAATAAAAATACCCATTCATTTAATGTAGACAATGAAGCGATCACTGGAAGTCATCATTTACAATCTACTCGTACCACTAATTTAAATTATTTGGGTGATTTCAATTTCCAAGATCAAGGCCATTTATTATCTAAAATATATTATAAGCAAACTGACAGGTATAGATATGGCTTGGTACCTGATGCTACTGTTCTCCCACTTGCTAATTTTAAACAAAATTCATTTCTTACAGGGACTTCAATTGCTTGGATAGCTAATCAAAATGGGTCATTCAACTATGCACCCATTTTAGGTTACGAAAGGTTTGAGGGTATCGAGGGGGCAACTAATAATTTAATCAGTTTTAAAAGTCCTTTTTCAATTGACATAAAAAATGAAACAAAATTTATTTTTGATTTGTCCTATTCAATGAATCAATTTTCACCTAGAGGACGCAATAGCCAAACCAATCATCTAGTAAGAATAGATCCTTCTATTTCATTTCATAAATTAAATAGTAATTTTACTTTAGGAGTTAGTCCAATATTAACGAGTGATGAATTTTTGCTTAAGCCAACGCTAACATTCCAAAAAGTATTAAATGATACTAACATAATTTTAGCTGCAGGATGGCATACCTTAACCCAAAACAATTCCTATGCCAGTGTAGAAGCACAAAATCCATGGATAGGAGTCCCCGATAAATTAGCCATTACCACACAGGATAGTAAGTATATTCAAATCCAAATAAGTAACGGGAAACGATTAAATTATGGTTTTGCATTATCGTTAAATGACTATTCTAATTTATTATTATTTAATAAACGTTTAAATACAATCATCTTAAATAATGGTTTGTATTATGCGAGCATTTTTGAGAAAAAAGCAAGTACTATTCAATTTGATGCCAACTTAAGATATCAATTTAGTGATCATTTCCTTTTTACCAATAACTTAAAATATATTCAATTTAATTCGTTACAACAAAATGCGAAACCTTGGGGTATATTACCGCTGGAATTAAATTCAAAATTAACTTGGATGCCAAATAAAAAATTGCAAATAAATAGCAACTTTCAGTATTGGACAGGTGCCGCTATGTTAAATGAAAAAAATGCTCCAGTTAATTTAAACAATGCATTTGTTTTGAATGCATCCTTATCTTATGCACTCACCCATAAATTAAGTACTTGGGTAAAAGGAGAGAATTTATTAGATAACACTTACCAAAGATGGTCAAATTATCCAGCAATTGGTGTTCAATTTATTGCAGGAGTTGTATATTCGTTTAAGTAATTAGTTATGATTCAAACATTAGTACAATATTTTATTAAAAATGGTCATCTTGACTTACCAGCTATTGGCATTCTAAAGTGGAGTAAGCAAGCTTCATTTTGGGAAAACAATAAATTTGTTGCCCCAAAAGAATTTATTATCCTAGATAAAGTTGAGGTAACTCCGTCGAAGCAATTTTATAGTTTTATATCCGAAAATTTGGACATTTCAATTGAACAAGCCATACTTCAATTTGACCATTTTATCCATCAATTTAAGGATCAAAAAATGGCTAGTCTAAATTTTGGAAGTTTAGGGACCTTACATAAAAATGAAAATATTATTTCTTGGAATAATTTATATAATGGAGAAGCGTATTATAAAGATCTAGAAATGACTATTACTCCTGTATTTGAAGGGGAGACAAGTACGCATGATGTTCAAAAAGATCATTGGAAAATTTGGTCAATCCTTTTAGTTGTTATTGCAACTGCACTAATCATTTATAAACAATTATAAATTGCTTATGTCATTTCAACAACAGTCTTATTCACCTTGCCCTGTTTGTAAAAATGATAATATAGATTTGTCTTTACATTGCTTTGACTATTCTTTAACACAAGAACAATTTGAAATTCTATCTTGTAATAAATGCGGACTTTTATACACATTCCCCACGCCTAGCAAAGTAGCAATCGCGCCTTATTATAACTTTCCCGAATATATTTCACATACCGATGTAAATAAAGGCTGGATGAACAAACTGTATCATAAGGTTAAATCAAGAACTTTATTGCAAAAAACCAATTGGGTTCAGTCACTTTTTACAGGTCATAAAGGGAATATATTGGAGGTGGGTGCAGGAACAGGATCATTTGCATATTCAATGAAAAAAAAGGGCTGGAATGTGACTGCATTGGAGCCAGATGAGGGTAGTAGAAATAGGGCGCTAGAAAATTTTGATATAACCTTATTGCCGATAGAAGAATTATATAATTTGCCAAAAAATAGTTTCGAAGTGATTACTTTGTGGCATGTGCTGGAACATGTACATGATTTAATGGATTATATGCATGTTTTTAAATCCTTATTAAAAGTAAATGGTAGGCTCATTATCGCTGTGCCTAACCATGAAAGTTTTGATGCTAATTTTTACAAAAAATATTGGGCAGCGTATGATGTCCCTAGACATTTGTACCATTTTTCACCTAGGTCGATGGACAATTTGTGCCTCGTTCATCATATGAAAGTACTTCAATACAAACCCATGTGGTTTGATAGCTTTTATGTTAGTTTATTAAGTGAAAAGTATAAAAATGCTGGTTACTTTGGAATAATTCGAGCATTTTTTGTAGGCTGCCTTTCAAATTTAATGGCACTAAGAAATCCTAAAAAAGCAAGTTCGTTAATATACGAGATTAAAATTTCTGAAATGTAATTTTGTCATCAATGACTATTTGATGCCATTTAATTTTAATTCGATCATAACTGGCCACATTTTCCCTGTAATAAAAAATGTACCTTTTTGTTTATGGTAAGCAATGCCATTTAATACATTACCTGGATCTTTTGTTTTAGGGTTATTTTTAATGCCCACCTGATTCAAAATATCTGTTAAATCCGCTACTGCTAGTACTTTTCCCGAAGTTGGGTCAATTTGTAATATTTTATCAGACAAATACACATTGGCAAATAATTTTCCATCTACGTATTCTAATTCATTCACATTAGCTACATAGCCATTATTATCATAAACTCCAACGGTCTTAAGCGTCTTAAAAGTTAGTGGATCTAAATAATATATATTACTCCCACCTGTATTCACAATAATAGCCGTGTCGTTATGGGTCATACCCCAAGCTTCTTCAAATGGAAATGTTATTTCGCTTAGTTTATTTAAAGTTTTTGCATCATATACAAACACCTTATGTTCTTTATAAGTTAACTGATATATTTTTCCTTTAAAAAGGGTGGTGCCTTCGCCAAAGTATTCATCATTTAATTTTACAGGCTTTTGAATGTCCTTCATATTGGTATCTAATAGCCTAAGTTTACTTTGCTTATAATTTCCCGTGCTTTCAATGAGTATATCGCCATTCCATTCAAGTCCTTCTGTGTAGGAAGTACTGTCATGTGTATGAGTCTTAATTATTTGATAATTTAATGAAGCGGGTACATCAATGACATTATTATTAATATCATTATTTGCTTCATCACCATTTTTACTTGAACTATTATTGTTACAAGCACTAAATACAAGCAAACTGCTTAAAAAAGATAAATATTTAAAATATTTCATTCTAAACTATATTATACGTTAAATCTAAAGTGCATTACGTCTCCATCTTTCACAATATATTCTTTGCCTTCAATTCTTAGCTTCCCATTGTCTCTGCAAGCTGCTTCACTTTTGTATTTAATAAAATCATGAAATGCAATTACCTCAGCTTTAATAAACCCTTTTTCAAAATCAGTATGGATAACACTTGCTGCTTGAGGCGCCTTCCATCCATTACCAATTGTCCAAGCTCTTACTTCTTGAACACCTGCTGTGAAATAAGTTTCTAATGATAATAATTTATAAGCACTTTGAATTAAACGATTTAATGCTGGTTCTTTCATTTGATATTCATCCATAAACAATGCCTTGTCATCTGGATCTTCTAACTCGGTTATCTGTGCTTCGATATTATTACACATCACAATTACTTCTGCCCCCTCATCCTTAGCCATTGCTACCAATTTTTCAGAGTAAGCGTTTCCTGTGTGCATAGACTTTTCGTCTACGTTTGCAACATACATTACTGGTTTTTCTGTTAACAAGAATATGTCAGCAATCGCTATTCTTTCTTCCTTATCTAAACCTAAAGAACGAATACTTTTACCTTGTTCCAAATGTGCTTTACATTTTTGTAAAACCTCTAATTCTACTTTTGCTTTAGGGTCAGTCTTAGCCATTTTTTCTGATCTTTGCATTTTCTTTTCAACACTATCTAAATCCTTTAATTGCAATTCTGTCTCAATAATTTCTTTGTCGCCAATAGGATTAATTGCACCTTCTTCTCTTAATACATTCTCATCCTCAAAACAACGTATTACATGAATAATGGCACTAACTTCACGAATATTGGCAAGGAATTTATTACCCAAACCTTCTCCCTTACTTGCGCCCTTAACTAAACCGGCAATATCTACTATTTCCAATTGGGTGGGTACAATTCTTTGAGGGATAATTAAATCTGCCAATTGTTGTAATCTTTGATCGGGTACATCCACTAAACCCACGTTGGGCTCGATGGTACAAAACCGATAGTTACTTGCTTGCGCCTTTGCACTATTACTTACTGCATTAAATAAGGTTGATTTTCCCACATTTGGTAATCCCACAATACCTGCCTGTAAAGCCATATTTTGATTGTTTTAAGAGCGCAAAAATACAATTCTAATTGCAAAATGGGCTATATTAGTCCTATAAACAATGTAGATTATGGCTTTAAATATCATTTGGATTGCATTTTTCTTAATTGCTTTTATAATTGCCTTGTGTAAACTCGTTTTTCTTGGCGATACCAGTATATTTAAGCTATTAGCTGACGGTATTTTTGACTCGGCAAAATCCTCGGTTATGGATGTTGCCTTGCCTTTGACAGGTACTATGGTTTTTTTCTTGGGCTTAATGAATATAGCTGAAAAAGCTGGCGCCATTCAAAAATTGGCAAAATGGATGAACCCGTTTTTAAGTAGATTGTTTCCAGAAGTTCCTGCAAATCACCCTTCAATGGGACATATGGTTATGAATTTTAGTGCCAATATGTTAGGATTAGACAATGCGGCAACTCCATTTGGGTTAAAAGCAATGGAGAGTTTGCAAACATTAAATCCGGAAAAAGAAAAAGCATCCAATGCGCAAATCATGTTTTTGGTTTTACACACAAGTGGTTTAACCATTATACCCTTAACTATTATTTCCTATCGTTTAGCTGCGGGTTCACATGATGCAGCCAGTATATTTATTCCATGCGTGTTAGCCACAATTGGCACTACTTTAGCTAGTATTTTAATGGTTGGTTTTTATCAAAAACTGAAATGGGATAAAGTACTTATTAGTTGGTTATTAGGCCTAATTGGATTAATGGCTGGTGTATTATTTGCAGTAAATGCACTAAGTCCAGAAAACAAAGAAGTTTTTTCAAAAGTTTTTGGTAATGGACTACTTCTTTTAATAATTGTAGTTATAATATTAGGTGGTGCATACAAAAAAGTATCCGTATTTGATGCATTTATTGAAGGGGCTAAACAGGGATTTGATGTGATCGTAAAAATTATTCCTTACTTGGTAGCTATGTTAGTAGCTATAAGAGTATTTAGAGACAGTGGGGCAATGGGTTATATTTTAAATGGTATTGCTTATATAATTCATTTAACTGGGGTCAACACTGAATTTATAGGGGCTTTGCCTGTAGCTATTATGAAACCTTTAAGTGGGAGTGGAGCTAGAGGAATGATGCTGGATATATTTCAAACACAAGGAGCAGATTCATTTGTTGGGAAATTAGCTTCTATTTTTCAGGGCTCTGCAGATACTACCTTTTATATTATTGCTTTATACTTTGGAAGTGTAGGAATCAAAAAAGTAAGATATGCTTTATGGGCTGGAATTTTTGCCGATTTAATAGGGGTAGTGATAGCCATTTTTATTGGCTATATATTTTTCAAGTAAATTTTATTAGAACCATTATTATGGCAACCATTAAAATTACAATCCCTCGCTCATTTTCATTATTTCCTTCCATTCTTGGTCTGTGACCGGTTGAACAGAAAGTCGGCCTAATCTTACTAAAGCCATATTTGCTAAATTAGTATTCGCTTTTACATCGGCTAATTTTACTGGATGTTTTAGTTTTTTATGTGGAGCAAAGTCCACCGCCAACCATGCAGTTTCTTCGGTGGTAGGATCTTGATATGATTCTTTAACTACTTTAGCAATTCCTACAATTTCCATCCCTTCATTACTGTGGTACCAAAAAGCTAAGTCACCTTTTTTCATAGATCGTAAGTTATTACGTGCACCATAATTTCTTACACCATCCCAAAATGTTTTTTTATCCTTTACGAATTGATCCCAAGAATATTTAAACGGTTCAGATTTAATTAGCCAGTATGCCATAGCAATTGTGTTTGAAAAATAATAACAATAATCTATAAAAAATGTTGTGAGAAACCATTAATAGCCACTAGCTAAAATATCAGCTAGGTGAATTACTTTAACTGCTTGACCATTAAAATTAATTCTACCCTCCAAATGCATTAAACAACTCATGTCCGTACTTACTATATATTCAGCATCGGTAGCGATAGCATTATCAATTTTTTGATCGGCCATGGCCACACTAATGGTATCATACTTTACAGCAAAACTTCCCCCAAACCCACAACAAGTATCAGTGTCTATCATTTCAACTAATTCTAGGCCCCGAACCGAACTTAATAAAGCCCTAGGTTCCGTTTTAATTTTACATTCTCTTAATCCAGCACAACTATCGTGATAAGTTACTTTTGCATTAAATTCTGCACCCAATTCAGTAACGTTTAAAATCTTAGTAAGAAATTCGGAGAGTTCAAATATTTGATTAGATACTTTTTTAGCAGGACTTTGAAAAGCATTATTTTCAAAAATCTTTCCAAAATTATTTCTTACAAATCCAGCACAACTTGCACTTGGGCTAACAATATAATCTACACCATCAAAATCTTGTACAAATTTTGTACAAACATCTTTTGACTCACCCCAAAATCCAGCATTAAAAGCAGGTTGACCACAACAGGTTTGTTGTTCATTGTATTTAACGGTACAACCTGCTTTTTCTAATACTTTAATGGTATTAAAAGCTACTTGCGGATACAATTGATCGATAAAGCAGGGTACAAATAGTTGAACGGTCATAAACAAAAATACGAATTGTATATAAAAAACAAGCAGAAACAAAAAAGCATTCTCAACAAAATGTGAAGAATGCTTTTTATTAAAGTTTTTATTTAAAAATTAAGGCTGCACCTTTAATTTAAATATAAATTTATCTGCGTTTAAGCCTATTTCAGTCTTAGGGTATTTTGCTTTAATATCTTTGTAAATAGATACTGCTTCCTCATTTTTACCTAAAACCTCTTGTAATTGAGCCTCCCTAAATAAATATTCAGCTGAAATGGCTTCATCTTCAGGAAAATAAGTACCTGCTTTTTTATAATAATCCAAGGCCTCTGTATTCTTTTTTAATTCAGAATAAGCATCTCCAAGTGTACCATAGGCAATTGCTTGAATTTGTTTTGCTTCTGTAGAGAAATCCTTTAAGTACTCTATAGATTTGTTAAAATTTCCAAGCTTGAAATAACTTATTCCAGCATAAAATTTAGCAATATTGGCAGCTTTAGTTCCGCTGTATTGTTTAATAATAAACAATACCCCTTTATTGGCACCATCACCATTTAAAACTAAATTAGAAGAGTCTTGGAAAAAATAATTTTCTGCAGTGAACATAGCATCTGCAGCTTTAGTTTCACGTGGTTTTTGATATAATTCCATATAACCAAAATAGCCGCCTAATATAACTACTAGGATAACTAAGAATCCAGTTACGCTTTTTTGATTGTTTTTAAAAAAATCTAAAGTTGGATGTTTTTGTTCTTGTTGTAAATCGCTCATTTTATTTTATTATGATGTTCTATGTTAATGAATTAGTCTACGATAAATGGATAGGATTGATCAATGTATACATCTTTCAATACTTCACTATCGTCTGGCCATGGACTATCTTCTGCAAATTTTACAGAACCGTCCACGATGGCTGTAATTTTATCATCTATCGCTTTTAATTCAGCTTCTGTTGCAAATTTATTAGTCAAAATAGTCTGTGCTACTTTTGTGATTGGATCCTGGTTTTTGTATTCTTCTACCTCGTCTTTAGTTCTATATTTTTGTGGATCAGAAACAGAATGTCCTCTATAACGATAGGTTTTCATTTCTAAAAGGGTAGGACCATCTCCTTCACGTGCACGCTTTACAGCTCTTGCAACACCTTCATGAACTGCTTCGGCAGTCATTCCATCAATTTTATCAGCAGGCATTTCGTATGCGTCTGCTAATTTATAAATATCAACTACATTACTTGTTCTTTCAATGGATGTACCCATTGCGTAGTTATTGTTTTCACATATAAATACTACAGGTAATTTCCATAACATAGCAAGGTTAAATACTTCGTGTAACATTCCTTGTCGTGCAGCACCGTCTCCGAAGAAACATAATACTACATTTTTAGAACCACGGTATTGTTCAGCAAATGCTAATCCAGCTCCTGTTCCAATTTGAGCACCCACAATACCATGACCACCAAAAAAGTAATTGGCTTTGTCAAACAAGTGCATGCTCCCACCTTTACCTTTAGAACAGCCAGTTGCTTTACCATATAATTCTGCCATAGCCGCATTTGGACTCATTCCTTTTGCTAAGGCTAATCCATGATCACGATATCCAGTAATAAAAGGGTCTTCATGATTAGTAGCGGTCATACAACCTGCTGCTATAGCTTCTTGGCCATTGTAAACATGGAAAAATCCTCTGATTTTACCAGCCATTTTATACATTTCTTCCGACTTTGATTCAAATTGACGAATCAATTGCATCAATTCATACCAATACAGGTAGGTTTCTTTTGAAAAATTTTGGGCCACAATCCTTTATTTTTGAGCGCAAATATACTGTTTTCAGATTAAAAATGAATCAAAAACAGCCTTATGCTTCGTTTAAAAATGGGTATTTATAGTCAGTTGGGGGATTAAAAGTCTCCTTAATAGTCCTAGCACTTAACCACCGGTACAAATTTAGCATACTTCCAGCCTTGTCATTGGTGCCGGAAGCTCTTGCTCCACCAAAAGGTTGTTGTCCTACGACTGCACCCGTTGGCTTGTCGTTTACATAAAAATTTCCAGCTGCGTGGCGTAATTTATCCGTTGCTAATTCAATAGCGGCTCGGTCTAGTGAGATGATAGAACCAGTTAATGCATATTTAGAAGTACTATTTACTAATTCTAAGGTTTTTTCAAACTTATTTGCAGGGTAAGTGTAAATAGTTAATACTGGACCAAAAATTTCCTCACACATAGTAAGGTATTTTGGATCAGCTGTTTCTATCACAGTGGGCTCTACAAAATAGCCCACCTTTTTACTAAAATTACCACCTACTAAAATTTTTGCTTTCTTATCTTTTTTAGCCTTGTTAATGTAGCCCGCAATTTTATCAAATGATTTTTCATTGATTACTGCGTTCACGAAATTGGAGAAATCTTCTACTGTTCCAACTTTCATAGATTGTACAGCCTTTACTAATTTTTCTTTTACTGCGGCTGCAATATTGCTTGGCAAATAGGCTCTTGAAGCAGCAGAACATTTTTGTCCTTGGTATTCAAATGCGCCTCTTGCTAATGCAGCAACCACCGTATCGACATCAGCAGAAGGATGAACCATTACAAAATCTTTCCCACCTGTTTCACCAACAATTCTTGGGTAGGTTTTATAAGTGGAAATATTTTCTCCGATTTGTTTCCACATTTCATTAAATACCCCTGTGGAACCAGTGAAGTGAACTCCAGCAAAATCGGGATGTTTAAAACAAACATTTCCTAAAACGGGCCCATCAACATAAACCATATTAATAACACCGTCTGGTAAACCTGCTTCCTTTAAAATGCGCATAAATAATTGCGCCGAATATATTTGTGCATCTGAAGGTTTCCAAACTACAACATTCCCACACATTGCTGCTGAGCTAGGCAAATTGGCACCGATTGCTGTAAAATTAAAAGGAGTAACAGCTAACACAAAACCCTCTAATCCTCTCCATTCCATACGGTTGTGAATACCTGGAGCAGACACAGGTTGTTGTTTATAAATTTCACTTAAAAAATGAACATTGAATCTTAAGAAGTCGATTAATTCACATGCGGCATCAATCTCCGCTTGATAAGCGTTTTTACTTTGACCTAACATGGTTGCTGCATTCATTTCAAAACGATACTTAGTAGCTAATAAATCGGCGGCTTTTAAAAAAATATGCGCTCTGGATTCCCAACTCATATTAGACCAATCGGTTCTTACTTTCAAAGCAGTAGTTATGGCTTGTTCAACATGTTGCTTATTACCTAAATGAAAATGACCCAATACGTGTTTGTTCTCATGAGGTGGATGTATACTAATTTTTTTACCTGTCCTTATTGCCTTGCCATTAATGTACATTGGAATATCTAAAGTCTTTTTCTTTAAACCGGCTAAAGCTTTTTTTAAGGCTATTTTTTCGGGTGAACCGGGAGCGTAATTCAAAACGGGTTCATTGATAGGACTAGGGTAGTTAAAAGTTCCAAATTGCATATTAAATATATTAGAAAACAAAAATAAGCATTTAATAAACATCTGTTAGGAAATGAGTAATGGTAATATTAGATTACATTAAATTTGTTCCATAAATTGTTATCATGCGTTACATTTTAGTAGACATTCCGGATAGAGAAAACTTTTATCCATTTACCTTAACCAGATCTTTGGCGGATTGCAGGGTGGGAATTTTTACCTTTAAGGAAAGATGGGAACTATTTGCAAAGGAAGAAGTAGGGGTGTTTACCGTAAATTATTTACAAATATTACATGCTGAACAGCCTTTGTTAAAAACGCAGGAAAGTTTGTATTTTATCAATGTTACTTGTATTCCTAATAAAGAGTTGCTTCAGCAAATTGATCAATTAAAAGAAGGTGAAAAGCTAATCAGTGCTTCTGGTAAATGGATTGCAACCTGTTCAAAGGAAAGAAGCCTAGCCAATATTTTAATGGCTATTTATAAGCCCATTAATTACCCAAGCGCACAATTTATAAATGACCCTATACATTTATTACAATTACACGCCCATTTTATTAAGCATGATTTTGAATGGATTAAAGCAAATGGGAAATCGGGTGCCTTAGACAACACCAACCGCGTTCTGCATCCAGAAAACGTATTTATTGAAGAAGGTGCAACCGTATTGTCTTCAAATTTAAATGCAACTGATGGTCCTATATATATTGGTAAAGAAGCACTTGTGATGGAGGGAACTAGTATTAGAGGGCCATTTGTTTTAGGACAAAAAGGAGTCGTTAAAATGAATACCAGTATTTACGGGAGTACCACTATTGGCCCCTCCTGTATAGTAGGAGGTGAAATTAAAAATTCAATTTTGATGGGCTATTCCAATAAAGGTCACGATGGTTATTTAGGTGATAGTATCATTGGTTTTTGGTGTAATTTAGGAGCAGGAACCAGTAATAGTAATATAAAAAACACGGCAGGGCCAATTCAAATGTGGAGTGAGTCCAAGCAAATGTGGGACACTATTGGTCAAAAAATGGGCATGTTGGTTGGTGATTATAGTCGTTTTGCCATACAATCAAGCATTAATACAGGTTCATACATTGGAGTGAGTGCCAATATATTTGGTAATGGGTTATTGCCTAAAAACATTCCCAATTTTACTTGGGGTGTTTTGCCCGGTTATCAGTTTGATAAAGTAATTGAGGATATACAAAATTGGAAAAAATTAAAAGGGTTAAGCATTACAAAAGAGGAGCAACAAATTTTATCGCATTTGTATAAAATGAATGCCTAATCCCTTTGTTTAAAGCCACTTTCAGTTAA
>CANGFA010000013.1 GCA_947453145.1 Bacteroidota bacterium
CAAAAGGCCCGCTCATTGCGGGCCTTTAAAAATCATGATAGTGCTTTTTTGAGTTTTTATATTTCTTCATAAAAAACGATAAAAAAGCAAAAGGCCCGCTCATTGCGGGCCTTTAAAAATCATGATAGTGCTTTTTTGAGTTTTTATATTTCTTCATAAAAAACGATAAAAAAGCAAAAGGCCCGCAATGAGCGGGCCTTTTGTATAATCAGAAAGTAAATGATTACTTTGATTACTTAGGGTCTAAAATATGCTTGATACGATCTTGTAAATCATCAAAGTGATTAGAAGAGTTCGCGTCTGTGAAACTTGCTTTGTTGGCTTGAATGCTAGCAGCTAATTTTTTCAATTGTGCTTTTGCTTCCGAAACAACATCGGTATTTTCAACATCCACTGAAGGCAATCCCATTCTTCCCATTTGAGCAGCTGCTGCAGCACCTGCGTTTGGATCTGGATGAATGATAGCTTCTAATTGAGCCACATACGCTTTTTGTAAATTACGACGATATACGTCAGTAGCTTGGTGACTTGTTAATTCGGTAAAGATACCTTTACGAGTATCTTCCATCATATCGTGTAAAGAATAACTAGCGTTACCATATCTAGTTGCGCTTGTTGTTAAACGATACAAACGACCTTTCTCTAATAAACTTCTTAACACATTTGTTTGAATACTTTGTAAACGCTCATTCGCAACTGGGTTAGAAATTTTATTTAAGATATTATTATCTAATAACCAACTAGGTGTTGCAAACAATTGTGTTTGTAAAAAACTCATCGCAGACTTTTGCATAGCTACTGGTGTTGGTGTATATACATCTCCAGCTTCTTCGATACTTTTGAATGTTTCATTTACTCCACCAATATTTTTAACAACATGTCCCATATATCTATTAAACTGTGTTGCTAATTGACCATACATATCGCTAAGGTTTTCATAATGATCACCTTCCTCTTTAGTCCACTCTGGTAATTTTTTAATAATTACTTGTAAGTTCTTAATACCGTACTCACTTGCTTTAACAGCATTATCACTTAAATCCTCTGACTGTGCACGAGGGTCAGCATTATAACCTTCACCACCAAACCAAACTCTATCAGACTTGCTAAATGCGTCTACTATCCACTTGTTGTTTATTTTTTTATCTGTTTCGTCACCAACGCCTGTGTAAGTATAACCCCACTTAATAGCCCACTTATCATAATCACCAATACGAGGGAATAAACCTGCTTGTCCAACATTATCTTCTGGTTGTGCTACGTAGTTAAAACGCGCATAGTCCATAATAGATGCAGTATGACCATTTGCTTCAACCCAAGTTTTGTCTCTTAATTTTTCTACAGGTGTTTTGCTACTGCTACCCATATTATGTCTTAAACCTAAAGTATGACCAACTTCATGAGAAGAAACAAAACGAATTAAATTACCCATTAACTCATCGTCAAATTTCATTTTTCTTGCAGCAGGATCTACCGCTGCTGTTTGAATCATGTACCAATCGTGCACTAAATTCATTACGTTATGGTACCATCCAATATGGCTTTCTAAAATTTCACCACTTCTTGGATCATGAACTTGAGGACCATATGCATTTTCAATGTCAGATGCGAAATAACGAATCACAGAGAAACGTGCATCTTCTAAACTCATAGTACTATCATTAGGCCATTCCTTACCTTGAATGGCATTCTTCCAGCCGGCTTGTTCAAATGCTTTGTTCCAGTCATTCACACCAGCAATTAAAAATGGCACCCATTTTTTAGGTGTTGCAGGATCGATATAATAAATGATAGGTTTTTTAGGCTCAACTAATTCACCACGCTTGTACTTTTCTAAATCTCCGTCTTTTGGTTCTAATCTGTAACGAACAGCAAATACTTGATTGTCTACTTTATGTTGATCATCGGAATATTGTACAAAATTATCTGCAAAATAGCCTACTCTAGAATCAAATAAACGCGTATTCATTGGAACCTTAGGTAATAATCTAATTGAAGTGTTTAATTCCAAAGTAACTGCACCTGCATTCATTGCAGCAGGGATGGTTGCACTACTTCCGCCACCACCCATTGGGCTGCCTGGCATTGGAGCACTTGCACCAAATGTTTTCACAGTTCTTACTTCCATATTAATAGGGTAAGACTTGATGCTTTCTATATAAGATCTATCAGGTGCCAATGCACTTAAGCCAAACATTCTTTTTGCACTTGGAGTTAAGCTAACTGCTTGATTATCACCCTTAAAAAAGTCTGTTACCTCAATTACAGAGGAACTAGAGTCTTTACCAAAGGCTTTGATATCAAATGAAGCTACAATCGGGTCTAAATAGGAGTTTTTAACTGCCTTAGCAATTGTTTGAGTTGAATCCGCCTTACTAATTAAGGTTACCACACGCATAAAAATACGTTGACCAGGTCCTTTTTCAAATAATAAGCTTTGTTCGTTTACTTCCTCGCCTCCGTACTTTCTAGCACCACCTGCTACTTTAGAAAAGCGTGTAACAGCTAATAATTCACGGCCTAAAAGGCTATCTGGGATTTCAAAGTAGTATTTGTCATCTAAAAAGTGTACCGAAAATACACCCTTTTGACTTACGGCTTTCTTTGTAATTACCTCACTAAAAGCCTTTGGGCCTGCTTTAGGGGGCATTTCTTTTTTTGCACCAGCGGTATCTTGACGCTGAGCAAAATCGGGTCTTTGTGCAATAGAGCTTGCTGTCAAAACGACACAAAGACTAGTAAAAATCAGGATTTTTTTCATATTTGTTATTTATTGTAATTTAGAAATTAGTCATAAATATATTAATAAAACATTAATTTTCCTTAACAGTAGTTAGCCCTATTAAATTTTATATAAAAAAATGCTTCGAAATTTGTTTCAACCAATAAATTACTTATTTTGTAACCCCTTAGAAACTAGTGCGTAGAGATTCGAGTGATTTCTAAACTAATAGTGAAAAAGGCAAAAACTTTATAAATTTTTTTTAAAAACCAAAAATCAATTGAATCATGGCTGATTTAACTAAACCAACTGCAACTGCAACCGCTGCGAAAAAACCAGCAGCACAGCCTCAGAAAGGCGGCAACTTGATTGCAACTTTAGCTCCTATTGCTTGTATCGTAGCAGGCTATGTTATCTGGCGTTTTGTGTTAGGTAACGCATCTAATTTCACTAACCCTGACACATCTGGTGCTTGGTTCTGGCCTTCGCACAAAGGACCAAAAGGTACATTTACAAAAATGTATGAAGGTGGTATCATCGTGCCTATTTTGATTGGTAGCTTATTAGTGGTATTAACTTTCGTTATTGAAAGATTATTAACTGTTGCTAAAGCAGCAGGTACTGGAAGCAACACAGAGTTTATCCGTAAAGTACAATTCCATTTAGCAAACAAAGAAGTAGATAAAGCAATTGCCGAGTGTGATAAGCAAAAAGGTTCTGTAGGTAACGTAATGAAATCTGGCTTGAAAAAGTACAAGGAAATGATTACAAATACAGAATTAGATACAGATCAAAAAGTATTGAATATTCAAAAAGAAATCGAAGAAGCTACTGCATTGGAATTACCAATGTTAGAAAAGAACTTAGTATTCTTATCAACTATTGCATCAGTAGCAACCTTATTAGGATTGTTTGGTACGGTATTAGGTATGATTCGTTCTTTCTCTAAATTAGGAGAAGAAGGTGGTGGTGAAGCTGCTCGTGAATTATCTCAAGGTATCTCTGAGGCATTGTATAACACTGCATTAGGTATTGGTACTTCTGCGATCGCGATTATCATGTACAACGTATTCACTACAAGAATCGATGGTATTACATACGGTATTGATGAGTCAGGATTTACATTAACTCAAAGCTTCGCAGCTCAATACAAATAGTAGAAAATATATTTTAATAAGGGCAACCTTATCAATAAATTAAAAGATAATAAAAATGGGTAGAGCCAAATTACCTCGTAAGAGTACCACCATCGACATGACTGCCATGTGTGATGTGGCTTTCCTTTTATTGTCATTCTTTATCTTGACAACTAAATTTAAGCCTGCAGAAGCAATTGCGGTTACTACACCAAGTTCGGTGTCTTCCAAAGTTGCGCCTAATAAGGATTTCGTTTTAGTAACGATTGATAAAGATGGTAAAGTTTTTCTTACTATAGATGATAAAGAAAAAAGAACGAAAATCATTAATTCTATAAACACTTCAAAAGGGTTAGGAGTTGATGTAGCTAAATTTAAAGCCGCAGGTTTTATTGGCGCTCCATTTAGTACGTTAAATGCTTTTTTATCTATTCCGGAAGAGAACAGAAAAGGAAATGCACTCCCAGGTATTCCGTGTAAGGATACTTTGAACAATGAAATGATCGACTGGATGCGTGCAGTTGCAGAAGCATATGCTGGAACAAAGATGGATCTTTTATTAAAAGGAGACAATCTAGCTAAATATCCTTCATTTAAAGGGGTATTAACTGCATTCAAAAGAAACGACATTCAAAAATTTCAGATGGTTACCAATCCTGAAAATGCGCCAGTAGGTTCAGAATTGTATAATAAATCAATGAAAGGAGAAAAACAGGATAACAACTAAATTATAAACTAATTAAAAGCTATTTACTATGGCAGAATTAGATACCTCGGGTGGTGGCCATAAGAAAGGACCGGGCGTCAAAAAAGGAAAGAAGCTATCAACGCGTGTGGATTTAACACCGATGGTGGATTTAGGTTTCTTATTGATTACCTTCTTCATCTTCACTACCACGATGAGTCAACCAACCGCTATGAAGTTGCTTTTGCCAGATGATAAAGTAAAACCTGAGGAGCAAAACAAAGCAAAAGAGTCAGGTGCTTTAACCATCTTGATGGGTGCTGATAATCACATATACTATTACGAAGGTCAATTAAAAACAGACGCTTCTAATTTTAAATCTGCTTCTTATAACGGAGAAAATTCTATTCGTGATGTAATCATGAAAAAGAAGGCTTATGTAAGAAGTATTGCGCAAGATCCAAACGATCCTGAGCATGATTTAGTAGTCGTGATTAAGCCTAGTCAATATTGCACTTACAAAAACGTAATTGATATCTTAGATGAAATGTCAATTAACGTTGTTAAAAAATTCGCTTTGGTGGATATTTTTGATACAGAAGAGCAATTGATTAAAATATCTGACGCATCAGCAAAACCTTAAAGCATTTAAAAGCATTTACAATGGATATAAATAAAATATTAACCGCCGACGTACTTGACCTCATTTTTGAGGGAAGATATAAGGAGTATGGTGCTTATGAGCTAAGAAAAACTTACAACCAACGTCTTAAAAATGCGTTAATTGTAATGATAGCTATAACCGTGCTATTAGCTGGTGGTGCTATTTGGTCTAACGTCGCTAAGAAATCAAAAGCTGAAATTATTGTACAGGACGTTAATTTAACGGACGTAAATAATCAGGAAAAGAAAGCGCCGCCACCACCACCACCACCTCCTCCGCCAAAACAAGAACCACCAAAAGTGGAATTGGCAAAATTCACGCCACCTAAGATTGTAAAAGACGAGGAAGTGAAAAAAGAAGATGAGATCAAGGAGCAAGAAAAATTAGAAGATGTTAAAATTAGTAGTATTGACCAAGAAGGTACTAAAGTGGACGTTGTTGCCGCACCAGTGGAAACAAGTACAGGTCCAGTAGGCCCACCTGAGGAAGAGACAGATAAAATCTTTACTTCAGTTCAAATTCAATCTACATTCCCTGGAGGTTCTGATGCTTGGGTTAAGTTTCTTTCAAGAACATTGAATAGAGATTTACCTGTAGAGAACGGAGCACCAGCTGGAAGATATGCGGTAACAGTTTCTTTTGTAGTTTCAAGAGATGGTAGCATTTCTGATGTAAAAGCGGAAAATGACCCAGGATATGGAACAGCAGCAGAAGCGGTACGTGTAATTCAAAAAGGTCCAAAATGGATACCTGCTGAACAAAATGGCCATAAAGTAATTTATCGTCATAGACAAGCAATCGTATTCCAAGTAACCGAAGACTAGGATTAACTACTCTATAGAACTTAAATGGCAGCCCTCAAACGGCTGCCATTTGTTTTTATATCCATTTAATTAAAATATAAGGTTAGTAAAAACAATACGAATTATCTTTGTCGTATGCGTGAAAATTTGAGTACCTGGAATGATACGATAGTGGCTTTAGCAACAGCACCTGGATTGGGTGCGATTGCTGTCATAAGGCTAAGTGGCCCCAAAGCAATTGAAATCACTTCTTCTGTATTTTCAAAGAAAAGTATTCTTACACAACCAAGTCATACAGTACACTTCGGAAAATTATTAAATGGCACAGAGGTAATAGATGAAGTTGTTGTAAGTATTTATCGAGCGCCACGCTCTTATACAGGCGAGCAAGTAGTGGAAATATCCTGTCATGGTGCACCTTTAATTCAAGATGCTATTTTACAACTTATGATTCATGCTGGTGCGCGCATGGCAAAACCTGGAGAGTTTACCCAACGTGCATTTTTAAATGGCAAATTGGACTTAACACAGGCCGAAGCGGTGGCAGATTTAATTGCAAGTAATACCGAAGCAGCAAGAAAAACTGCATTACATAATTTAAAAGGAGGGTTTTCCACAGACTTACAATTGATGCGCGAAAAATTAATTAAGTTCTCGGCACTCATCGAATTAGAATTGGATTTTTCGCAGGAGGATGTTGCATTCGCGAATAAAAAAGAATTAGAAATTTTAGTACAACAGCTACAAATAAAAACACAGGCATTATTGGACTCCTTTAAATTAGGCAACGTCATAAAGAATGGGGTGCAGGTGGCTATTGTAGGGAAACCTAATGCAGGTAAGTCTACATTATTAAATGCCTTATTAAATGAAAACAGGGCCTTGGTAAGTGAAATAGCAGGTACTACTCGTGATACGGTGGAAGAATATTTAAATATACAAGGAGTACTATTTAAGCTCATAGATACGGCAGGGATTAGAAATACGACCCAAGATATTATAGAGCAAATGGGTATTGACAAGAGTAAGGAAAAAATAATAGGAGCCGATATTGTAATCGCATTATTTGACGTGAATGATCAAGGACTGGAAGAGGCCAAAACTTGGCAGTCCGAAATAGATCCGGATAAATTAATACTCGTAGGAAATAAAAAAGATTTATTAAAAGACCAGTCAATTTTATTGGATGCCGCTTTAAAACAGGTCGTATTTATTTCTGCAAAAGAAAAAGAAAATATTCAAGCACTTGAAAATTTATTATTTCAAAAAGCAGCAGGCGAGGAAATAAACAAAGAGGGGACCATCGTTACCAATGCAAGACATGTAGCTTCCTTGAAAAAATTATCACTAGCATTAAATGATGTTGAGACTGGATTGCAACATAATGTAACGGGTGACTTATTGGCGTTGGACATTCGACAAGCCTTACATTATTTGGGCACCATTACAGGACAAATTACCAATGAGGATCAATTAGATTTTATATTCTCTAAATTTTGTATTGGCAAGTAAATAAAAAAGTAAAGATGCAAAAATGGCTGCTCATTTCTTTTATTTTAATTCATTGTAAAATTGGATTCGCTCAAAAGGAAACAACCGTTTTTGAATCAGGCCAAGAAGGGTATGCTATTTTCAGAATCCCCTCTATCGTTCAACTCCCCAACAAAAAAATAATTGCTTTTGCAGAAGGTCGTGTAAACGGAGGTGCGGACTTTGGCAATATTAAAATTGTATTAAAAACAAGTAAGGATCAAGGCAAAACCTGGTCTCCATTAAAAGTAGTAGCCACCTATGATCATTGGCAGGTAGGCAATGCTGCTCCAGTAATTGATTTATTAGACCCTGCTTATCCAAATGGAAAAATATATCTATTCTACAATACGGGTAATGTTTCTGAATATGATTTAAGATTAGGTAAAGGCATTAGAGAAGTGTGGTTTATCAGTTCTACAGACCAAGGAGATACCTGGTCCTCCCCAACAAATATTACATCCCAGGTACATTATCCTAATGGCACAATGGAAGGCAGAAAATACAGCAATAATAAAGATTGGCGCACTTATGCCAATACACCAGGCCATGCCATTCAATGTATGGAAGGGAAATACAAGGGCCGCATATTTATTCCTGCAAATCATTCTGTAGGAATGCCTAAGGCCAACTTCAGGGATTATTATGCGCATGGCTATTACACCGATGATCATGGCAAGACTTTTAAGATTTCCGAGTCTTTAAACATAGCAGGTAGCAATGAAGCGACAGCTGCTTTTATAAGTAAGGGTGGTTTGTATATGAATGTTCGAAATCAACCTGGTGATATACGATCAAGAATTGTTGCTTATAGTTCAAATGGGGGGCAAACATTTGACACTTCACAATATGATACCCATTTGACAGATCCCGTTTGCGAAGGAGCCGTTTTAAATTTGGGAAAGCGAAAGGGCAAGGCAATTTTAGCATTTGTAAATGCATCGGATAGTGCATACAGAAATAATTTAACGCTAAAAATAAGTTTTGATGAAGGCCGCAGTTGGCCAATTCAACAATTAATAGACGGGACCGATGATGCGGTAAAAGCCAAAAAAGATTATACCGCTTATGCAGATTTGATAAAGCTAGAACCAAAAAAAGTAGGTGTACTTTACGAAAAAGAAAATTATTCAAAAATAGTTTTCAAACAAGTGAAATGGTAAACTAGTTTAGTGGCAGGTGGGTATAGTCATTTGCAAAGAAAATAACATTGGCGAATGAGGAAAACTCTTCTTTTGTATGTTCTCCTAAAATTACAACAGCTTTCATTCCTGCATTCCACGCACATTCAACGCCTTTGGGTGTATCTTCAAAAACAAGACAGTCCTTTGTTTCAAGTGCCAGCATTTCGGCACATTTTAAAAAGGTTTCAGGATGCGGTTTGCTTTTAATTACATTATTCGCACTTACAATAGCACCAAAAAAATGTCTGATGTTCATATTGTCAATTACGAAATTAATATTTTCCGTAATAGCCGCGGATCCAATAGCCATGCTAATATTTTGCTTGGCGGCACTAGTTAAAAAATCCGCCAACCCGTCTATTAATTTCAAATGAGGCTTAAATTCTACCCGATACAAAGCCTCTTTGTCATTCCCTAATTTTATCTTTTCTTCCATTGAAAAACGGCCCGGAAAAACACGTTCTAATAGTTCATCATTTTTTCCATAACATTCATGCTTCATTTCTTCCAAGGTAAGTTTGCCGCCTAGTGCACTAATTTCTTTATGCCATGCATTTATATGATAAGGCATGTCATTAACCATGGTACCGTTTAAATCAAATAAAAATCCTTTATAGCTTGAAAACATAAAATGGAGAAAAGGTATTAGATGAGATAAAATTTCTTACTTCTTATTGGCATAATGTTTTTTGGCAGCTTGCATTATTATTCCCAATTCGTTTTTCATTTTTTTGGAAGCTTGAAAATTATGAATCCTTGTCATTGGAGAAAAACTTCTGTTCTCAATCACACATTCGTACCTAACATAGGTTTGATCATTGCTAGCTTCTAAAGCGGAGAAAGTTAAAACCCCTTCTACCTCGTCTACTATAAATTTTGATTTGGCCGATGAAATAAAAGCATTTTGAACGTCCATTCTACTGTTTTGGAAAAAGAAGCTATGGCTTATAGTATCAATTTTTTGATAAGGCATCCATTTATCCCAATACTGTATTTGTAACACCCCAAAATTAGGGTCATTGGCCATTTTCCCAAAGTTGTCATTTCCCGAAATAACAATCCTGCTGGGTATAAACAAGTAAATAAAGTAAATGGCAATCACAACGATAATGGTTAGGCTCATTTTTAAATACTTCATCATACAATAGTTTTAAAGTGCGTAAATATACAAAGGCTTTGGGCCCTTTTCGATGAATCTTATAATTTTTACCAAAATTATCAAATTTTCATTATTTTAGATTTCGCTTACCAACTAAAATGGTCTTTTTGAAACGATTTATTACCATATCATTACTTTCCCTTTTTTGCCTTAATATTTTTGGCTATCGATTTGTTGCAAATTATTTTGCAAATGAATCTAGTATAGCATTTCAGGTTAACTTAGATCAAAATAAGTATGATGCATCCGAATTGATTAGTTTCAAGCTTCCTTTGAATCAGCCCTATATTGTTAATACAGATGGGTACGAGAGCATTGAGGGAAATATGGATTATAAAGGAGTTAATTACCAATTTGTAAAAAAACGCATCCTTAACGATACCTTGGAAATAGTAGTTATCCCCAACACCACAAAAACTAAGATCGAAAATACTAAAGATGATTTTGCGAAGCAATTATCTGATATTGCAAACGCCAGTAGTTCAAAAAAGTCTTCTACGAATGCTAAATTAAAGTTCACGGTTAACGACTTTATTCAAGGTCACTATTTTGATATTTATAGGTCTATTGACAATTCGAAATTAAAGCATGAATGTAATTTTTCTTTGATTTCTAATTTTGATTATCTGCAAAATATAGCCAAGCCGCCAGAGGCCTAGTTTTCTTTTATTTACCGCAAATATTTAAACAGGCATCCAAAATGGATACTTGCTTTATTGTATGTATTTGTAAGCAAAAAAATTAAATTACAAGTCCTCAAAATAAAATTGGCATGAAAAAATATATTCTCTCTTTATTCATATTAAGTACATTTTGTAATAAAACAAACGCACAGGGTTGCGTAGCTATACGAACTGTTGGTGGCTTAAATACAATGGAACACGCTATGCATCATATGATGGATAGTGCTATGGGCATTTCAAATAACAAAATGGTGGAACCTAAATGGGACTTAAATATCAGTGGTCGTTACTTTAAGTCCTATAAACATTTTAATGGCACCGATGAAGTAACACAAAGGGTTACGGATGCTACGGATGTTAGAAATTTTAGTCGTGCACTAGATATTTCATTGGTAAGAAAAGTAAACGAGCAATGGAGTGTTGGCATTAATTTACCTTTGGCATACAATGAAAGATCTTCCTTGTATGAGCACGTTAGCAGTGTAAAAGGAAGCCCTCGTTTTTCTACCTATTCTCAAGGAATTGGTGATATACGTTTAACAGCATACAAATGGATTATTGCACCCAAAGCGGGCAATAAAGGAAATTTATTGGGAGGTTTGGGTATTAAAATGCCAACAGGGAATTATAAAGCTACAGATCTATTCCATAATACCTTAACTACAACTCGTGTTGGTCCAGTGGATCAATCAATTCAATTAGGAGATGGTGGCTGGGGCGTTAGTCTAGAATTAAATGGATTTAGAAGCATCAACACGACTTGGAGTTTATACAGCAATGTCTATTACTTAATTAATCCTCGAGGAAATAATGGGGTAAGTACTACAAGAGGAGGCGTTCCGACAGCAGCTGCCATTAAATACACTTCGGATGTTATGAGTGTGCCAGATCAATACTTATTAAGAGCCGGTTCGAACTGGACAAAAAATGCATTGACAATTTCATTAGGAGCGAGATACGAAGCCATTCCTGCTAAAGATTTAATTGGTGACAATACTGGATTTAGAAGACCAGGTAATGTACTAGCGATTGAGCCAGGAGCTAATTACAGTTATAAGCAATTTAATTTTTACTTGTATACGCCAATTGCGGTAAAAAGAGAAAGACCACAAAGCTATCCAGATATTTTAAAAACAAATGACACCAAAGTATTCTCAAGAGGAGATGCTGCTTTTGCAGATTATAGCATTAACATTGGAATGGGGTATAGATTTTAAAAAAATTAACCTGTTAAACAAGATCGCCTAGCATTTGCTAGGCGATCTTGTTTTTATTCAAAGATGTTTTTATTCAAATGTTTAAATGCTTCCATGGCACCCATATATTCACATGTTCTTGCACCTGCTTTATTGGCGTTGCTTATAATTTTTCGCCATTCCTCAAGCGAAATTGCTGCTACTTGGGAGGGGTTATAAGGCATCAATTGAAAAAGCACTGCACCCACAAAGGCATCTCCAGCCCCAGTTGCATCGACAGGAGTAATAGCAATACTTCCGACCATTTCTAAATGTTCACCAACAGACAATAATGTACCTTCTTTACCCATTGTGATAGCAAAAATCGCGTTTGATTTTTTTCGAAAAACTGCTGCTGCATTTTGCAGGTTATCGCAGCCTGTTAGAAGCAAGGCTTCCTCATCACTCACTTTAAAAAAATGAGATTGCTCAATAAATGGCCAAGATTGGTCAATAAAACTTTGTGTATTATGCTCAAATAATAAATGACGGTAATTAGGATCAAAACTTATTATAGCATTATTCGTTTTTGCGATTTCTAAAAAATGGGTATAGGCATTTTGAAGCGGCCCTGGTAAAAAACTGGTCGCCGAGCCAAAATGTACAATATGATAATGACCTAATTCTAAAGCAGCTAAATTACTTGCGCTTAGTTGCCCATCTGCACCTCTGTTAAAATAAAAATCACGTTCACCGTCTTCCATTAAAGAAACAAAAGCGAGTGTGGTGAAAAAAGCTGGATCTTGAATCACCCATTGTGTACCTACGCCCATTTCTTTTAAAAGTTCAATAATATGCTTACCAAAAGGGTCTTTACCAACTTTCGCTGCCATGTCCACCTGGCCCCCTAGTGCTGCAATAGCTGCAGCTACATTGGCTGGCGCACCTCCTGCTTTTTTTAAAAAATTTTGTCCATTGGATAAACTAGATCCGCGGTCAGTACAAATCATATCTATTAATGCCTCGCCTATACAAAGTACTTTCATAGTATAATATTTATTTAAGTATACATGCTTTCTTGATAAATATAGTCAATTCTCTTTTTTTCTTCCATTTCCCCCGCCCTTTATTTATGCATTTAAAAAAGGAACTAAACCTGCAACGAACTATCTTTGTATTATATCCTTTAATAAAATACGAATGGCTTTTTCTATTTCATATAACAAATCCGAAGTGCTTCAGGCGTTACGCTATCATTTTATAAAACAAAAAGAGATAAAGTCTTTGATGATTTTTGTAAATGTATATGCGATTATAACAGCGGTATTGCTTTTTATGAAAAAAATTAGACCCGAACCTTTTTTATTGGGTTCTATTTTGTGGATTTTATTAATGGCTTTTTTCTGGTTTGTCTTACCTAATTTATTTTTCCGAAAAACTACATTATTTAAAGAAAATTGGAAGTTTAATTACAACCAAAATGGGGCCAGTTTGGTGGGCACTTTAGGAGAAGCCAATTGGGAATGGGATACGGTGACCCATTATTTTGAAAGCGCTTATTTCTTTCATTTTTATTTTAGCCCAAAAAGCTTTTTTTTAATATCCAAAACCAACATTCCTTATGAAGACCAGCATATCATAAGGGGGATCTTAAAGGACAAGTAATTGATATACACATTGCAACCGGTTTACTATTAGTTGTTCGTAATTTATTTGGCTTAAAACAAGAGCAAAAAGACTAAAAAAAGGAACATTTATACTTAAAAAAGGCTAAAAAAGCCCATTTCTAACCTAAAGCTCAAAATGTGCAAACAAAAAGGCAAATAAAATATGGGTATTTTAACAAAAAGTATATTTTTGCGCCGTAAACAAAACTATTTACAATGTCAGACATCGCATCAAGAGTTAAAAAAATCATCGTTGACAAATTAGGCGTTGATGAAGCAGAAGTTACTAACGAAGCATCATTTACAAATGATTTGGGAGCAGATTCTTTAGACACCGTAGAATTAATTATGGAATTTGAAAAAGAATTCAATATCTCTATTCCAGACGAACAAGCAGAAACTATTACTACTGTTGGTCAAGCTGTAGCTTACATTGATGAGCACGCAAAATAATTTTAATAATTATTGGACGGCTTCCCATTAAGTACAGCATATTTTAATCCGCCTTTTTGAGCCTTTGCTTTAAAGGCGGATTATTAATTTAAAACAAAAAGTCATGCTAACTAAGCGCATAGTAGTTACAGGTATTGGTACTTTAAATCCTTTGGGTAATAATCTCAGTGAATACTGGGAAAATTTAGTCAATGGTGTTTCTGGTGCTGATATGGCAACACAATTTGATGCTTCTAAGTTTAAAACAAAGTTTGCATGTGAAATAAAGGGCTTTGATGCGACCAACTTTATGGATCGTAAAGAAGCCAGAAAATTAGATCGTTTTTCTCAAATTGCTTTAGTAGCAAGTGATCAAGCAGTTATTGATGCAGGTATTACAAAGGAGAATGTAGATCATGACAGAGTGGGTGTTATTTTTGCAAGTGGTATTGGCGGTCTTACCACATTTACGGAAGAAGTGACCAATTTTGTACATGGTGATGGCACCCCAAGATTCAATCCTTTCTTTATTCCAAAAATTATCTTAGATATTGCGGCCGGACAAATTTCCATGAAGCATGGTTTTAGAGGACCTAACTACGCCGTGGTAAGTGCTTGTGCATCTAGTACCAATGCCATTATTTCGGCAATGGATAACTTAAAATTAGGCAAAGCAGATATTATCATTACAGGTGGTGCAGAATCGGTGATTGGCATTGCAGGTATGGGTGGATTCAATGCAATGAAGGCTATGAGCGAAAGAAACGATGATCCTAAAACAGCAAGCCGTCCTTATGATAAGGATCGTGATGGTTTTGTGATGGGTGAAGCGAGTGGAGTATTAGTATTAGAAGAATTAGAACACGCTATAAAACGCGGTGCTAAAATATATTGTGAAGTAGTGGGTGGCGGCGCAACAGCCGATGCTTACCATTTAACTGCACCTCATCCGGAAGGATTAGGCGCAAAGAATGTGATGAATGCTGCATTGAAAGATGCGGGTATGGTGCCTTCGGATATTGATTATATCAATACACATGGCACTTCTACACCCTTAGGTGATATCGCAGAATCAAAAGCAATTTTAGATGTATTTGGTGAGCATTCCTACAATTTAAACATTAGTGCTACTAAGTCTATGACAGGCCACTGCTTAGGTGCTGCTGGTGTTATTGAGGCGATTGCGTGTATACAGTCTGTTATACATGACATTGTTCCTCCAACTATCAACCACTTTACCGACGATCCTGAATTAGACAACAATCTTAACTTCACTTTCAACAAAGCACAAAAACGTGTGGTGAATGCTGCTTTGAGTAACACATTTGGTTTTGGTGGTCACAATGCATGTGTGATTGTGAAAAAATACAAGGCTTAATTTAAGTCCAGTGAAGCGCCGCATTAACCAATTCATTTCTTTATTTAAAAAAACAGGTTTCTCCGCAGATCTCCAACATTTATTAGGCTATCGAACCCGTAATATTTTATTGTTTCAAACAGCATTAAATCATCGTTCGGTAAAAGATAATCCCACCGAAAATAACGAACGCTTAGAGTTCTTAGGTGACGCAGTGATTGGCACTGTGGTTGCAGACTATTTATTTAAAAAGTATCCCTATAAAGGAGAAGGCTTTTTAACAGAGATGCGAAGTAAGATGGTGAATCGTGCCCAGTTAAATAATATTGCCGTTCAAATGGGACTCCGAAAATTAACAAGGTTTAATAAAATGGATGGTGGTTTAAGAACTAGTCAAATTTTTGGCAACACGCTAGAAGCCTTAGTGGGCGCCATTTATTTGGATAAGAAATATGACTTCACTAAAAAGTGGATTGTAGAAAAAATGATACAGCCCTATTTGTTTATGGACGATTTGGAACAAATAGATATTAATATTAAAAATAAAATAATCGGTTGGGCATTAAAGCAAGGTAAACAAATAGATTTTGTTTTAGCTGGAGAACAACTAGAAGGTCGCCGACGTTTATTTACAATTAATGTGGTACTTGACGGTGAAGTAATTGCCAGTCAAAAAGGGTTTACAAAAAAAGATGCCAGCCAAATAGCCGCTCAAAAAGCAATTGAAGCTTTGGGTATTTAAGTAGGGTTTTTTCAAAAAGCCAGTCGTCGCCAATATTTATTTAGTGAATGGTTTGACAAAGTTCAATCAATACACCGTTGCTGTCTTTAGGGTGGACAAAACAAACTAACTTATTATCTGCGCCCGGTTTTGGGATTTCATTAAGTAATGTAAAGCCCTCGGCCCTTAAGCGCGCCATTTCGGCCTCAATGTCTGGCACTTCAAAAGCAATATGGTGCATCCCTTCCCCCTTTTTTGCAATAAACTTGGCAATCACGCCCTCCGGGTCACTGCTTTCTAAAAGTTCTATTTTGGACCCTTCCTGCAAAAAAAAGGCCGTATTTACGTTTTCGGAATCAACAGATTCGGTTTTATAGCAAGTGCTATTTAAAAGCCTTTCGAATAAGGGGATGCTTTGTTCCAAGTTTTTTACCGCAATACCTATGTGTTCTACGTTATAGCCCATTTTATTTTGTTTTACGAATTGGGAAAAAAATACCCCTCAAAGCTAACGAAAACGTGTTAATCGGTAGCTAAGCTTTACTTTTGTAGTCTGAAAAATCAAACACACACATGTTAAAATTACCTATTTATCTTGATCATAATGCTACTACCCCAATGGACCCAAGAGTATTGGAGGCAATGATCCCTTATTTTACCGAGAGTTTTGGAAATGCGGCGAGCAGAAACCACTCCTTTGGATGGCAGGCGGAAGAAGCTGTAGACTACGCGCGTGAGCAAGTGGCTAAATTAATTGGGGCAGATCCTAAAGAAATCATCTTTACTTCCGGTGCAACTGAGGGGGATAACTTGGCGATCAAAGGCGTATATGAAATGTATGCAAGCAAGGGTAATCATATTATTACTTGTACAACTGAACACAAAGCCGTTTTAGATACTTGTAAGCATCTTGAAAAATTAGGCGCTGAAGTAACATATTTAGAAGTTCAACCCGACGGCTTAGTTGATTTAAAAGTATTGGAAGCGGCTATGAGACCTACTACCATTTTAGTAGCTATCATGTACGCGAATAATGAAATAGGTGTGGTACAACCAGTAAAAGAAATTAGTGCGATCGCTAAAAAGCATGGAGCTTTATTTTTTACAGATGGGGTACAAGCGGTTGGGAAAATTCCAGTAGATGTAAACGCAGATGGCATTGATATCATGGCATTTACTGCACATAAAATGTACGGCCCTAAAGGAGTGGGTGCATTATATGTTCGTCGTAAAAATCCACGTGTTAAAGTAACTGCTCAAATGGATGGCGGTGGCCACGAAAGAGGGATGCGTAGCGGTACTTTAAACGTTCCAGGTATTGTTGGATTTGGTAAAGCATGTGAAATTGCTAGAACAGATATGGCAGCTGATACCGAAAGAATTTCTAAATTAAGAGATAAGTTAGAGAATGCTTTAAAGCAAATTGACGAATCTTATGTAAATGGAAATCCAGCGCACCGTTTACCACATGTAAGCAATATTTCATTTAAATATGTAGAGGGCGAAGGTTTGATGATGGGCTTTAACAAGGACATCGCACTTTCTTCTGGATCGGCTTGTACTTCTGCATCTTTAGAACCTAGCTATGTATTAAAAGCATTGGGTTTGGGCGACGATTTAGCGCATAGTTCATTAAGATTTGGATTAGGTCGTTACACTACCGAAGAGCAAATTGATTTCACAATAAAGGCTGTAACCGATACCGTACTTAAATTGCGTGAGATGAGTCCTTTATGGGAAATGTTTAAAGAGGGTGTGGATATTGATGCAATTCAATGGGCACATCACTAATTAAAACTTTTAGACTACTCAACTTCGAAATAAAAATTATCAAAACATTTAAAACATACAAAAATGGCATATTCAGATAAAGTAATTGATCATTATTCTAATCCTAAAAATGTAGGAACATTAGACAAAGCATCTAAAAGTGTAGGTACTGGTTTAGTAGGTGCACCAGAATGCGGAGACGTAATGCGTTTGCAAATTCAAGTGGACGACGCCACTGGTATTATCACAGACGCAAAATTTAAAACCTTTGGTTGTGGTTCTGCGATTGCTTCTAGCTCTCTAGCTACGGAGTGGTTAAAAGGAAAGTCAGTGGACGAAGCCGTTAAAATTGACAATATGGATTTAGTTGAGGAATTAAATTTACCTCCAGTAAAAATTCACTGTTCGGTTTTAGCAGAAGACGCTATTAAGTCTGCAATCAATGACTACCGCAAGAAAAATGGTTTAGAAGAATTGGTATTTGAAGAACGCATCCACTAATTAATTACATGAGTACTGTAGCAGAAAATACCATTTTAGTGAGCGAAAAGGCGAAGGCAAAAGTGATGCAACTTATGCAAGACGCTGAAATCGTAAACGATTCATCCTACTTTTTAAGAGTAGGTGTAGTAGGAGGTGGCTGCTCTGGATTAAGTTACAAGTTGGATTTTGACAACGAAATTAAACCCATGGATCAGGTGTTTGAAGATAATGGTGTGAAAGTAGTAACGGACTTGAAGAGCTTCTTATATTTAGTAAATACCGAGTTGGATTTTTCAGACGGATTAAACGGCAAAGGTTTTTATTTTAACAATCCCAATGCAAGCCGAAGCTGCGGTTGTGGAGAAAGTTTTGCGGTGTAGCTTTTTCAGCGTTTTTTTGAAAATAAAAAACCCTTATAAGCACGCAAATGATTTATACAATATGCCCTGGTACTATCCGGGGCATTTTTTGATTATTTATAGTAGCTTTGATTCCTATGTGGGCAATTTGCAAAAAAGAGTGGACACAATATTTTAACGGACTCACCGGGTATTTAATCATTGGTTTTTATCTTGTTGCCAATGGTTTGTTTCTTTTTGTATTACCCAATTACAATGTCTTTGATTTTGGCTATACCTCTTTACAAGTCTATTTCGATTTTGCCCCTTGGTTTTTGCTTTTATTAATACCTGCTGTAACCATGCGCAGTTTTTCGGATGAGTATAAACAAGGCACTTATGAAATTATAAGAACCTTGCCTGTAAGTCCTTTTAAACTAGTTATCGCTAAATTTTTTGGCGCCTTTTTTATTGTTTTATTAGCCATTGTACCCACACTTATATATGCCATATCACTCCATAATTTAAGCATGGTAGGTGGGTTAGATTGGGGTGCCACATTGGGCTCCTATTTTGGACTTGGTTGTTTGGCAATGGTCTATACGATGATTGGAATATTTGCCAGCAGCACCACTAAAAATAGCTTGGTTGCGTTATTGGCATCTATTATTATTTCTATTTTATTATTTAAAGGGTTTGATTGGGTAAGTGCTGCTCCATTTTTTAAAAATGGATATGACTTTTATGTATTACAATTGGGGTTGTCTCAACATTATCAAAATGTAAGCAAGGGCGTAATAAACACAACCGACCTTGTTTATTTTATTTCCATTGCAGTTTTATTTGGGATAGGGTCAATAGAGCAAATTAAAGGAAGTATTAAATATTTGATTTTACTTTTTGTTATTTTAATTACAAATTACACTTCAACAGTTTACACGCTTCAATTGGATTTAACTAAGGATCATCGTTATACCATTGCCGAAAATTCAAAACTGATTATTAAGGAAGTAGAAGTTCCTGTAAAAGTACACGTATACTTGGGTGGCGACTTGCCCGCTAATTTTAAAAAGTTAGCGCAGTCTACTTCCAGTTTATTAAGTCAGTTCCAAAAATTGAATGCAAAAAACATCCAATGGGAAATAGAGGTTCCTAATAAAATGTACCAAGATGCAGCATTGGAAAATTTTTATGATAGTTTAACAAGGTTGGGCGTACCTATTGAAAGAATCGTTGACGATGGCAATACATCCGATAAAAGAGTTGACCAATTAATTATACCAGGCGCCATTGTGGAAGTAGAAGGTAAAAAGCCCATTTCAATTGATTTACGTGCTGGTAAAAAATATTTTAAACCCTATAATGTCGTAAAAGATATTCCAACAGAGGATTTGGAAGCAAGTGCCAATGCTGCCGAAGCATTGCTAGAATATAAATTTATACATGCCATTTATTTATTGAACAGATCCGATGTTCCACGTATTGGTTATTTAGTGGGTAATGGGGAGCAAATAGATTTAAGTGTTAATGATTTAGGGTTTACCATAAAAAATCAATATCGCTTGTCGGTTGTTGATTTAAAAAAAGGCTTCCTAGATGCATCAAAAATAAAAACTTTGTTAATTGTAAAGCCAACAGAACCTTTTACTGAACTGGATAAATTAAAGCTGGATCAGTATGTTATGGCAGGGGGTAATATCATTTGGGCTATTGATAAATTATATGCTAGCTATGATAGCCTACAAAAATCAAATGGCAATTATGTTGCTTTTGATAGAAACTTAGGACTAGATGATCTATTATTCAAATACGGAGTAAGAATTAATTCCAACTTATTGCAGGATTTAAATTGTGCAAAGCAACCTATCGTAATAGGAAATAATCCGGACGGCTCACCCAAAATACAAAGAATGCCATGGCCGTATTATCCGTTTTTGTATGGGAATGACAATAATCCTATCTCTAAAAATATGGATAGAGTTTTGCCCATGTTTCCCTCTAGCATTGATACCCTTGTAAATAAGGATATCAAAAAAATAGTTTTACTTACAACAGATACCAATAGTAGGGTTATATCAACACCCAATTTAATAAGTGTAAATAGTATTCATGATGAAACCGATTTTGTAAGTTTTAATAAGCATCATTTGCCGGTAGCCGTTTTATTGGAAGGGAAGTTTAGTTCTTTGTTTACAAATAGAATTTCTGCTGCTAATTTAGATAGCGTGCAATTAAATACAGGCAAGTCTTATATTTCAAAAGGGATAGCCAATTCAAAACAAATTGTAATTGCAGATGCAGATATCATAACCAATTCCATTAGTAAGGATTCAAGAGGCAATGAAATTCCTTTACCAATGGGCGTTATGCCTTTTGATTCTTATCAATTTGCCAATCAAAATTTTTATTTAAACTGCATAACTTATTTAAATGATCCTGATGGATTATTAGAAAGCAGGAATAAAGCCTTAGTTTTAAGATTATTGGATAAAAATAAATTGGAAGTGGCCAAATTTGGCTGGCAGTTAGGTTTGGTTTTAGGTCCTGTATTGTTTTTGTTTGTTTTTTACCTTATTTGGAATGGCTATAGAAAAAGCAAATTTGCAGCTTAAAATTTTGAATTAACTTTACTTATGAGCAAAGATCAACTTGTCTATATTGTTTTTGGGTGTATTATATCACTTGCGCTGGTATTTGACCTTGGATTTTTAAGTAAAAAAAACACCATCATCTCTGTTGCTCAAGCATTAAAGCAAACTTTTCTTTGGGTATTGTTAGCGCTTGGATTTTTTATATTTGTTTGGATTGAAGAAGGACAAAAAATAGGCTTAGAATTTTTAAGTGGCTATTTAATGGAGTGGAGTTTAAGTATAGATAACATTTTTGTCTTTATTTTAATATTCGATGCTTTTAAAGTAAAAGAAAAAAATTATCCAAGGGTATTGCTAATAGGTATTTTGGCTGCAGTTATTTTTCGAATCACATTTATTACATTGGGGGTAGCCTTGGTAGCAAAATTCTCTTGGCTTTTATACATTTTTGGAATTTTCTTATTGTATACCGGTTATCAAATGTTTACATCAGATAACGAAGAATCATTTGATCCGCACGAATCCAAAGTGTATAAATTTTTAAAAAAAATATTACCCATTGGATCTACAGACGGAGATGGAAGATTTGTAATCAGAGATCATAATAAAAAGCCCGTATATACTAGTTTATTTGTGGTAGTTGTATTATTGGCTGCTATCGATATTGTATTTGCCTTGGACTCTATTCCGGCGGTAATGGGTATTTCAAATAGTAGTTTAGTTATTTACACTTCAAATATTTTTGCTGTACTTGGCCTAAGATCCTTATTCTTCCTGTTAAGAGGGGCTGTTAATAAATTTGAATACTTGCAGCAAGGGATTGCTATTGTACTCATCTTTATAGGTGTAAAAATGTTGGGTGAGCACTATATAAACATGTGGATGGATAAAAACGCACAAGTTATTTTATCCTTACTTGTTATTCTGTTTTGCATCATGGGCTCTATTTTATATTCTAATTTTGTTAAAAAACAAAAATCATCAAAGCATAACAAAGACTAACTTATCTTTGCCTTAACTACAAAGTATCATATGAACGGGAAAAAAGTAATTGCATTAATTGCCATCATCATATTTATAGATCAAGCCATTAAATTTTATATCAAACTAAATTATTTTTTAGGCGAAGAGCATTATATGTTAGGGACTTGGGCCCGACTTCATTTTGTAGAAAATGAGGGGATGGCTTGGGGTTTAAAATTTGGTGGCAATTTTGGAAAAATTATATTAACCCTATTTAGATTGGTGGCCGTGATTTGGGGGGCTTTCTTAATCAAAGGATTTATTGCCAAAAAATATCATACTGGGTTTATAATTTGTGCTGCTTTAATTTTTGCTGGTGCCGTTGGCAACTTAATCGACAGTTTAATTTATGGGATCATATTTGAACAAAGTGTTCCATTTACCACTCAGGTTGCGGTGCTTTTCCCAAAATTTGGAGGGTATGCTCCGTTTTTACACGGAAAAGTGGTAGATATGTTCTATTTCCCTATTGTTCAAAATGCACATTTCCCTTCTTGGTTCCCAATCTGGGGGGGTGAAGAATTTGAGTTCTTTAGACCCGTGTTTAATTTTGCCGACGCATCCATAAGTATAGGTGTTATTACACTATTTATCTTCCAAAACAAGTTTTTTGGCAATGAACCCACCGAAAACCCACAAAAAGAGCAAATAGTGGAGTCGGTAGACAACCCGGAATAAGCTTTTTACCATCCTATTTCGTACCTTCGTGCCCTAAAAATCAGCTAGGATAAGCGTTTTATGAGCAACCAATACCCCGAATTCAATGGATTACACCTGCCTACTATTGAGGCAGAGATATTAACAGCTTGGAAAAAAGAACAAGCATTTGAGCAATCTGTAAGCTTACGTGAAGGCAAAACGCCATTTGTGTTTTATGAAGGCCCTCCTAGCGCCAACGGTATGCCAGGTATTCACCATGTTATTTCTAGAACCTTAAAGGACATGATGTGTCGTTACAAAACGATGCAAGGCTTTCAAGTAAAACGAAAAGGGGGTTGGGACACGCATGGTTTGCCAGTAGAGTTGGGCGTTGAAAAAGAATTAGGGATCACCAAGGAAGATATTGGAAAGAAAATTTCGGTAGAAGAATACAATCAAAAATGTCGTGAGGCGGTTTTAAGATATAAAAAAGAGTGGGACGATATTACAAACAAGATGGGGTATTGGGTGGACTTAAATAATCCTTATATCACTTTCGAAAATAATTATATTGAAACCCTTTGGTGGATATTAAGTACGCTTTATAAAAAAGGATACCTATATCAAAGCGTAAGTATTCAACCCTATTCACCTGCTGCAGGAACTGGTTTAAGTTCACATGAATTAAATCAGCCAGGGACTTACAAGGATGTAAAAGATACTTCAGCAGTAGCCATGTTCAAAGCTATACCATCTGCTGAAAGCCAGTTTTTATTTGATGCTGCTGCAACTAATAAAAATAATCAGGATGTGTTCTATATGGCTTGGACTACAACGCCATGGACCTTGCCATCCAACTTAGGATTAACAGTGGGCCCGAATATTGACTATGTTTTAGTAGCAACGTATAATCCATATACTGCAATGCCAGTAAATGTGGTGTTGGCAAAAGCATTGTTGTCAAAGTATTTTAAAGAGGAAGGTTTGGTAATAGAAACTTTTGCCGAAGGCGATAAAATTATTCCATGGAAAATTTTGGCAGAATTTAAAGGTGCCCAATTAAATGGATTGAGATATGAGCAGTTAATGCCATTTGAAGCAAATGACCCAGCTACTTTTGAGGGCGACCCTTTTAAAATAATTATAGGAGATTTTGTAACCACCGAAGACGGTACGGGTATTGTGCATACCTCACCAGCATTTGGTGCGGATGACTATAAAGTGGGACAAAAAAATAATTTAGGTATCATCACGTTGGTAGACAGAGAAGGGAAATTTGTAGACGGTGTTGGTGAGTTTAGTGGACGTTTTGTTAAAAATTACAAAGACGAAAAAGACTATGTGGATGTAAACGTAGATATCTGCGTGAAGTTGAAAAAAGAAAATCGTGCATTTAAAGTAGAAAAATACGAACACAATTATCCGCATTGTTGGAGAACAGATAAACCTATTTTGTATTATCCTTTGGACGCTTGGTTTATTAAAACTACAGCCGTTAAGGATAGATTAGTAGAATTAAATAAAACCATTAACTGGAAACCAAAGAGTACAGGCGAAGGCCGTTTTGGTAACTGGTTAGAGAATATGGTAGATTGGAATTTATCAAGAAGCAGGTATTGGGGAACGCCCCTACCAATTTGGAGAACAGAGGATGGTACCGAAGAAATTTGTGTGGGTTCTATCCAAGAATTAACAACACTATTTGTTGCAGCAAAAGAAAAAGGCTTTAACAAAGAAGTGAATTTGCAAATTGTGGATGGGAAATTGGATGTGGATTTACACAAACCATTTGTGGATCAAATAGAATTGTTAAGTGCGAGTGGCCAACCCATGAAACGAGTATCGGATTTAGTGGACGTTTGGTTTGATTCGGGCGCCATGCCTTATGCGCAGTGGCATTATCCATTTGAGAACAAGGACTTGATAGATAAAGGCGAAGCATTCCCTGCCGACTTTATTTGCGAAGGAGTGGATCAAACACGTGGATGGTTTTATACATTGCACACATTGGGTGTATTGTTATTTGATAGTGTTGCTTACAAAGCCGTAATGAGCAATGGTTTGGTATTGGACAAGAACGGCAACAAAATGAGTAAGCGTTTAGGAAACGTGGTGAATCCATTTGAAACTTTAAATACCTATGGTGCGGATGCAACAAGATGGTATTTGGTGACCAATGCTTCGCCATGGGATAATTTAAAATTTGACTTATCTGGTATACAGGAAGTGCAAAGAAAGTTCTTTGGAACTTTATATAACACGTATCAATTTTTTGTATTGTATGCAAATGTGGATGGCTTTAAATTTGAACAAGAATATATTCCTGTAGCAGAACGTCCAGAAATTGATCGTTGGATTATTTCTTCCTTGAATAGTTTGGTACAAACTGTTACTATTTCCATGGATGATTTTGAACCCACCAATGCAGGTCGTGCGATAGAAACCTTTGTGGATGAGCATTTGAGTAATTGGTACGTACGTTTGTGTCGTCGTCGATTTTGGAAAGGAACTTACGAGCAAGATAAAATAGCTGCTTACCAAACCTTGTATGAATGTTTAGAAACCATCACTAGATTAATGGCGCCTATCGCTCCTTTTTTCTGTGATCAGGTATTCAGAAATTTAAATGGCATTACTAAACGTCACAATGTAATTTCTATTCACCATGTAGATTTTCCGAAAGCGGATACCTCTAAAATGGATATTGCTTTAGAAGAACGCATGCAAATGGCACAGGATATTTGTTCTCTTGTTTTATCTATCCGTAAGAAGGTGAATATCAAAGTACGTCAGCCATTACAAAAAATATTAATTCCTGTTTTGGATCCAAAGCAAAAAGCAGCCATTGAACAAATGGAGGAACTTATTTTGGCAGAGGTAAACGTTAAGGAAATTAATTATATCACCGAGACCGAAGGGGTGATTAGTAAAAAATTGAAACCCAACTTCAAGTTATTGGGGGCTAAATTAGGCACCAAAATGAAACAAGCTTCGTCGGTAATTACTGCTTTGAGTCAGGCTCAAATTTCCCAATTGGAAAAAGAGGGTAGCCTTGATTTACAGGTTGACGGGGAGACTATTTCGCTGTTGGTGTCCGAAGTAGAAATTATAGCTGAAGATATCCCAGGATGGAGCGTGGCAGTTAAAAGTGCCTTGACTGTAGCCTTAGATATTACCCTAAGTCCTACTTTATTAAAGGAAGGAAACGCTAGGGAATTGGTAAATAGGGTCCAAAACATCAGAAAAGAGGCCAATTTTGAGCTAACTGACAAGATTTTACTACGAATTGTGGATAACACGGATTTGAAGGACTCCATTAATGAATTTTCCGATTATATTTGCCGCGAAATACTGGCATTGGAAATTGACTGGGTTCCTTCCTTAGACGAAGGGGTGGATGTCGAAATAAATGACCAAAAATTACGGATTTCAGTTTTACAAAAAGGATAATTATGGCTACAAAGAAACCAGCACCTAAAAAAGTGGTACCAGCAAAGAAGGCGGCTCCTGCAAAAAAAGCAGTTCCAGCTAAAAAGGTGGCACCAGCTAAAAAAGTAGTACCAGCAAAGAAGGCGGCTCCTGCAAAAAAAGCAGTTCCAGCTAAAAAGGCTGCACCTGCAAAAAAAGTGGCACCAGCTAAAAAGGCAGCTCCAGCTAAAGTAGTAGCGAAAGCTCCTGCGAAATCTGCAGTAGCTGTAAAAAAAGTGGCACCAGCTAAAAAGGCAGCTCCAGCTAAAGTAGTAGCGAAAGCTCCTGCGAAATCTGCAGTAGCTGCAAAAAAAGTGGCACCAGCTAAAAAGGCAGCTCCAGCTAAAGTAGTAGCGAAAGCTCCTGCGAAATCTGCAGTACCTGCTAAGAAGGCAGCACCAGCTAAAGTAGTAGCGAAAGCTCCTGCAAAAGCAGCTCCCAAAGCAGTTGCAAAGCCAGCGGCTAAACCTGCGGTACCTGCTAAACCAGTTGCTCCTGTAAAACCAGTTGTAAAATATGTACCTCCTGCAAAACCAGTTCCCAAAATACCTACACCTCCTGTAAAGCCGGTACGTAAAACTGCTGAGCCATTAAAAGAAGTGAAAGTGCCAAAAATTAATGCAAAAAGTAGTGTTCCTTATCAACCAGGGTATGTGCCAATGGAAAAAAGAAAAGAAGTAGAAAGATCAACAGAGACCTTAGTTAAATATTCTGATGCTGATTTAGCTGAATTTAAAGAAATTATTACGCGTAAATTAGATGCTGCCAAAAAGGAGCTTGTTTATTTACAAGGTATTATCACTCGTAAGGACGAATTAGGTGGTGATAATGACGATGCAAGATATATGACTATGGAAGACGGTAGTGTGAGTATGGAAAGAGAGCAATTAGGTCAAATGGCAAGTCGTCAAATTACTTTTATTGATCACTTAGAAAAAGCATTAATGCGTATTCAGAATAAGACTTATGGAATATGCAGAGTAACGGGTTTGTTAATTGACAAAGCACGTTTAAAGGCAGTTCCACATGCAACATTGAGTTTAGAAGCGAAATTAGGGTATGTAAAAAATAGCCCTAACGTTCCTGAATAAGCTTTCGCAAAACGGACCTTACATTAATAAGACTTATAAGCCTCGATCTAATCCATCGGGGCTTTTTTATTGGACTGTATTTTACTTTACTTCTTGCATCTCAATTAATTTACGGTAGTATCCGTCTTGAGCAAGTAGTTCGTCGTGGTTGCCGCGCTCTACAATATTGCCTTTTTGAAGTACAATAATTTCGTCAGCATGACGGATGGTAGAAAGTCGGTGTGCAATTACAATGGAAGTTCTGTTTTGCATCATATTATTAATGGCGTCTTGTACCAACTTTTCACTCTCTGTATCTAATGCCGAAGTCGCTTCGTCTAAAATTAAAATAGGTGGATTTTTAAGCACAGCTCTTGCAATGGTTAATCGTTGACGTTCACCACCACTTAGTTTACTACCTCTATCTCCAATCATGGTTTTAAAACCATCTTCCTTATTAATAATAAAATCGTATGCATTGGCAATTTTTGCTGCTTCAATAATCTCTTGCTCTGTTGCTTCGGGTTTACCTAAAGCAATATTCGCGGCAATGGTATCATTAAATAAAATAGCCTCTTGGGTAACAATGCTAATTTGTTGTCTTAAACTGTTTAAGCTATAGGCTTTAATATCTTTCCCATCGATATATAAATTTCCTCCACTCACATCGTGAAAACGAGGTACTAAATCGGCTAAAGTACTTTTTCCTGCACCCGAAGATCCAACTAGTGCAATGGTTTTTCCTTTTTGGATGGTTAAATTTATTTTATCTAAAATAGTTGCATCCTGATAAGAAAATACTACGTCTTTAAATTCAATACAATCCTTAAAGCCGTTTAATTCAATGGGGTGCGTTGGCTCTTCCACCACTACAGGCGCTTCCAACACTTCATTTAAGCGATCCAAGGTAGCAGTCCCTCTGTTTACGTTGTAAACCGCCTGGGACAAGGCTTTTGCAGGATTAATGATTTGAGAAAACAAAGCCACATAACCTATGAAAGAACTACCTGATAAAATCTCACCACTTAAAACCAATTTTCCTCCAAACCATAAAACGCAACATAAAATAATCACGCCTAGGGATTCAGAAAGTGGAGAGGCTAAGTCGCGTCGGTATAAAATTTTATTCTTGATTAAAAATATTTCGTCAATGAGTCCAAAGAAACTTTTCTTTACCCTGCCTTCGGCATTAAAGGCTTTAATAATTCTAAGTCCAGTTAGTGTTTCTTCCATTTGAGACATAATCTCACCCCATTTTACTTGCGCTTTATTAGTTTGTTTTTTTAAACTTCTACCTATACGACCAACAATTAAACCAGCTAATGGAAGTAAAACAAAAACAAATAAAGTAAGCTTCACACTAATTACAAATAACACAATGATGATACCAATAATATTTAAAGGCTCTTTAATCATGCCTTCCAATGCACCAATTATAGATGTTTCTAATTCTGCGATATCATTAGAGGATCTACTTAAAATATCTCCTTTACGTTGCTCGGTAAAATAACCAATGGGTAATTGTAAAATTTTATTGTAAAGTAGCTTTGAGTATTTTCTGGTAACCGCATTTCGGATAGGTGCCAAAAAATAAAACGATAAGTATAAAAATAAATTTTTAAGTAAAACGGCAGTGATGATACCAAAACAAATCCAACCCAAGGCAGCTACTTTACCATAATGGGCAATATTGTTTTGCAAGAAATTATAAAGCATGTCCTTTAAACTGCCGCTATTGGAACTTGCTACTTTAACAACGCCGGAAAGCTCATTACTCCCAAAAATCAGGTCCATGAAAGGGACCAACATGCTTAGGGAAAACAAACTAAAGACTATAGAAAGGGAAATAAATAGGGTATACAGGCCCATATAAGCCTTGTATTCCTTTATATAACTTATGATTCGAATAAATTTCTTCATATCTAAACTATTCCTCGGAATAATCAGCAAAGTAACTAATTTTACAGCGAATCAACGATTTTGATTATGGAAGAAGGTAAAAGACAAAAACAAGTAGCCGGGGCAATCCAGTCTACCATGAATGACATATTTCTGAAATTAGGCCTCACTATTGTGGACGGTGGAATGGTATCCATTTCCTCCGTAAAAGTCACTCCCGATTTATTAGAGGCAAGAATCTACCTAAGTTTATTTCAAGTACCAGATCAAGCTGCTTGTTTTAAGAAAATACAAGCCCAAGCTTGGGAAATCAAAAAACGTTTGGGAGAAGAAATGAAACACCAACTTAGACGTATCCCTGTTTTACATTTTTATTTAGACGACACATTGGATTATGTGTTTAAAATGGAAGAGATTTTAAAAACCTTATAAGTGCATTTTTTATTTGCTTGGCGATATTTTAGAGGAAAATATGCTTTTCAGGCAATTCAAATTATTGCTTGGGTAAGTATTTTCGCCATTGCCATAGGGACCGCGGCACTCATTACCATACTAAGTGTATCTAATGGATTTACCGAAGTAGTAAAAACCTTGTACGCAGATTTTTATGCGGATGTTCGCATTACCCCTAAGCAAGGGAAGTATTTTACCATTTCTACTGCTCAATACAATCAAATTAAATCCATACAAGGTGTGAAAGCCATTAGTAAGGTTGTTGAGAATAGGGCTTTATTAGTGAAGGATGGCATGCAAACGGTAGCCATTGTAAAAGGCGTTGAGAATGCATATGGAAATATTAATAATATTAAAAAATATTTAAAAAGAGGAGAGTGCGCTATTGGTGATACTATTACACCTATGTTTATTATGGGGATAGGTATTGAACAAAAATTAGGTTTAATGCAAAGGATGATTGGAGATACCCTTCAAGTAAATGCAGTTAATCGATCTGGAAAATCTATCACACAACTTGGTCAATTAAATACCTTGAATGTACAGGAGTCGGGTGCTTTTTCGGTTCAGCAAGAGTTTGACGAACAATACGTTTTTACCAACACCGCCTTTGCACAATATTTATTTGACTTACAACCAGACGAGGTTTCCGCTATTGAATTATCGGTAAATGGAAAAAGCGAAAAAGTCATTTCGGCTATCCAACAAATTTTGGGTACTTCCTTTTTAGTACAAAATAAATATCAACAAAACGCCGATTTGTATAGAATCATGCAGGTTGAAAAATGGATTATATTTTGCATATTGGCTATCATCATGTTAGTTGCGTCTTTTAATTTAGTGGGCGCATTAACCATGTTGGTGTTGGAAAAACAAAAAGATATTCATGTATTAAATGCGATGGGTGCTACACAATGGGACATTCAAAAAATATTTTTATTGTTGTCGGGTGTAATGGCATTAATGGGTGCACTTATTGGAGGGGGCTTAGCCAGCTTATTTATATGGATGCAATATAAATTTCACCTTATAAAATTAGGTGGTGGCTCTTTTATCATTGATTACTACCCTATAGAACCAATGGCAATGGATTATATTGCAATTATTACGCTTGTGATTGTAATAGCGTTATTGGCAGGCTGGATTCCATCGCGTAAAGCTGCAGCCAAACTCCACGAACGAATCGTATAATCCTTTACAAAAAGGGCTAATTTTTGGTAGTAAAATCAAAAAGACATGAAAATAAAAAAGGGCTAATTTTTTTAGCCCTTTTTTATTTCTAGTAATCTCCCAAAGTTTCTTCTAGTTGTCCTAAGGCTTTTGCTAATTGCTCATCGTTAGGTGCAATACCATGCCACTCATGGCCGGTTTCCATAAAGTCAACACCCTTACCCATGGTGGTTTTCATTAAAATCACAATGGGCTTTCCTTGACCCGTTAAAGATTTTGCTTTTTCTAATGTAGCCAATATCTCGTCCATATTGTGTCCATCCATATGCAATACCGTCCAATGGAAGGCTTTGAATTTATCTTCTAAGTTGTCTAAGTTTAATACTTTACTTAGTGGACCATCAATTTGCTGACCATTCACGTCAATGGTTGCAATATAATTGTCTACTTTATTGTGAGCGGCAAACATAATGGCTTCCCAGTTTTGACCTTCTTGTAATTCACCATCACCGTGTAATGAGTAAACAATTCTATCATCGCTATTGTATTTTTTTGAGAGGGCTGCTCCAATAGAAACACTCATGCCTTGACCTAAAGAACCACTCGCAATTCGAATACCTGGTAAACCTTCGTGTGTTGTCGGATGGCCTTGTAATCGAGAATTAATTTTACGGAAACTACCCAATTCTTTTACATCAAAATAACCAGAACGGGATAACACCGAATAAAATACCGGTGATATATGTCCATTGGATAAAAAGAAAAGGTCCTCATTTTTGCCATCCATTTTAAAATCGGTATCCTTTTTTAAAACTTTAAAATATAGTGCTGTTAAAAAATCGGCACAACCCAAAGAACCACCAGGGTGCCCGCTTTGTTGCGCATGAACCATTCTAACAATGTCTCTTCTTACTTGAGATGCAATTTTGGTTAATTCAGTTGTTGCCATAAAATAGATTATCTATGGCGCAAAGATAGATAAAAAAAAGACTCCCGCAGAATACTATGATTTACTTAGCTTTGTAAACTCAAATCATTCAATATGTCAGAGGGATTAAAAAAAATAACAACCGACGCAGAGGCGGGCATGAAAAAGGCTATAGGTCATTTAGAAATTGAAATTTCTAAAATTAGAGCAGGCAAAGCATCTCCTTCTATTTTAGAAGGCATTAATGTGGATTACTATGGAACGCCTACGCCTATTAGTCAGGTAGCCAATGTGCAAGTATTAGATACGAGAACAATAAGTATTCAACCATGGGAAAAACCCATGTTGGCTTTGATAGAAAGGGCTATAATGGCCGCTAATATTGGCATCACGCCTCAAAATGATGGTATCAATATTAGATTGTTTATGCCACCTTTAACCGAAGAGCGTCGTAAAGAATTATACAAGAAAGCAGCAGCCGAAGGAGAGCATAGTAAAGTGGCTATTCGCAATATTAGAAGAGACCATATTGAGAAAGTAAAGAAACTACAAAAAGATGGCGCTAGTGAAGATATTTGTAAAGGAGCGGAAGAAGAAATTCAGGGATTAACCGATAAGCATATTGCTTTAGTGGACAAGCATCTTGAAGCAAAAGAAAAAGAAATTATGACGGTTTAATTGTACAAAATAGTTTTATCCAGTGCTTTAATGTATTTAAGAAGCGTCCTGTTTTTTTGTAAACCTTAGGTGTCCTCTGTTCACAATCCATACGCCAAAAAGAATAAGACCCAAACATCCTATTTGTACCCCGCTTAAACTTTCCCCATCCAATAGGCCCCAGGCAACGGCAACCACTGGGATGCCATAGGTAACCATGGATCCGAATAGCATGCCCGATTGTTTTACCAAATAATAAAATAAAATCGTGGCCATGGAAGTGCCAATAATTCCTAACACACTACTGGCTGCTAATGAACGTAAAACGGTTGGGTTCGTAAAATCATTTTTAAAATAGCCTGTAGTAAAAAGAACAAGCGCACTTGGAATAATTAAAAATGCAAAGGCAATGGAAGCTACATTTAAAGAACCCAATTGTTGCATGTACCTGCCAACAATGTTTACATTAATGCCATAAAATAAAGTGGCTAATAGCACCAAACTTGCAAATGATAAATTGTGAAAGCTCATATTTTTACCGGCTGCCAGCAAAACGCTTAGTCCAATAAATCCAATGACCATACCAATTATTTTTGCCAAATTGGTTTGGACTTTAAAAAATAATACCCCTACAATAATTGTAAACATGGGGGTAAGTGAGTTTAAAATGCCAGCCAATGAACTGTCAATTTGCGTCTCTGCTATGCAAAAAAGATAGGCAGGTATAAAGTTCCCTAAAATGCCGGATAAAATAACCAGCGCCAATTTATTGGAAGGGACTCGTTGGATAGCTTTAATGGCAAAGGGTAGCAAAATAATGCCTGCAGACAACATCCTTAAGGAGGCCACCTGGTAAGGATTAAAGGCTTTTAAACCCTCCTTCATAAGAATAAAGGAGCTGCCCCAAATTATGGCGAGTAGGGCAAAAACAAGCCAGCTAGTCCAGTTCTTATGCATTCAGGTATAATTTGCCCAAAGATGCTCCATTTTTGTCTAAAATTTGCGTTTCTTTGTACACTATGAGTCAGCATGCTAATTATTCTATTAAAGTGGACCAATTTGAGGGCCCATTTGATCTTTTGTTATTCTTTATTGAAAGAGATGAGATGGATATTTACAATATTCAAATCACAAAAATCATCAACGACTTTTTGGATTTCATCCACAATCAAGACAAGTTGAACATTGAATTAAGCAGTGAGTTTATTTTATTTGTATCTACTTTAATGCGTATTAAAGCAAAATTATTATTACCAAGAAAAGAAATAGATGCTCAAGGAAATGAAATTGATCCAAGGCAGGAATTAATTGATAAGATTTTAGAGTATAAAAAATACAAGGAGGCAGCTGTTCAGATGGCCGATTTGGAAGCATTGAGAATGCTTATGATGAAGCGTGGAAATATTACACATGAAATGTCATTGGTGGGTGAAGAAGCTGCAGAAGGAACGGAATTACACACTGTTACTTTGTTTAAATTAATGAAGTCTTTTGAAAAAGTAATGACGCGTTTACAGGATCGTCAAAACAAACCAGTACACACCGTGGTGAGATACAACTACACCATGGAAGGCAGCAGAACACATTTGTTAGATTTAGTAGCGCTCGAAAAAACAGTTTCTTTTGAAAAGGTATTTGATATCTGCGAGGACCGTGTTCATGCTTTGTTTTTATTCTTATCTATATTAGAATTATCGCAACAAAAGTACATGCGCTTAATGGTGGGCGAAGGGAAAAATAATTTCATTATTGAATGGAATGAAAATAGAGAAGACGATTTAGAGCCAGGACATGTAGACACTTTTGATGCTTGGGAAAGCAAGGCAGATTTAGAAAGCTTCAAAGATGCTCCTTTGGATGGAGAGGGTGATTTTGATCCTAGCTTAAATTAAGCCTCTACTAAATAATCCTTTGCTAGTAAGGCTTTTACGGCATCGGCAATGGCCAATGCGTCGTAGTGACATTCATGGTGTAATTCCTTTAAGCTTCCATGCTCTACAATGGTATCAGGAATACCCAAAATAGTTACTTGATTTTGGTAACCATGCGTGTTCATGAATTCCAATAATGCAGAACCCATTCCACCTACCACTGTTCCATCTTCTACCGTAATAATTTTTGCATAATTACTAAATGCCTCATGAAGTAATGCTTCGTCCAATGGCTTTACAAAACGAATATCAAAATGTGCTGGATCGATGCCTTCAGATCTTAAATTACGGATGGCTGTTTGTGCAAAATTTCCAGGATGCCCTAAACTTAAAATAGCAATATCTTTTCCGTCTTTTAATTTTCTTCCTTTACCAATTTGAATGGTTTCAAAAGGCTTTTCCCAATCTACCATTACGCCTTCTCCTCTTGGATAGCGAATCACAAATGGAAGTTGAGTTGATTCAAGTTGGGAGGTATACATTAAATTGCGCAACTCTTGTTCATTCATTGGCGCAGAAATAATCATATTTGGAATACATCTAAAAAAGGAAATGTCATAACAGCCGTGGTGTGTTGGACCATCCTCACCAACTAAACCAGCACGATCTAAACAAAATACAACAGGTAGTTTTTGTATGGCTACATCGTGTATTACTTGATCGTAAGCGCGTTGCATAAAAGAGCTGTAAATATTACAAAAAACTTTCATTCCCTGAGTTGCTAAACCAGCACTTAAGGTAACGGCATGTTGTTCGCAAATGCCTACATCAAATGCTCTGTGAGGCATCGCGTCCATCATAAATTTTAAAGAGGAACCACTTGGCATTGCTGGCGTAACACCCATTATATTTTTATTCGCTTCTGCAAGGGTAAGTATGGTTTTACCAAAAACATCCTGGTATTTAGGAGGTTGCGGAACATCCACTTTTTTCTTAATAATTTCACCTGTTAATTTATCAAACAAGCCAGGTGCATGCCATTTAGTTTGATCTTTTTCTGCCAATTCGTATCCTTTACCTTTTACAGTTAAAATATGTAATATTTTAGGTCCAGGTATAGTTTTAAGGTCTTTTAAGGTATCCACTAACTGCGTGATATTATGACCATCAATGGGGCCAAAATAGCGCAGGTTTAAGGCTTCAAATAAATTACTGCTTTTGGATACGACTCCTTTCAAACCCGCTTCCACCTTGGATGCCATTTCTCGGGTAAAGTTTTTGCCAATAGGCATTTTGCCCATTACATTCCAAAGTTCGTCTCTAAATTTATTGTAAGTAGGGGACGTACTAATATCGGTTAAGTAACTTTTAAGAGCGCCAACATTGGGGTCAATACTCATACAATTGTCGTTGAGTACTATGAGCATATCGCTATCTGCGACGCCTGCATGATTCATGGCTTCAAAAGCCATACCCGCTGTCATGGAACCGTCTCCGATAATGGCTACGGATTTGCGATCCTCACCTTTGTATTTAGCTGCCATGGACATGCCTAAAGCAGCTGAGATAGAAGTAGAAGAGTGGCCAACACCAAAAGTGTCATAAGGGCTCTCGGAACGTTTTGGAAAACCGCTCATGCCTTTATACTTTCTATTGGTAACAAAATCTTCTCTGCGACCTGTTAAAATTTTATGTCCATAAGCCTGATGGCCTACATCCCATACCAATTGGTCATAGGGCGTATTGTAAACATAATGTAATGCAACGCTTAATTCTACCACCCCCAAGCTAGAAGCAAAGTGACCGCCCTGAACGCTTACCACATCAATAATATATTGACGAAGTTCATCGCAAACCTGATGCAATTTTTCCCTAGATACTTTTTTAAGATCTCCGGGATTATTGATTGTTTTTAATAGTGGGCCAGCCTCAAAGTGCATTTTGAACAAATTGTATTGTAAAAGTAAGTTAATAACATAAAAAAAGGCCAAAAGTTTTAAAGCAGAATGAATAACCCCATTTATCTAGGGATATTACCATTAGTCGAATAAATGACTACGAAAACAACCCTAAATGAGTAAATTTGACTACATGAAAAAGCAACATTCCATTTACTGGGTTTGTCAAATTGGGGGTTGGGTAAGTTATGCCCTAACAATTTTCTTATTCGCCTATGTGCTTGAAAGGCAAATCAGTTTTGTGTTTTTTCAGCGAATTGTAATGAGTGTATTGTTGGGTGTTACTTTAACCCATTTACTGAGAAAGACTATTATTTTCAATAAGTTAAGACCACCAACTCCATCACGTCAGTGGTGGAAAATTTTTCTATTGGTTCTTTTCTTCTCCTTTTCATACAGTTTAATAAATAGTTCTTTAATAGAAATTTTAAGACTTATCGAGCCAGGTAGAGACTTGTCAAAAACCGAAAGCACGCGTTTTGTATTTTCAATGGATGCAATATTGTCCAACTGGAATGGAGCTAGGGTATTAAGACGTTTATTTTTTGGACTCATATTAGACACCCCCATTTTTTTTGTATGGATATCTATTTATACTTTATGGCATTATATTGAATTTGCGAATAAAGAAGAAATTAAAAAAGTAAAGTTGGAAACCTTAATCAAAGAGCTAGAATTAAAAACGATTAAGTCTCAAATGAATCCGCATTTTATTTTTAACGCCTTAAATAGTATAAGAGCATTGGTGGATGAGGATCCAAAGCGATCAAGAAAAGCTATTACCGAGCTAAGTAATATTTTAAGGAGCAGTATTCAAAGTGATAAAATTCAAGTAACTAGTTTGGAAAAAGAGTTGACTATTGTAAAAGATTATTTAGCCTTAGAGTACATCCGTTTTGCGGACAGGCTTAAAGTGGTATATGAAATTGAAGAGGCCACCTTGCAAAATCAAATACCACCTATGATGCTACAAACATTGGTGGAGAATGCCATTAAACATGGACTTAGCAAGCAACCTGGCGATTGTTTAATTAAAATTATTTCCAAATTTGATCAAAATAAGTTGGTCTTAAAAGTAATGAACACCGGCTTATTAAAGCCTTCTGAAAATGACGGTTTTGGTTTACAAAGTACAAGAGAAAGATTAAATATATTATATCAAGGAGAAGCTTTATTTGAATTATATCAATGTGAACACAATCAAGTAACTGCCAAATTAGCGATACCTATTCATTAGCATAAAAGATAAAAACAAAGTCATGTCTACTACCCCAATTAAAGCGATTATTGTTGACGACGAGCGATTGGCAAGAAATGAATTAAAAAAATTATTGGAACAACATCCAGAAATACAAGTAGTGGATGAAGCTAGTAATGTAGAGGAAGGTGTTGAAAAAATTGATTTAACACGTCCCGACTTAATATTTTTGGATATTCAAATGCCAGGCAAAACCGGATTTGATTTGTTGGCAGAATTAGAAAAAGCGCCTAGGGTAATTTTTACGACAGCCTATGATGAGTTTGCTTTAAAAGCTTTTGAAGTAAATGCATTGGATTATTTATTAAAACCAATTGATCCATTACGTTTGGCTGATGCAATCCAAAAATTACAAACCGAAATTCAGTTAGAGCAAGCAAGTTTAATGGGAACAAGTCGTGGTCCATTAACCGAGGCAGATCAAGTATTTGTGAAGGACGGAGAAAAATGTTGGTTCGTAAAACTTTCAGAAATCAGACTCTTTGAAAGCGTGGGAAATTATGCGAAAGTGTATTTCTCCACCCATAAACCACTGATATTAAAATCCTTAAACTCATTGGAAGATCGTTTGGATGAGCGTGTATTTTTCAGGGCTAACCGCAAACATATCATTAACCTTCATTGGATTGAAAAAATTGAACCCTATTTTAACGGAGGATTATTAGTGGAACTAAAAGGTGGCGAAAAAATTGAAATCAGTCGTCGACAAACAGTTAAGTTTAAGGAAATGATGAGCTTCTAAATTCAATATGAGTAGCCTATTTATTTAGGCTATGTATTGCGCTAGCCATTTCTTTGATTAATGCAGCATCTTTTTCAATTGCATTGCCAACTACTATAATGTCGGCCCCTGCTAAACAATTTTCTTTTGCTTTTTCGGCGCTGGTGATACCTCCTCCAACAATAATAGGAATTTGAACATACTTCGCTACCTGACTAATCATGTTGGTAGGAATGGCACGTTGTGCACCACTACCCGCATCCATGTAAATTACTTTTAGTCCCAACATTTCACCTGCCATCGCTGTGCAAGAAGCGATGTCATTTTTGTTGGAAGGAATAGGGTTGGTATTAGAAATATAGGATACGGTGGTTGGTGTTCCTCCGTCAATTAACATGTAACCAACGGGTATAATTTCAAGCCCACTTTGTTTTACAAAAGGGGCACTTATTACATGCTGGCCAATTAATAATTCGGGGTTGCGACCAGAAATCAAGGATAGGTATAATAAAGCATCTGCTTTAGGGGTGATTTGATCTGGTGAACCAGGGAATAAAACAACAGGTATTTCGCAGTTGGATTTGATGGTCGTAACTACTTTGTCTAAAGTGTCTGTAACCACCAAACTACCTCCTACAAAAAAATAATCCACCGACGCGTCTTTAGCTAATTGTAAGGTATCTAATAATCCTTGGCTCGTTAATTTATCCGGATCTAACAACACGGCGAAAGCTTTGTTTGTATTTGCTTTCTGCTTACCAATGTTGTCTAATATCTTTTGTTTCATGTTGAATCCAGTTGTATAATTACGCACCGCTTAGGCATCAAAAATATCAATTTTAAGCTTATATAAACGCATACTTTCCATTTATTACAAAAAAAACTGAAATGAGCCCTATTTTTTTAATAAGAAACTAACAATGGGTGGGGATAAATCATGGAATTCAATGGGGTTGTGGACTTTCGAATTGTTCACATCAATTTTCCACAGCTGTTGATATTTCGGTAATGGAATTGTGGAAAGCAAAGGATATTTTCGTCTACCCATCAAGGTTTTTCAAAAAACCTATTTGGAACATAACCAACATCCTAAAAATAGAATACGACCATGGCTACTCCAAAAACAAAAACCACTGCGAAAAAAGGATTAGAATTCTCTCGCCGATTCACCAAAGACAATGTTTCTCCATTTGATCAATTTGAGTACGACTATCGTGATAGCGTAATTAAAAATCCAAACGGAGAAAAAGTATTTGAAATGACAAACGTAGAAGTTCCAAAACAATGGAGTCAAATTGCTACGGACATTTTAGCGCAAAAATATTTTAGAAAAGCGGGCGTGCCTCAAGCCGATGGTTCATTGGGTAGAGAAACTTCTGTTAAACAAGTTGCACATCGTATGGCAAATTGTTGGAGAGTTTGGGGGGAGCGTTATGGTTATTTCGCAACTACAAATGATGCACAAGTATTCTATGAAGAATTAGTATATAGTATCTTAAACCAAGCATGTGTGCCAAACTCGCCACAATGGTTTAATACAGGATTACACGAAAGCTATGGTATTACTGGAGGCGCGCAAGGTCACTATTATGTAGATCCAATTGACAAGCAATTGAAAAGATCAACTAGTGCTTACGAGCGTCCTCAACCACATGCGTGTTTTATTTTAAGTGTGAGTGATGATTTAGTGAATGAGGGTGGTATCATGGATTTGTGGACAAGAGAAGCAAGAATTTTCAAATATGGTTCTGGAGTAGGAACGAACTTCTCTCAAATTAGAGGAGCGAACGAAAAATTATCTGGTGGTGGTTCATCAAGTGGTTTAATGAGCTTCTTAAAAATTGGTGACCGTGCTGCAGGTGCTATCAAATCAGGTGGTACAACACGTCGTGCTGCTAAAATGGTTTGTTTGGATTTAGATCACCCAGAAGTATTAGAATTTATTAACTGGAAAGTACAGGAAGAAGATAAAGTAGCTGCATTGGTTGCGGCTGGTTATGATAATGGATATGAAGGAGAAGCGTATGCAACTGTTTCAGGTCAAAACTCAAATAACTCGGTTCGTATCCCAAATAGTTTCTTTAAAGCATTGTCAGAAAATGGCAACTGGGAATTAAAAGCACGTACCGACGGTCGCGTTATGAAATCGGTTCCTGCAAGAGAAGTGTGGGAGCAAATTGCAAACGCTGCTTGGCGATGTGCGGATCCAGGTACACAATATGATACTACCATTAATGAGTGGCATACTTGTCCAAAAGGTGGACGCATTAATGCATCTAACCCATGTTCAGAATACATGTTCTTAGACAACACTGCATGTAACTTGGCTTCAATCAATTTAAGAAAATTCTTTGACGAGTCAGATAACTCATTTGATGTTGAAGGGTTTGAATACACTACAAGATTATGGCAGACGGTTTTAGAAGTATCTATTTTAATGGCGCAGTTCCCTTCAAAAGAAGTGGCGCAATTGTCATACGATTACAGAACCACAGGTTTAGGTTTTGCAAACCTTGGCTCTATGTTAATGGTTAGTGGTATTCCTTATGATAGCGAAGAGGCACGTGGTATTGCAGGTGCTATTACAGCTATCATGACAGGTATAGCTTACAAAACATCTGCTGAAATGGCGAGCTTCTTAGGTGCGTTTGATAAGTATGCGGAAAACAAGGAAGATATGTTACGTGTAATGCGTAATCACCGTGCAGCAGCATATGATGCAGATGCTTATGTAGGAATTGAAATTAAGCCTCAGGGAATTAAAGCACAATACACACCTGACTATTTATTGAAAGCGGCAACTAAAGCTTGGGATGACGCAGTGAAGTTGGGAGAAAAATATGGTTATAGAAATGCACAAACAACGGTAATTGCTCCAACAGGAACCATTGGTTTAGTAATGGATTGTGATACTACAGGTGTTGAACCAGATTTTGCGTTAGTGAAATTTAAAAAATTATCTGGTGGTGGGTATTTCAAAATCATTAACCAATCCGTTCCTCAAGCATTAAAGAATTTAGGATATACACAAGCACAAAACGATGCGATTGTTAATTTTGCAGTAGGTCATGCAAGCTTTACAGGTGCACCACACATTAATGATGCATCTTTATTAGCAAAAGGATTTACACAAGAGGAAATAACTAAATTAAACGGCGCAGCTAAATCTGCATTCGAAATCGGGTTCATCTTTAACCGTTTCACTTTAGGTGATACTTGTTTAACAAGATTAGGATTTAAAGAAGAAGTATTTGCAGACTGGAGCTTTAATTTATTAGAAGCATTAGGATTTACCGAAGATCAAATTGACGAAGCAAACGATTATGTTTGTGGTACCATGACTGTAGAAGGTGCGCCAGACTTAGATCCTGCACACTTGCCAGTATTTGATTGTGCGAACAAAAATGGTAAAAAAGGAGTTAGATATATTCACGCTCATGGTCATATCAGAATGATGGCTGCATGTCAACCATTCTTATCTGGTGCGATTTCAAAAACAATCAACCTACCAAACGAAGCAACTGTTGAAGAAATTGCTGACTCTTATTTAATGAGTTGGGAATTAGGTTTAAAAGCAAATGCTTTATACCGTGATGGTTCTAAATTAAGTCAACCATTATCCACAAAGTCGGATAAGAAAAAGAAAACCGATGACGCTGATGTTGAAGCAGAAGCAGCAGCAGAAGCGGGTTCTCAATTGGTAGACCTTAGCAACTTAACTGTTGATGAATTATTAGAAGAAGTTCAAAAGAGAATGACTACTTCAACCGATACTGTATTGAAGCGTCAATTGTCTCGCATTGTTGAGCGCAAATCCTTACCAGCTAAGCGTCGTGGCTTTACACAAAAAGCAAGAATTGGCGGTCAAGTATTGTTCTTAAGAACAGGTGAATACAATGACGGAACGGTTGGTGAATTATTCATTGACTTAGCAAAAGAAGGATCTACCTTACGTAGCTTAATGAACTGTTTTGCTATTTCTATTTCAGTAGGTTTACAATATGGTGTGCCTTTAGAAGAGTTCGTTGATAAATTCGTATTCACTAAGTTTGAGCCATCAGGTATGGTGGATCATCCAAATATTAAAACTACCACATCTATCGTGGACTTCATCTTCCGTTCATTAGCTTATGAATATTTAGGCCGAACCGATTTAGTACATGTATTAGACAAGCCAACGGTAGAGAATTTAGGTGAAGCAGGTGATATCACATTAGTTGGCAAGCCTGAGTTAAGCAGCATTCGCGTAACAGCACCAACAGCTGCTACAGCTCCTGTTGCTAAAGCAAATGTGGTAGCAGCGGTGGGTGAATCAGAAAGACCAATGGATAATGTTACTGCAGCTGCAAAAGGTATGCAAAGCGATGCGCCAGCATGTAGCACTTGTGGACATATCACTATTCGTAGCGGTACTTGTTACAAATGCTTGAACTGTGGAACTTCTATGGGTTGTAGTTAGGCCTTGGATAAACAAGTTTAATTTTCAATACCCGCTTTTATAGCGGGTATTTTTTTTGCGCAAACTTTTATAAAAAAAATTATAAACCATTTAAATAATTCACTAAATTCATTCTCTCAAATCATACTAGAAAACGATTGTATTATGTCAAAAGTTCAAGTAAAAATAGCGCCTAAAAAATACGACGCGGTTATTGTGGGTTCTGGAGCTGGAGGTGGAATGGCAGCCTATGTTTTAGCCAAAGCTGGTTTAAAGGTTTGTTTATTAGAAGCGGGTCCAGATTATGATCCTGCAAAAAATTCGGCTCAATTAAAAAATCCTTGGGATTCACCGCGTAGAGGTGCAAGCTCAAAGTTTCGTCCATTTGGTGAATTTGATGGATGTTATTGGGGTTGGGAAATTGACGGTGAGCCTTATACACAAACAAAAGGATCGGACCACTTTGATTGGTGGAGAGCGAGAATGGTAGGCGGACGTACTAATCACTGGGGACGTATCTCTTTGCGTTTTGGACCAAAGGATTTCAAAAGACACAGTATAGATGGATTAGGTGATGACTGGCCAATTGGCTACGAGGATGTAAAACCTTACTACGATAAAATTGATAAATTAATTGGTGTATACGGAACAAATGAAGGATTAGAGAATGACCCAGACGGTATTTTTTTACCACCTCCTAAACCACGCTTACACGAATTGATGTTTAAGAAAGCGGCTACTGGCATTAACATCCCAGTAATCCCATCTCGTTTGTCTATTTTAACTAAAAAAATAAATGACGAGCGTGGTGTATGTTTTTATTGCGGTCAATGTAATCGTTCTTGTAAAGTATATGGCGACTTTTCTTCCTCTTCTGTTTTAGTGAAGCCAGCAATCATGACAGGCAATGTAGATTTAATTACAGGCGCCATGGCGCGTGAAGTTGTGACAGATCGAGAAGGGAAGGCGGTAGGCGTTTCTTATGTAAATAAATTTGACAAATTAGAATATCAAATTAATGCTAAAGTAGTAATCCTTGGAGCAAGTACTTGTGAGACAGCTCGTTTACTATTAAACTCGAAATCACAAAAACATCCAAATGGATTGGCCAATAGTAGTGGTGTGGTAGGACATTATTTACATGACTCTACTGGTGCAGCGTTAGGTGGTGTGATACCAAGTTTATTTGGACGTAAGCGTTACAATGAGGATGGAGTAGGCGGTATGCACGTGTATACACCTTGGTGGTTGGATAATAAAAAATTAGATTTCCCTCGCGGATACCATATTGAGTACTGGGGTGGTATGAGTCAACCTAGTTATGGCTTTGGTATGGGTATGCAAGGTATGAATGGAAAATTCCAAGTAAATGGCAAAACCAAGGAAGAAGGCGGATATGGAGCTTCTTTAAAAGAAGATGTTCGTTTCTTTTATGGTGCAACTGTTGGAATGGGTGGTCGTGGCGAAGCAGTTCCTCGTTTTGAAAATCATTGTAAAATAGATGCAGAAGTAGTTGATAAGTATGGTATTCCGGTATTGCAATTTGATTGTAAGAATTCAGAATATGAAATTAAACAAGCAAAACACATGAAGGAAACCTTCCGTGAAATTATGCACGAGATGGGTGCGGTAATTACATGGGGCGACCAGGACGACGCAAGCAATAATTATGGCTTGTCAAACCCTGGTAATATTATCCACGAAGCGGGTACAGTAAGAATGGGTAATGATAAAAAGACATCAGCATTAAATGCATGGGGTCAGGCACATGATTGCAATAATTTATTCTGTGTAGACGGATCGGTATTCACATCTCAAGCAGATAAGAATATTACATGGACTATTTTAGCATTGTCTATGCGTACCTCAGAGTATATTTTAGATCAGTTGAAAAAACAAAATATATAATTTATCTCCCATTAAACTTTAATCAGCTTTAAAACAAAATATTATGGACAGACGAAGTTCGATCAAAGCATTGTTTTTCACTTCAGTATCTGCAAGTGTATTCATGTCAATGGCAAAAGATCCTAATACAGTAGTTGCATTAGATGAGGACAGAATGCAAGAAGAAAAGGATTACTTAGCAAAAATTAAAGCAGGTCCTAAATTTTTTGATCTGCATGAAATGGCTACTATCAAAGTATTGGGAGATATAATTATGCCAAAGGACAAAGTAAGTGGTTCGGCATCGGACGCTAAAGTGCCGGACTTTATAGAGTTTATTGTAAAAGATATGCCCGAGCATCAAGTGCCTGTTAGAGGGGGCTTAAAATGGTTGGACAGACACAGCACCAATAAACATGGCAAACAATTTATTGCTTGTACACCTGCTGAACAAATTGGCATTGTGGACGAGATTGCCTATCCGAAAAAAGCAAAGCCCGAGGTTTCTCAGGGTGTGAGCTTCTTTAATAAAATGCGTGATTTAGTAACGACTGGATTTTATACCTCCGAAATTGGTGTACATGATTTAGGCTATATGGGCAATGTTCCAAATCAATGGAATGGTGTACCTGCTGAGGTTTTAAAACAGTATGGATTAGCATATACCGATAAGGAAAATAAAGAGTGTATTAGCTATTCTTAAGTTGTGTTTTCTCAAATTGCGTATGTTTTGCGCGATTGCTTGCTTGTATAATAAAGGCCCCGATCCGGGGCCTTTATATTTTTAGCCCTTAATAAAATATAAGGGGCTAAAATTAATTGACTAAATTCTTATGAAATACCGCTGCCTGCTGCGATGGCTTCACTTGGGCTCACAAAGTATAATTTACCATTTTCATCTTCGGCCATTAAAATCATACCCTTGCTTTCAATGCCGCGCATTTTGCGAGGCGCTAAATTAGCAACAATGGTTACTTGCTTCCCAACAATATCTTCCGGATAAAAATGCATTGCAATGCCTGATAAAATAGTTCTTTTTTCAAAACCAAGGTCCACTAATAGTTCTAATAATTTATCGGCCTTCTCTACTTTCTTTGCTTCCACAATGGTACCTACGCGCAAATCAATTTTACCAAAATCGTCAAAAACAATTTCTGGTTTCAAAGGAGTGATCCCTTTTTCATTTGCGTTTTCATTAGCACCTTTTTCAGCTGTTGTATTATTTGTAGTTTCCATTTTTGTTTTTTTAGCTTCCGCATTAGCTTTTAGTTGTGCTAACTCGGTAGCGATTTCTTCGTCTTCAATTTTTCTAAATAACAATTCAGGGGGACGTAAACTATAGCCCACTTTTAATAAATTAAAGTTGCCTGCATTTTCCCATTCTAACATTTTGGGTACCACTTTCATTAAGTGACACATCTTTTTTGCTGTAAACGGAAGGAATGGATTGATTAAAATAGCTAGGTTGGCAGATAATTGTAAACAACCATGCATGCAATTATCAATTTTAGCTTGAGCAGTAGGATCAGTTTCAATATTTTTTGCTAAAATCCAGGGTTCTTTCTTCTGCATGTATTGGTTACCCAAGCGTGCTAAGTTTACCACTTCAAATTGTGCATCTCTGAATTTATATTGCTCTAATAACGTAGTTACTTTTTCTTTTGTTTCTTTTACACTAAGGAGCAAAGCCTGGTCATCATCATCCAATAAGTCTGGATGTATAGGCGGCACTTTTCCTTTGGTAAGCTTATGCATCAACACCCAAGTTCTGTTTATATAGTTGGCAAAGATGCTTACGAGCTCTCCATTTACTGCATCCTGAAAACCCTTCCAAGTAAATTCACTATCCTTAGATTCGGGCGCAATGGAGTTTAAATAAAAACGTAAACAATCCGCTAAGGACTCGCCACCATTTTCTTTCTTAATCCATTTATTAATGTAATCATCCATCTCAATACTCCAACCTCTGGAAGTACTCATCTTATCCCCTTCTAAATTCATAAACTCATTAGCAGGAACATTCTCTGGTAAAATATTTCCATGCAATTTTAACATCACAGGGAAAATAATACAGTGAAATACTATATTGTCCTTACCAATAAAGTGTACCAACTTTGTTTCTGGATCATTCCAATAAGGTTTCCAATCCTTATCATTATTAATTGCCCATTGCTTGGTAGCACTAATGTATCCAATAGGGGCATCAAACCATACATACAATACTTTGCCATCACCGCCTGCAACAGGAACCTTTACACCCCAATCCAAATCTCGTGTAACGGCACGAGGTTGTAAGCCACCTTCAATCCAACTTTTACATTGACCCACTACAGCAGGTCGCCAATCTTGCGCATGTTCTTCTAATAACCACTTACGTAAAAAATCTTCATGTCTATTTAAAGGTAAATACCAATGGGTGGTTTCCTTTTTTATGGGCGCGTTACCGCTTAAGGTACTAACGGGATTAATTAATTCTTCGGGGCTTAAACTCTTGCCACATTTTTCACACTGATCGCCGTAGGCTTCGTTATGTCCACAGTTAGGACAAGTGCCTTTTATATAACGGTCTGCTAAAAAAGTATTGGCTTGCTCGTCAAAATATTGTTCGCTTGTTTTGGTTTCTAAATCACCACGGCTTTCTAAATCTTTAAAAAATGCACTGGCCGTTTCATGGTGCAAAGGATCACTTGTTCTATGATAAATATCAAAAGTAATACCCAGATCCTTAAAGTTTTGTTCAATTATAGGATGGTACTTGTCAATTATGGCTTGCGCAGTAGTTCCTTCCTTAGTAGCTTGAATAGGAATGGCTGTTCCGTGCTCATCACTTCCACATACAAAAACCACATCTCTTTTCTGCGCTTTCAAATAGCGCACATAAATATCGGCAGGTAAATAGGCGCCTGCTAAGTGACCAATATGTTTTAAACCGTTGGCATAAGGCAGGGCAGCCGTAATCAAATATCGTTTAGGCGTCTTCATTGTTGCAAAAGTACTTAATATTGCGGTATGATTCAACCTCAAAACCTACAAGTCGGCGACCTTATTGGCGTGGTATGTCCTGCTGGAACCATTCCGGTAGAAAGAGTAGAAAAATGTATTGAAACCCTTACTAGCTGGGGCTATACCGTAAAATTGGGTAAAACGGTTGGTGGAAAACATTTTACGTATTCCGGCACTGATGCAGAACGCACAGCAGATTTGCAAGAAATGATGGATGATAAAAATGTAAAAGCTATTTTATGTGCAAGGGGTGGCTATGGATTAAGCAGAATTATCGACGAACTAGATTTTACGAAAATGATGGCGCATCCTAAATGGGTAATTGGGTTTAGCGACATCACAGTGTTGCATGCTGCCTTGCAAAAAAAAGGAATCATGAGTATTCATGGTCCTATGGCAGCGGCATTTAATAAAGGGTCGGAGGGGGAGGCTTATATACAAGCATTCAAACAAATATTAGAAGGACAAAAAACCAGTTACTTAGCACCCGCCCATCCTTTCAACAAATTAGGCTCCGTGACCGCGCCGCTAATTGGAGGTAATTTATGTTTGATTGCACATTTGATAGGTTCCCAAAACAGCATGGATACCCAAGGCAAAATTTTGTTTTTAGAAGATATTGGAGAGTATCATTATAACTTGGACAGAATGGTCATTCAAATGAAAAATGCACATTTATTTAATAATTTGGCTGGTCTTGTTATTGGCGGTTTTTCGGATATGCGAGACGAGCCTACCGATATTGGTGCCGGTGCTTTTGAAATCATTCAATCTCATGTGCAGGAATTCAATTACCCAGTTTGTTATGACTTCCCGATAAGTCATGGGTTACCCAATTATCCAGTTAAAGAGGGGGCCGTATATGAATTAGCCATTCAATCCAATGGAGTCCGTTTAACAGAGGGTTAGGACTATTTTTTTAAAATTTAAAAAGGCGTTAATATTATCGCCAAAAGTAGTTGCAAACTAATTATGTACTAAATTTGTCGTATAAATTTTATTTCTATGCAAAAGCTAATTTTTACACTATTCATTACACTTTCATTGGGTCTTCAAGCTTCTTTTGCACAGTCTTATGTTGTGTCTGGTATTGAAAAGACAGACAAGGAAGGGATGCAATATGAGATACTAGGAAAAGTAGCTAATAATTATTGGATCTATAAGAAAAATGCAGGCGTATCTACGATTGCATTATACAATGCACAAATGCAATTGGTAAAGCAAAACGACCTTGCTTTTATCCCGGCTTCCATTAGAGATATTCAATTTATAAAATCGGCTGATAAGGTAGTTTTATTTTATCAATTTCAAGGCAATACAACGGTATATGCTGCTGCAGCAACTTTAAATAATGAGGGTCAATTAGTAGGTCAGCCAAAAATAATTGATACGGCTAATAATATTCGTCCAGGCTCCCATCCAAAAGTGTTTAATTTATTAGAGAGCGATGATCATTCCCAAATAAAACTTTTCTCAGTAAACACAACTAAAGCAAATTCACTAAAAGTGAAAGTAGTTACATTAAATAGTGATTTTGATATTATAAATGATGCAACTATCAATGTGAATGCACAAAATAAAACAAGTGTGTTATCGGATTTTGCGTTAGATAATAAAGGAAATTTATTTTGTTTACGTAATATGACACTTGCCAATGCTGCACCAGCAGTTAGCTTGTTGTATTTAGCTGCAGACGGTTCCGAAGCGGTAGAGTCTCCCATTGTAAATACCACCTTATTATTGGACGATATTCGTTTAAAATTAGACAATGTAAATGGACGTGTGATTTTAAATTCGTTTTATGCAGTAGAGAAAAAAGGAAATGTAGAAGGAATCTATTCTTATATCTGGGACATCAAAGCTAAAAAAGAAATTACAAGCAATGCAAGTAGGTTTACCGATGCTTTGAGAGCAGCAGTAAGTTCAAAAAGAAATTTAAAAGATGCATTTGATAATTTTTATTTTGATAAAATAAATGTGCAAGCAGACGGAAGTGTTGTAATGGTTGCAGAAGCTGCAGAAACGTATAGTAATAGAAGTGCCTTTTCAAGATGGGATTATTTTTATGGTGGTGCTTTTTACAATCCATATATGTTTAGTTATTGGAATCGACCTTTTGGATTTTATCCATGGGCGAGATTTGGTTGGGGCATGTCGCCTTTTATGTTTAATCCATGGATGAATCCATATGCTGGGTTTGGTTATCCATCTGTTACTTATAATGCAAATAAAATTGCGTTGGTTTCTATTGACACCAAGGGAAGCATCCACTGGGTAAAAACCATTGATAAGAGCCAATCCGATATGAATGTAGACCAGTTTATTGGATATGGGTTGATAGAAAATAATGCAGGAAGTACGTTTGTTTACCAAAAGAAAGAAAGAGGAATAAGTCAATTTGTTATTAATTCATTAGGTAAGGATGGATTATTATCCAAAGGAGCTAATGTTATTTTAGCAGAAAAAAAATATGAATGGATGCCTCGTTCTTTAAAACAAACAGGCGATAACGAAGCCATTGTACCTTATCAATATAAGGATAGAATTGGTTTTGCTAAAATCCAAATTAAATAAGCACAGTGGTTTTTTTATTTAGAGATAGGTCCGATATTAATTTACTTTTTTTAGTATTGCTAAGTGTTGCTTTGCATTTCCATATTTGGATAAGCCCACCCATGGTTATTGCTAATGCTTCGGATGGGTTGTTGCCCTATATTCTGGTAAATTATGTAAAAACCTTACCTCCTTTTGTTTTAATTATTTTATTTCAACTCCTAATTTTAAGCCAAGCAGTTCGCTTAAATATTTTAATGAGTAAATTAAAAATGTTTCAGCAGGTAAGTTATTTACCTGGCTTTACCTACATTATACTTACGGCACTTTTCCCTTATTGGGATGTAATAAGTTCGGGTTTGGTAGCCAACTCTTTGGTTATTTGGATATTGGTAAAATTGTTAAGATTATACGATCAAAATCAACCGAAATCATTAGAGTTTAATATTGGACTCCTGCTTGGATGTTCCATTTTATTATATTCACCCATTGCCATTTTAATTCCAGTGGTTTTATTTGCTTTAACCATTATTAGACCCTTTAAATTAGCAGAATGGTTGGTTTTGTTAATGGGTATTTTACTACCGTTTTATTTTATTTTCACTTTTGTTTATTTAACCAGTGGTCCTCAGGAGTTTAAACAATACCTGCCTCGTTTAGATTGGAAAAATCCCCTTATTAGGCCTAATATAAAGGTAATCTTAACCTTAGCTTTGATCGCCTTGCAATTTTTTACTGGATTATTTTATTGGCAGGATCAGCAGTCGCGTTTTATTATACAGGTTCGAAAATATTGGTTGGTATTATTGTTGGTACTTATTTTAACCCTATTCCAACCCATTATTTTCTCCGCCCAAGCTTTATATGCTTCGGCCATTGTATTAACGCCATTAGCTTGCTTTATAAGCTTTGCTTATTCGGTTCCTAAAAGTCTTTTTATACCCAATATCCTGTTTTGGTCAGCCTTGGCGGTTATTGTGTATAACCACTTAGGTTAAGTGAAGAATTTAACAGCCTTTTTTTAAGGGTTTTTGGTACCTTTGACCTTCAATTTTACCTTACTAAGTAAACCGTATAAATATGAAATTTGGTGTTGTTGTATTTCCTGGTTCCAACTGCGATAGAGACATGCAAGATGCTTTAGAAAAAGATCTTGGGTATCCTGTAGAAATGTTTTGGCATAAGGATAGCGATTTATCACACTTTACAACTGAGGATTGCGTGGTTTTACCAGGTGGATTCTCCTACGGTGACTATTTACGTTGTGGAGCTATTGCAAAATTTAGCCCCATGATGCAATCGGTTATTGAATTTGCTAACAAAGGCGGTAAGGTATTAGGGGTGTGTAATGGCTTTCAGATTTTATGTGAGAGTGGATTGTTGCCAGGGGCATTATTACAAAATGAAAACCAACAATTCATTTGCAAGAATGTATATATTAAAACGGATAAAAGCGAAGCTTTACAAATTCCGATTGCACATGGCGAAGGAAGGTATTATGCTGACGCAGCAACGCTGGATCATTTAGAAAAAAACAATCAAGTATTGTTTCACTATTGTGATGAAAATGGAAATGTGGGTGGTGCTGCGAACCCAAATGGTTCAACGCATCATATTGCAGGAATATGTAACGATAAAAGAAATGTATTTGGTATGATGCCGCATCCGGAGCGCGCTACTAATAATGTTTTAAGTAATATGGATGGAGTTAAGGTTTTTGAAATTTTAGGCTTGAAAAAATAATTAAGTATATTATGAAAAAAGTATTTGTTTTTTTGTTTTCCATTTCAATTTTTTTTACAGCCAACGCGCAGAAATTAAATCCTGTAAAGTGGACTTTTGAGGCAGTTAAGAAAGCAGACAAGCAATATGACATTACTTTTACTGCTACCATTGATGCACCCTGGCATATGTACTCGCAATTTGTGAAAAAAGGGCCAGTTCCAACAGCTGTTCAAATAAAGAAAAATCCTTTGGTTCAACTAAAAGGCAGCGTGAAAGAAATTGGAAGTTTAGAAAAGAAATTCGACAAAAATTTTGGTGCAGAAATCGCTTATTATAGTAAAAAGGTACAATTTGTTCAGTCTGTTACGCTTAAAGTAGCAAGCAAAACAAAATTGACGGGTGAAATTGAATATATGGTTTGTAACGACGAGCGTTGTTTGCCTCCTACTAAAGTGCCTTTTGAAGTGACTATTCAATAGGATTATTAGCAGGAGTATAATAGTTGTTTGCTGGTTGTTCTATAAAAAGCAAACCATTACAATGATTAATACGTATAAAAATATTTATTTTGAATAATTTGCTTCGTGTATTACTTGCCAGTGTTTTTTTTATTTTATTTGGCAGTCCAGCATTTGCACAAAATGATAGTTTAGTAAAAGTAATTGCTACTGTCAAGCCTATTAATGATATTACGTATCAAGTACAATATACCATTCAAGCAAAAGAGGGTTGGCGCGTTTTTGGTACAACACTTGCACCTGCATCCAAAACTGATACGTTAACAACAGCACCTCATTTTCTTTTTTCATTAGAAACTATAAAAGCAAAAGGAGCCACTAGTTTTACAAATGCAGCGAGTAACCAAAAAGACGAGCTGTTCGATAATGCTTTTGTATTTCCTGCAGGAGCTATTAAGGCTACCGATACCATTACTATTTTTGGTTTTCAACCCGATTCTGTAAAAGCAAAACTACTTATATCCATTGCGAAGGGGAATGAATTTTATCAGCAGGAATTGCCAGTAAACTTCTTTTTAGCAAATGGGAAAAAAGCACTGGCTTTTCAAATTCAATTGCCAGCAACGGCTACCATTCCACCCACGGGAGCATGCGGAGAAGCAGCTAATGATGGTAAGAATACAAGTGGATGGTCGGTATTTATTTTAGGATTATTAGGTGGCTTAATTGCTTTAATTACCCCTTGTGTTTTTCCGATGATACCCGTTACGGTTTCTTTTTTCACCAAACGCTCTAAAAACAGAAAGCAAGGGATTAAAAATGGTTTATTATATGGATTAAGTATTTTCTTGATTTATGTATTAGCTAGTTTACCTTTTCATATCGCAGGCAATGTGCAACCTGAAATTTTCAATAGTATTGCTACAAGCCCTATTCTAAATATTATCTTCTTTGTTATTTTTATTTTCTTCTCTATTTCTTTCTTTGGTTATTTTGAAATCACGCTCCCAAGTGGCATTGCCAATAAAGCCGATTCAAAAAGTGGATTAGGAAGTTTAGGTGGTATCTTTTTTATGGCTATTACTTTAGCTATTGTTTCTTTCTCTTGCACGGGTCCAATACTTGGTACATTATTAGTGGGTTCCTTACAAGGAGGTGCTTGGGCCTTAACTTATGGCATGGCAGGTTTTGGTTTTGCATTGGCATTGCCATTTACTTTGTTTGCGATATTCCCACAATGGTTACAAAGCTTGCCTAAGTCGGGCGGATGGTTGGACACGGTTAAAAAAGTATTGGCCTTTTTAGAATTGGCATTGGCTTTTAAATTTTTATCCAACGCGGACCTTGTTCAACATTGGGGATTGTTAAAAAGAGAAGTGTTCTTGGGCTTATGGGCTGTTATAAGTATTGGGTTGGCATTATACTTAAGAGGTATTTTATTATTACCACATGATGTGAAAGGCTCTAAAATAAGCAGGGTAAGAAAAATATTCAGCGATTTGACAATTGTTTTTTCGCTTATATTAATCGCCGGTATTTTTCCTAAAAATGCGTACTTATTAAAATTCTTAAGTGGATTTCCGCCACCAAGCAGCTATAGTATTTTGGCCAAGCCAACCGACGACAATAGAGGTGTACATGCCAATGTGGTGAATGATTATGCAAAAGCATTGGTATTGGCAAGGGAACAAAACAAAACCATCCTCATTGACTTTACAGGTTGGGCTTGTGTGAATTGTAGAAAGATGGAAGAAAACGTGTGGACCGATCCAGCAGTTGCAACTTATATCAAAGAAAATTTCATCCTCGTTTCTTTATATGTAGACGATAAAGAAATGTTACCTGTAGAAAAGCGCTTTAAATATATTAGCAAGGCAGGGATAGAAAAAGATATTAATAGTGTAGGAGATTTATGGGCAACGTTCCAAGCCGAAAATTTTAATCAGGTTACACAACCCTTATATGTGGTAATGAGTCCTGATCAAAATTTATTATCTAATCCTGTTGGCTATACACCAGACGCACAAGTTTATTTGCAGTGGTTGCAATGTGGAGTGGCTAAGGGCAAACCTTAAAGGCTCATACCTCTTTCGTTCATCATCTTCCTTAAATTAATTAAACCATAACGCATTCTTCCCAAAGCGGTGTTAATGCTGCAGTTGGTCATTTGTGCAATTTCCTTAAAGCTTAGGTTTGCGTAATGTCTTAACACAATAATTTCTCTTTGCTCCTCAGGTAATAAGTCTACTAGTTCCTGAATATTGCGATGCGTTTGTGTACGCGTCATTTTATAATCTGCTGGATGATCCGAGTGTTTGATGATTTCAAACAAGTCCTGGTCATCACTAGTCTTAATAGTAGGTGTTCTTTTTACTTTTCTAAAGTGATCTACACAAAAATTATGTGCAATACGTAAAGCCCAAGGCAAAAACTTACCCTCGTCATTGTATTTATTTTGCTTTAAGTTATTAATGATTTTAATAAAAATATCTTGGATTAAATCCTCGGCCAAGTAACTATCTTTTACCATAAATAAAATGGCATTGTAAATTCTTTCTTGATGACGGTCTATTAAGGCGTCAAATGCACGGGGGTTACCTTGCTGAAAAAGTTGGATTAATTCGTTGTCGTTGAGTTGTACGGTTTTGTTCATGGTTGTTTTTTATAGGTCTTCGAAAGCTAAGTAAGGGTGTACTTAGTTGGGTTAGTAATGGAAAATTACCCCCTAATGCAATCCGTTTTTCATTTGTTGAAAACGAAAAATCAAGCTCGAGGATATCCACATTTCAAAGGCTGGGCATTTTGCAAAAAGAATATCGTATTTGGTACAACCAATTGCCGTGGATTGTGTTATTTTGCTATATGGCTGTAAGTAAAAAAGGAAAGGATTCCATTGAGGTTGTTGGGGCAAGGGTACATAATTTAAAAAATGTATCGGTAAACTTTCCGCGTGACCAGTTTATAGTGGTAACAGGGGTTTCAGGAAGTGGCAAGTCCTCTTTAACCATTGATACTTTGTTTGCCGAAGGGCAAAGACGTTATGCAGAAAGTTTGTCCTCCTATGCCCGTCAGTTTATGTCCCGAATGGGCAAGCCCGATGTGGATTATATTAAGGGATTATGTCCAGCCATTGCCATTGAGCAAAAGGTTACAACAAGAACACCACGCAGTACAGTTGGGAGTATGACCGAATTGTACGATTACTTTAGGGTATTTTTTGCGCGTATTGGTAAAACCTATTCACCCATTAGTGGCCTGGAAGTAAAAAAGCATGATGTGCAGGATGTGCTTACGTATATGCAAAAAGGAAAGGCAGGCGACAAAATGGTATTACTAGTTCCTTTCAAGCAACAAGCAAAAAGAGACATTGCGGAGGAATTAAATATATTGGTGCAAAAGGGATTCACGCGTATTTATTTGCGCGCTGCAAAAACGGAACCTGAAATATTAAGAATCGAAGATGCTTTAGCACTTACCAAAACGGAACTGACTAAAAAAGTAAAAGCACATGATGTATATGTATTAATAGATAGAATTATCGTAAAAGACTTTGATGAGGATGATATTCACCGTTTAACCGATTCCATAGGTACTGCGTTTTACGAGGGAGAAGGTATGTTATGGGTAGAAAAAAACAACAACACTTTACAGGATTTTAATAATAAGTTTAGTTTGGATGGAATGGAGTTTGACGAACCCACGCCGAATTTATTTTCTTTTAACAATCCATACGGCGCCTGTCCTACTTGTGAAGGGTATAGTCAGGTATTGGGTATTGATGAAAATTTAGTAATAGCTAATCCTTTCTTATCGGTATATGATGGAGGGGTAGCACCTTGGAAAGGAGAAAAATTAAGTTGGTGGAAAGATCAGTTTGTAAAAGAAGCAGGCAAAACGGGCTTCCCGATACATCAGCCTATTAATAAATTAACCAAGGCACAGTATACACAACTTTGGAAAGGAACAGGAAAGGCCTTGGGCATTGATGATTTTTTCAAAGACGTGGAAGCGCATTTATATAAAGTACAATTTCGTGTATTATTAAGTAGGTATCGAGGAAGAACCAATTGTCCAGACTGTAATGGATACCGTGTGCGTAAGGAAGCCTTGTATGTAAAAATTGGCGACAAGCATATTGGAGAACTTTGTGCAATGCCGGTGCGTGAATTACAACAATGGTTCAAGGATTTGAAACTTTCAGCACATGACAATGAAATTGCAAAACGTATTTTAGTAGAAATAGAACAACGCATACAAACCTTAATGGATGTGGGCTTGGGTTATTTAACCTTAAGTCGTTTGGCCAATAGTTTGAGTGGTGGAGAAAGTCAAAGAATACAATTAACAAGATGTTTGGGAAGCAACTTAACCAACTCCTTGTATATATTAGATGAGCCAAGTATTGGTTTGCATTCAAGAGATACAGAGCGGCTCATAAAAGTTTTACAAAATTTAAGAGACCTGGGAAATACCGTAGTGGTGGTAGAGCATGATGAACAAATTATGCGTAAGGCCGATCATATTATTGACATGGGGCCATTAGCAGCACACCAGGGCGGTGAAGTAGTAGCAGTAGGTAATGCAGCGGAATTGATAAAGGACAAGAAAAGTTTAACAGGAAAATATTTGAAAGGGGAGTTGTTTATTCCTATTCCAGCAAAAACAAGACCAGCAAAACATTTTATAAAATTGGAAGGGGCGCATTTGCATAATTTACAAAATGTAAATGTGGATTTTCCTTTACAAAGTTTATGTGTGGTAAGTGGTGTAAGTGGAAGTGGAAAAACAACTTTGGTAAAAAAGGTATTGTACAATGCTTTATTAAAAGCAAAGCAACAACCTACGGAACTAGTAGGGGGATATGCCGATATTAAAGGCGACTTGCATTTAATTGATGCCATTGAAATGGTGGATCAAAACCCCATTGGTAAATCTTCCCGAAGCAATCCGGTTACTTATATAAAGGCATATGATGCCATTAGAGATGTGTATTCAAAGCAAGCACTCTCTAAAATTCGCGGCTTCTTACCCAAGCATTTTTCTTTTAATGTGGACGGTGGTCGTTGCGATACTTGTAAAGGAGAGGGAGAACAATTAGTAGAAATGCAATTCCTTGCGGATGTGCATTTAACCTGTGAGGATTGTGGCGGTAAGCGTTTTAAAGAATCGGTATTGGAAGTGCATTATAAAGGCAAGAGTATTTTTGATGTGTTGGAGATGAGTGTGGATGAAGCCATTGAATTCTTTAGCGAAGAAAAAAATATTGTGTTGGCCATAAGTCCATTACAAGAAGTGGGATTGGGTTATGTGAAGTTGGGACAAAGTAGTAGCACATTGAGTGGTGGGGAAGCGCAGCGTGTAAAACTAGCCAGCTTCTTAGGCAAAGGAAAAGCGAATCAAAAAATGTTATTCATATTTGATGAACCTACTACCGGGTTACATTTTCATGATATCCATAAATTATTAAAAGCATTCAACGCTTTAATAGATCAAGGCCACTCCTTAATAGTGGTTGAACATAATACCGATGTAATTAAGGCTTCGGACTGGGTAATTGACATGGGTCCCGAAGCAGGTGATGCCGGTGGAACCGTTGTTTACGCCGGAATCCCAAGCGGCCTAGCCAAGTGCAAGGCTTCTCAGACTGGGAAGTACTTAGGATAAATTCTATGTAACTTATTGAAAAACAATTGATTATAAACTATAAATTTGTTTTTGCAAATTTTTATGTGTTAAATTTATGTAACTGAAAAATAGTTGCATAAATTTACATGACAAAGAAAGATAAACTACTAGTAAGATTCTTGAGTATACCAAAGGATTTTACATTTGATGAGCTAAGTACGCTACTAAAAAGTATGGGTTTTGAGATTGAAAATAAAGGCAAAACATCTGGATCAAGAGTTGCTTTTGTACATGTAAATTTCAATAAACACATATTGATTCATAAGCCACACCCAGGTAAAATAATTAATAGTGTTTACTTAAGAAATATAATTATTGATCTTACTTTAAAACAAATTATATGAATAATACATTAAACTATAAAGGATTCTTTGCATCTGTTTCTTTTGTTGAAGAAGACAATATCTTGTTTGGTAAAATAGAAGGGATTGATGATTTAATCATGTTTGAAGGATCTTCCGTTACAGAATTAAAAAACATGTTCAAAGAAGCTGTAGAAGATTATATAGAAATTTGTAAACAAACAAATAAGCCTTGCTTAAAAAGTTTTAAGGGATCCTTTAATGTTCGTGTAAAGCCTGAAATTCATCAAAGGGCTGCGATGATTGCTACTGCAAAAGGCATTAGCTTAAATCAATTCGTGCAAAAAGCAATTGAAAGAGAAATAGAGGCAGCTTAGAAAATTACTTATTTAGGGTTTTGACTTTTTAGTCCATCCATTGCAGAAACAGGAGCTAAAACTACTGCCTGCTTATGCATAAAAGGAACTTTACGATTATTATGCATTCCAGGAGTCCATTTGGCAGATCCTGTAAAAATGTTCTCAATAATTTTATCTAAGGTGGGATTCGCTTTGTTTGATAATATTGCTTCTGTGATTTTACCATCAGTGGTTACTGTAAAATAGGAGGTATAAGCAATGGACCTATCATTTTCTTTTAAAAACTGATTTGGCAAATCGGATAATTTATTTGACAAATAGTTTAACCATCCTTTAATGCCATATTTATACTCCGGAAGACTATTTTTAAAATCACAACCAGATTGCTCTACACCCTCTTCATTATAACAAATAGCTGAACTATATTCCACTAAGGAGTCATAACTAATGCCTTCGATTGTATCTGATTTTAATTCAGGCACTTGATTAAGTTGTGTTTCATCAAGGGTGGGGAATTTAAGAAGGGAAGCTTTATTTCCATTTTCATGGTAGTAAGTCCAAGGGCCAGTTTTTCGCATTCCTTTTGCAATCCTGCCTTTGAAAGATACTGCCCCATTTGGGAAATAGCCAATTGCAACACCCGTACCATTGCCCAAGGTATCCATTTGCATAATACTTTTTATGGAACCATCCGTGTACCACGCATTACAATATCCAACAGGGATATCATTTATATACTTGCAGGAATCTGACATCATAGCGTTTGGATAATAGGCTTCGCGAAACCCCATTTTTTTATTATTGATAAAACTTCCTTTACTCGCCAAAAGTTCATTTGCAAAGAAGGATATAAATTCTCCATGTTTTATTTTAAATTCATGATCCTTGTAATGGCCTATTTGCTGTATTCTTGTAGAATATGTAAAGTAATCTTTTCTTAACCATCCACTATCTTCCTTGCTTGCCAAACTTACAATAGTAGCAGCTTCAGGACGCGCAGCTTTATAGCTCATATCATAATAGTAAATTGAATCTTGTGCTAAAGAAGAGTAGGAATTTAAAAAAATAAAACAGATTGCAATAAATACAAGTAAATACTTTTTCATAAAAAGGTTTATGCTGTTATACTTTAAAAAACATAGCCAATTCCAATGCCATTAGTGATGCTTTCTAAATTGGATTGAATTCCGAAATGGAAGTTAGCGAAATAATTATTCTTTTGAACTTGGTGACCTATGTTATAATAAAATTTTAATCCAGGTAACGGTGTGTTGAAACTATCGTCATTAGGACTTTTATATGCATTGGATACATATCTGGCTTCAAATCCAAAATAAGTTCCAGAATTGTTAAGAATAGGCTTTGCTTTACGAATTCTTCTATTAAAATTAAAATAGTAACGTTGTTCAACCGAAGCTAAGGCCTGGTAAGAAAATTTATTTAAAAATCTTTTAACGTAAAAATTATTATTTAAAAAACTTTTTTGGTAATCGTCGTAGGAATTGAATCCTAACTTGCTTACCAAAGAAAAATTTCTTTTTTGCGACCACTCGTAAATGCCGGTTAAGATCCCTGTTCCCTCCGATATGTCACCTAGTGTAAGCGCAGGGAAGGTTAAGTTAATTCTAAATGTATTTTTCTGAATAGTCCAGTAAGCAGAATCTATGGATACTGGGTCTAAATCACATTTTTGAGCTATTGTTACTTCACCAATGCTTATAAAAAGCAGGCTAATAAATAGATGCTTTGGATTATGAATGCGTTTAAATTTTATTTTCAATGAAACTTGGTATTTGAATTAAATACTTACTTGTCAATGATAAGTCTTAAACCAACGGCAACATTTGAAAGTAATTTTGTCAAATTTACAGCTCTATTGGGACTCATTTTAAGTAGAATTACTGAATTATTTTTCAATTGCAAAGAGGTTGTTTTTTATGGCATAAATGGCAACGCCTGCTGCTGTTTTAACGGTCATCTTTTCTAAAATTTTAGCACGAATACCTTCCACCGTTCTGCCACTCATAAACAAAATCTCTCCAATTTCTTTACTGGACTTTTCTTCACAAATCAATTTAATAATGGACATTTCTTTCTCCGTAAATGTATTACTGGACTTATTGGTGTAGGGGTTATAATGACTATTTGTGATGAGTTTAACCAAACGTTGGGAGCTAGATTGGCAATAATAGGGTTGCCCACTCATTACTGTTTTTATAGCTTCTATAATTTCCCCTTTTTGAGAGTTTTTAATAATATAGCCCGAAGCCCCAGCTTCTAAAGCATTCACAATAAGCTGGTCACTATCAAAAGTAGACAGGGCGATACAAGGAATTTTTGGTGAGCGACTCGTTAATGCTTTAATCACTTCAATGCCGTCTTTAATGGGCATTCTTAAGTCGGTTAGCACTATATCAGGGTCTAATGCTAAACATTTTTCAATTAATATTTCACCATTATTGGCTTCTGCTATTACTTCAATATTTGCATCTCTGTTTAATAACATCAAAAGACCATCTCTATAAATATCATGGTCGTCTGCAATAATCACTTTTATTTTAGCCGTATTGTTCATTTTTTAGGGGGATTTCAATTGAAAATTGGGTGCCTTTATTTATTCCAGTATCAAGTAATAGCTTTCCATCCATTAATTGTGTTCTGCGCATGATATTTCTTAATCCATCGCTTTTCATTTTGGAGATATCTGAATGCTCATTAAAACCAACTCCATTATCATTAATAATTATTTTAACTGTTTTATTCATTAATGATAGGCGTAAAGTGATTATTGAAGCATTTGCATGTTTCGCAGCGTTGTTTAATAGTTCTTGTGTAATTCTAAAAATATGTGTTTTTGCTTCTTTAGAAATAGCACTTTCATCTATAATTTCGTTAATTAACTGAATTTTAGCATTGTTTTTAGCGTCCATCATATTCACAAAATCTATGACTGCTGCCATGAGTCCATTTTGTTCTAATATCTTAGGCATCAGGTCGTTGGATATCTCTCTAATTTTTTGCATGGTCTTGTCAATATAGGAAGCAGTTTTTTCTATTATTACATTATTTTCTGGATGACCACTTGTGTTTAAGCACTCTAAATTTAGCTTTATAGCAGAAATCAAAGCGCCTAAATCGTCATGTAAATCTGCTGCAATGCGCGTGCGTTCCTTTTCCAGTAACTGAATATCTTTAAGCGTTTGGTCTCTTTCTAAATTTACTTTTAGCCTTTGGTTGTGAATTATTGTAATTACAAAAAAGGTAACTAATACTGTTAGTACGGCAAATCCCATTAGGCCAACAATAGTTATTTTAAAATTCAATTCGTCCATGATTTTTATTTAGTGTAGGATATTCTTTCTAATTTACCAGGCAATTTGGTAATTACATATGTCAATGTAATATTTACTACTGTATTGACAATATTAAGGGTATAGTATAATGATACATCTATTTTGATATTCAACGGAATATTTAGACAGTATAAGGTTAATGTAAAGATAGCATAGCTATAATATACACAAATAGTAATAAAGAATATTAAAAGCCAGTCTATTTTATAAACCAACTTCTTACTATGAATAATCTGATAATTTATCCTATCAAAACATAAATAACAACAAACCATATAATAAAATAAGTTAGCATAAATAGAATTGTATTTAAACTTTGTAATAAAGAACCAGTCAATTGATTGAACAGATAAACCAATCAAAAAGACAATTACATAGCTGTTTAAATATTTTCTATTATTCAGAAAGTAAAAGAATGATAATATCAATGCATAGTTAATAATTTCATGAAAATCATTAATTAACAGGTAGTTAAAATGAAACCCTAAAACAATTTTTGCAAAACCCAACAAATCATTGCTTGCACCTACGATCAAGACTATTAAATATATTCTGAAAGCCTTATCTAATTTATTATAAAGGAATAATAATGGTATAATTGGTAGCAAGTTAGAATAGGAAGATATGCTGAATAATATTTTATACAATGGGCTCATTCAAATGAAGTTAGGCGGATAATTCATTCCGCTTTGGTAAAAAAAGAAAAGTTATAGCATATATAATATTCACTATTATGTTTAAAATTGGTATGATATTCCATAGAGCTGGTTTAATTTTTATAATCAGTGGAATTTCAAGAAAATAAATTGATATTAAAAATAGATGAAAGCAGTAAAATGTACACATGGATAAACAAAATACGAGCACTGGGTCAAATATTTTATTAATATTTACTTTATTTAATATTTGATAATTAATTCTTTTTAAACATAAGTTTATATAAATAATATTGGTATAGATATCAGGAAAAAAACTATTTCTTCTGGTTTTAGAAAAAAAAGCCCAATCTAATAATAGCAATATCAAACCTATGCTGAAAATTAAAAAGTCTCTATTTGCTTTTTTGTCTTTATTTAATTGATTAAAAAAATATAGCCACAAACCTAAACAAGCTATTCTATATAGATCATTTATTTTAAGAAAAAGTTGAAATTCCCGAAAATAGTTATAGCGTAAAAAAGAAAGAAGGTCATTTAAAAAGCCTAAAATTAATATATATAGAATAGTATTAAATGGTTTTTCATTCTTTTTGAATGTAAAAATGAAAGGTATTACGGGTATTAAGTTTGAAATATTTGATAAAAGAAACAATACCTTATTCATTATATAGTTTGTTACAATTTATGAAATTTCACATAAATTAATGATTTAGAGATTCAAATGCGTAGAACTACGCAATATTTCACATAAACGGTATAAAAATTTCAAATCCCACTTTTTCAAATAAAAACGATCCGAAATTTTATTAATTTAGCAGTATGAAAAAGGTTCTTTCAAAACCATTAGTGCTAGATATAATTAAAGCTGCAATTCTTTTTGGCACTTTAAAAATATTGAACAACTATTACAAACCAGGAAATACCTGGGCAGTTGGATTGTTATTATTGATTGCGTTACTGTTGAAATACATTTTGAGGAAACCTAAGCTGGAATAAGTTTACAATCCTGCCATTTTTTTAAATTTTCAAACTTGAATAAATCAATCAAATAAAATGAAAAAAATAATATTATTGTTATCCTTAGTTCAATTTGTAATATTAACGTCTTGTAATAAAGAGGTTTCAACACCTACAATTGTTGGGAAATGGAATTGGGTTGAATCAACTGCGCCAATCGCAACATTAAGTAGTTATGGCCCAATAAATAAAGGAGCAAATGTGACATTAGAATTCTTTTCTAACTCAACATATACAATTTCAGAAAATGGAAATATTATTGATCAAGGATCTTTTTCAACTGGAATCAATAAAAACTTAACGAATAATATTGATTACAGCTATTACAAACTTGCTAAAAGCGCACTTCCTGTACCATATCTAATTTATAACTACAATCCTAAAGATTTTATTGCTGTAAATGAATTGCCATTTGTAATTAAGGATGGCATCATGGAAGTTGATTTTAGTTTAATTGGAATAAGTGGTTATGGGAAAATAAGATATAAGAAAATTTAAACTTACTTATATTTCCGCCGGGGGCAGCATCATCTCTTTCAAAAACAATTATTATTTTACAAAGGCACTGAATCTTTATTTACATTTTTATACATCTTTTCTAAATCCCCTTTTTTAAGATTCAAATTGTTTGTTGTATTCAAATCTGCAGCTTTTTTTGTGTAAATAGCTAAAACACCGCCAGGTGCTATTTGTGATTGACCAGGGGGGAAATATTTAACCAAGGCAACATCGTCTGGATGAATAAAATTAAATGTGGAAGAAGGTACTTCTTGTTCATCCAAGTACAATTTAACACCGGATACTCCGGCATCTGATATAGAACCAGCATGTCTCGTGGATGTTACAATATAACCATCCAAATATTTACGCACATTTATATTGAATACGAGGGTCGTGCAATAATCTAAAATAGAAAGGCCAATTCCTGGTGGGGGTGGATTATTTATAAGATCGTATGTTTTACTGGTAATCATATTTGAAAATAAGCCCGAAGTATATTTTTCATTAACTATTGTAATGAGTTTCTTTTTAATGGCCGATACTTTAACCGACTTTAAATCACTTGTTTTAATAGTCGTGTCTACCTGACCATAGCTTATTTGAGCCCCCAGCATTGCAATTATAATTATAGATAGACTTTTCATACTATTTATTTAAAGTGGTTAATTAAAATTAGGTAAGTAAATAATCATTTGGTACTCACTAGTTTAATTCAGTAGTTCTACGTATTAATTAATCTATTTTCAACGTTGCTCCCATTCAAAAACTTTCTCGGCTTTATATATTCTTTTTGTATCTTTTTTATCTAGAATTTTCGAAAAACTAACTCCTTTAGGTGCTTTTGAATTTAATTTTTGTAAAAAAATATCTTCTATATGATCCAGGGCATAAACATATTCTTTTAAGGTTTTACTTATTTTTTCTACAGGTTCATTAACATCAAAATCTTGAATAGTTGGATATTCAATGTGCTTCATTATAACTGAAAACATTTTCTCTGAATCTTCTGCTTCAAGAATAAGTCCAGGTAATCCATGTAACTTAAAAGGGCCGTATGGTAATTGTATTTCTTCTGTAAACCAAGCTATATAAGTACGTCCTCTAAAATTTCCTATTGCTTTTTTGCAAATATATTTTCCTATTTGACGCGTCTCATTTTTTATTTCCCATTGAATTTTTATCCAAGTATCTTGAACCGTAAATTGATCTAATGCTGCAGATTTTGGGAATCTTAAGATAATTTTCTCCCTATTGAAATTTCTGAATATAACTTCTCCCATTTCATCTCCATAATTAAAGGTTACTCCAAGACCCTGGGGTTCTTGATTAATGCCAAAATTCCTTTGTGCATAAAATTTTGTAGAGTAAGCTATTCCAATACTAACAGTATCGTTAAAAAATAACCTTGAATCAACTATTTTAGCCTTCAAATTTTCATTGGGATATTTAATATCATAGATTATTAATCCAGATTTATTTTGCGCTTTCCCTAAAGTAATTAGGCATAATAAAATACTTGTAATGAATGCTTTATGGTTCATTTATGTATAAAAAATTCTTGGATTTTAAAAATATGAAGTTGGATGGCTTCGAAATAAAGTTAAAAAATATTTTGCTAACTAAAAATATAGTTATAATATTGACTAAGAAATTAGTTAGAAAATCAAATATACACCCAATGAAAAAGTTAACACAAGCCGAGGAACAAATCATGCAAGCCTTATGGGCATTGAATAAGGGCGGATTTATTAAGGATGTTTTAGAAGCTTTGGAAGAGCCTAAACCCCACCATAATACGGTAGCCACCCTTTTGAAAATTTTGGTGGAAAAGGATTTTGTGGGTATTCAAAACCCAAACAGAAACAATTTTTACCACCCTTTAGTGAGTAAGGAAGCCTATTCGGCCAAAAGAATTGAGGGTTTAACGGAAAGTTACTTTGAAGGTTCCTATGCTAATGTGGTATCCTTTTTAGTGGATAAGAAACAAATGTCTATACAGGATTTAGAATTGCTTTTAAAACAATTAAAAAACAAAAGCCATGACTAGCCAAATTATAATTACATATATTCTTAAGACAATATTAATATCAAGTGTATTCATTGCTTATTACTGGATTGCTTTAAGAGATAAGAAATTTCATTATTATAATAGGTTTTATTTACTTACAGTTTCTGTATTGAGTTTAATCATCCCGTTTCTAAAATTTAATTGGTATTCAGTAGAAAAGCCTGTTTTATATAGTTCTAATGAAATTGTAAAATATATTTTACCATTGTCTAGTAATAACATAAATCTTGAATTGAATTGGGTAGATTATATTTTATTTATTGCTGGTATTATAACTATTAGTTTATTAATTCTGCTGATAATAAATGTTTTAAAAATAAAATTATTAAAAAGTAAGAGTGAAGTAACTCAAATGAACGGTTTTGACTTTATAAATACGGATGAAGACAATGCACCTTTTTCTTTTCTGAATAATTTATTTTGGAAACAATCCATTTCATTACAAGATGAAGGTGGTCAACAAATTTTCAAGCATGAAATTACCCATATACAGCAAAAGCATACCTGGGACAGAATATACTGCCAATTCGTTGCTTCCATTTTTTGGATGAATCCGTTTAATTGGATCATTCAAAAGGAATTAACTACTATTCATGAATTTATAGCAGATGAATTAGCAGTAGGAGATAGTAATGTAGAAGCCTTTGCAAAAATGTTATTACAAACCCATTACGGAAATCATTTTTTAAATCCAACACATCAATTTTTTTATTCATCAATTAAACGACGATTATTTATGTTAAACCAAAAGAAAAAAACAAAATTCAGTCATTTACGTAGGCTATTTGTTTTACCAATTACAATTTGCTTAGTGCTTTCATTTTCAATTAAAACTATCGAAGTAAAAGCTTCAGCAATTATTAGAGAAAAATTTGAAAAACCAAGTATCGCAAATCAAACTGTATCTGACACAATTCCTAAGTCAAAGACTTCTGATTTAAAAGCTGGTCAAGTTAGAGTGACATCCAAATCATCTACAGATACGCTTGTTGTTACAACGTCTGGAAGTAATAAAGAAAAATTCTCAAGTAAATTAACTACAAAAGATAAACAAATAGTATTAAAGGCATTAGAAAAGGCCAATGTGGTCATTGAAAAGAAAACCGAAAATGGATCAGAAAAATATATTATTGTAGATTACACTAAACCAACAAGGCCAGCAGTCATGCCACTTATTTTTGTAGATGGCGTTAAGGTTACTGAACAGGAAATGAATGCAATTTCTCCGAGTGACATTGAATCAGTAAATGTATTAAAAGGAGAAAATGCAATAAAAAAATACGCTGATGATGGTAAAGTTGGAGTTGTTGAAATTAAATTAAAGCACAAAAATTAATTATTTAATAAAATGGTAAATATGTAAACTGCTTTAATACACAATCAATTGATTTTCAGTATAAGTAGATTAGTAATATAGTTTATATTTTTTCGATCCCCCTGCATCTTTATGCGGGGGTTTTTTATTTATTTTTTGTTAAAACTAAAAAATTAGTTGTAAAACTAAATAATTAGTTATAGGTTTGTTCTCATAAATCAAAAAAGGATGAGTAAACCATTAACAAAAGCCGAGGAGCAAGTAATGCAAGTGCTCTGGAAATTGGAGTCTGCCTATTTAAAAGACATTGTGGATGCCATGCCGGCGCCCAAGCCGCATAGCAATACTATTGCTACCATTATCAAAATTTTAATGGACAAGGGATTTATTGAACATGAAGTACATGGCAGGGTGCATTGTTATACGCCTGCGGTGAGCAAGGAGGAATATTCTTCTTCCAGCATTAAAAATTTAGTGGAAGGCTATTTTGAAGGTTCCTTTTCCGATGTGGTTTCCTTTATGGTGATGCAGCAGGACTTAAAAGTGGCCGATTTGGAATTGTTATTACAACAAATGAAAAAGAAAAAATA
>CANGFA010000014.1 GCA_947453145.1 Bacteroidota bacterium
AAAGGGAAAAGCAACAAAAATGAAATAATTTTTACCATTTAGTTTTATAATTTTCTAGTCATTTAAAAATAATGATTTTCTTTTTTAAATTAGTAAAATTGATATTTAGTGACTTATAAACTGCGTGAGGAAAACACCCCCTGAATTCGACTGAAATCGGTCGTTTTCCGTTTTATCAAAACATAACCCATTATAAATCAACGCCTTCATTTTCACAAATGAAAAACATATTTATGCTTATTTCCTTTTTATCAATATTCAATTCCGGTTTCTCTCAAATAGAAAAAGACAACTATAAAAATATTTCAACAAAATTTGTTTCCTTTTTTAATGAAGGCAAAAATGACAGTATTGTAGCCATGTTTTCTGTAGAAATGAATGCTGCATTGCCTATTGAAAAATTTTCACAAGTAAGTACAGGGTTGAAATTGCAACTAGGATCTATTAAAAAAATAAGATTTGTTAGATTACAAAGTGCGTCAGCATTATACGAAACTACTTTTGACAACGCAGTTTTAGGAATGACAATAACATTAAACTCAAAGAATGAAATTGCAGGTTTATTATTTAAACCTTATACCGAAGCTAAAGAAATTATAAGGAATACTACCAAAATGAAATTGCCGTTTAAAGGTGAGTGGACAGTTACATGGGGTGGAGATACAAAGGAGCAAAACTATCATGTAGAAAGTGTTGCTCAAAAAAATGCTTTTGATATTTTAATCAAAGATGAGCAAGGTGCTACCCACAAAGGTTCAGGGGAGTCTAATGAAGACTATTATGCTTTTGGTAAGGAATTATATGCACCATGTGATGGCGAAGTAGTTTTGGTTGTAGATGGCGTAAAAGATAATATTCCAGGAGTGCTAAATCCTATTTATATACCTGGGAATACTGTTGTCATAAAAACAGGTGCTGGTGAATATGCTTTCTTTGCGCATTTTAAACAACATTCCATTGTTGTGAAGGAGGGACAGAAAGTTAGCGCAGGAACCTTGTTAGGTTTGTGTGGGAATTCAGGAAATTCTTCAGAACCACATTTACATTTTCATTTGCAAAATGTAGAGGATATGACAAAAGCGACTGGAGCTAAATGTTATTTTGAACAAGTAAAAGTAAATGGAATATTAAGAACCGATTATTCTCCTGTGAAAGGTGAAAAGATAGAGAATAATTAGTGCGTATCTAATCGGCTCATTTTATTTTACTTTTTATCGGCAATAAATTGATTGCTATCCACGTCTTTTAAAAAACGAATAAGATTGGTGAAATAATTTTGCTGATCGTCATACATGCTCATATGGCTACCATTAGGGCACAGGTAAGTTCTGCTATTGGGTATTAATTTTCCTTCTCTTTTCATGTCATCGGGTCCCATTTCATCATTCATACCACCAATAACGAGGGTAGGTACTTTTATATTAGGAAGCCTATCCCACATTTCCCAATTTTTAAAGTTACCAGTTACATGAAACTCATCTACACCCTGCATCTGAATATATACAGACATGTTGGCTTTTTTAAATGCTCTCATTAATGGTTCAGGCCATTTATCAACTGGCAATTGACAAATTACTTTGGTGTATAATTTATCCATTAATAAGTTCTGAAATTCTGGTGTGTTGTAAGCCTTTGCCTTATCTAGTGAGTCATATTTTTTTAAGTCTTCTGCAACTAAATATTTTTCTTTTAATTTTTGAGTATACGCAGTATAGCTTTGAATCCCTGCAGTCATATTAGACAATACAGCCCCCTTAACATGCTCCTGGTATTTATCTAAATATTCCATCGCAAGCATACTGCCCCAAGAATGTCCTAATATATAAAAGTTTTCGAGTCCCAAACCTTTTCTAACCTGTTCAACTTCTTCTACAAAACGTGGAATATTATAAAGAGAAGTGTCGGTTGGAATATCTGAATATCCACAACCTAACTGATCATAATAATAAATTTCGATTCCTTCTTTGGGTAAAAAATCTTCAAAACATTCCATATAATCATGGGTAAAGCCTGGCCCACCATGTAATAGCAATACTTTAATTTTCCCATCCCCAATTTTTTTAGTCCAAACATTGTATTTACCATCTACTTGAATCAGTTTGGCTCCACCCGTTTTAATTTCATTATTTTGGGCTGATAAATTATTTGATTTATCAATTTTATTGGCATTTTGGTTTGTACAAGCAATCAATGATGCCATTACAAGAAAACATAATAATAGTTTTTTCATACGCGTTGTGTTAGCATTACAATAGGAGTGGGTTATTTACTAATAAAAGGTAGGTAATATATTTTAAAAATTAATAAATCCCACCTAAATAATCTATTATTTTATTGTAAACATGATTTGAATTTCATGATACCTACTCTGTGAGGAAAATACCCCTTCAAATAGTTTATATCTAGGGTCCTTTGTTGTTTTTGTGTGAGGTTTATAAAATTTAAGCTATTTATTTTTCTATAAAGGCTAGAATCTTGTTTATTAATGATACTCTTTTATTTGTAAATGAATGGTCAGTCTGCCATACTGAGTAGTCAAAATAAGGTTTATTAAATTCTTTAATTTTTTCTGCTAATTGACTATTTTTTTAATGCTCGTCAATCATTACAATTTGTTTATCAGCTAATATTTTTGTGTCATTTAACAAATTGAAATAAGTTTGATCTTGTAAAACAGGAGTATATAAATCTTTAAGGGACGTATTTAAAACAAAATACTTTCCAGCGATATTTGGGTCTTTGGCTAATCGGAGCATTTCTTTTTCATTTGAAACATTTTTAAAATCCTTAGCAATATCCCAAGTTGATAATACAAACCCTTTTTTGATACTAGGTAACACTTGTAGCGCTTTGAGGCAAACCCATCCACCCATACTATGTCCAAAGAGGACAATGTTTGAGGTGTCAATTTTTAAAGAGTCCTGATACTTATTGCAAAATGAAACAACATTGACTACATCTTCCACGCAGTTCTTGAAACTAAATTTTCCTTGACTTCCCCATGAACCACGATAATCAAAATAAATAACATTCCATCCTCGACTTCTTACAACCTGTGCAATGTCCAGATTGCGTTCATTCCCTGGATAACCATGTAAAAGCAATAATGTAGGGTGTTTTTGTGAACCATTTGCATTATAAATTAGACCTGCAATTTGAGAATTTCCTGAAGGTATAAAAAGCTCAGTCGAACTTGCAGGTGAATTTATATCCCATTTTAAATCCCTTAAAATAATACTTTCAGATTGTGTAAAAGCATTAGTTGAAACAAAGAGAAGGACAGTGAGAAGAAACTTCGCTGAAAAGTTAATCATGTTGATTGTTTTATTTTTTTTTGTTTAAATTTAATTTTAATTTAATTAATAATTACGTTATACCCTTAAAGTAAATGATACAGATAATAGTATGACAATCTAGATTCCGCTGTGTCATAATAATACCCTCTTAATTTGGCTAAAATTGGATATTTCTTTGTTAGGAAATTTAAAGAGCATGCGCGAACCCTAAATTATGCAATGCGGGTGAAGAATAAAAAAGGCTCCTAGCAATAGGAGCCTTTTTTATTCTATGTGCTAGAAATTTTATTCTCCAGCAGTCATTATTCTTTCAGTAACAAACATTCTTTGAATTTTTCCATTTACAAGATTCACATCAAAGTATTGGTTGTATTTTACTTCTTTGCCATCAATTGTATGAGTCACTTGTGCTCCTGTAGTAACCCATTCGTTTAATTTACCGCTTTTGTCCGTGTAACTATTTGCTGCAGAAAAATTTATTTTAAATTTTGGATTATTACTTGCAAACCAAGTTGATAAACTTTTAATACTACTGTCAGCAGATGTTATTACCATCCCTGCAGGGGTATAAATTTTTAAATTTTCAGTTGCTTCTAAACTACGAATAGTAGCTGTGTCTCTATCATTGTGAGCCTTAAAAAATTTTTCAACTATTTCAACATTAGCAGGATTTCCTCCATACAAGTCTGTTCTCCCTTCACCTCCGGACATATCAAAACCAATAGGTTGTTTTTCGGATTTAGCGCTTTGTGTTGAACAAGCAAATAATGATGTAGAAACAATAATACTAAGTAATAATTTTTTCATAAGTGTGATTTTAATGAATTATAAATTTACTAAATATGTGGTAATAAATAATAAAATAATTTTCTTATTACTCAATTTGCCTTCATGCAATTCAGAGTGATGTATAGTTTTAAGGGAAGTGAAAATCGCCAATTTTCTTAAAGTAACTTTACCCAAAATTGGATAAAACATTTGTGTTTTCTAACAACACCCCTGCGAGCCGAAAAAACCCCCTGAAATTGGTCAAATCGATTGATTTCGTTTACAATGCCAACGATCCATAAAAATAGGCAGCTGTGACTCCTCCATCCATAAGGAAGTCACTACCTGTAATGAATGCACCATCATCACTCATTAATAATGCAGCAACGGAGCCCACTTCATCAGGCGTGCCAGCTCTTCCGGCAGCTGAAGCCGAAATCATTTTTCTATAACTTTCTCCTCTTGGTCCGTTTAATTCATCATGAGCCAGTGGTGTTATTATAATTCCAGGACTAATTGCATTAATTCTTGCACCTCTTTTTCCCCAACGAACAGCTTCAGCTCTCACACGTAAAGAATTCCCTCTTTTTGAAAGTTGATAAGCGTGTAAAGAATCTTTTACATTGTTTACATTAACCAATGGAAGCGATAATAGTTCCTCCACTGCAGTAGTTGCCAATGCTTTATCTTCTTCTATTGTAAGTGCTGGTAGTCTATGACCAGATTGTGATGAAATTACTACACCAGCACCTCCTTGTTCAATAACATTACCAAATGCTTCTAATACTAAAGCAGTTCCATATAAATCAACTTTTAAAATAGTCTCAGGGGATGCTTGAGAGGGAGAAACACCTGCTGCATGTATTAATCCAACAACTTTTCCAATGCTTACAGCTTTTGCAACTAATGCATCTATAGATTCTCTAGAAGCTACATCTACAACTGTCGTACTTACTTCAAAACCAGCATCAGTTAATGTTTTGGCAGCAACTTCTGAATTTTCAATTTTAATATCAGAAATTAATATATGCTTTCCAGCAGATACTCTTCTGGCAATTGCTTGACCAATAGACCCTGCACCAATCAATACAATTACTTTAACTTCTTTTGACATGTATAATTTTATATTTAATTAGGGATAACGCTAGCTTTTAATGCAAGCAATTTCCAGCCATCTTTTGTTTTAATATAAGTCTCGATATATGATAAGTGTCTGATCATATTATTTCCACCAGCAGTAATGTTAAAAATACCTTTTCCCGCTACTATAGCTGTATTGTTTAAGATTGTTGTTTTACTTTCTTCTATTTCAATACTATTATGGGTCATTGTCCCACTTTTAAAAGTAGCTAAGTATTGTAATTTTGAAAGTGTTTCTCCTTTACTATTAACAACGATCAATTGCTCGTGTAATAAATTATCAATTGAGTCAATATTATTTTTTACCTCCCAGTTAAATAAACTTTTAGATAATTGGTTTACTTCGCTTTCAATTTTTGATTGCGCAAAAATTGGACTTAATGCAAAAAGCAATATAATGGAAAAAGTAAGCTTCATTTTTTTTAAGTTGTTTTTTCAAAGTTAATCCATTCTTTCAATCATCCTACCATTGTCCAGCTTCCTTCTTCCAACTCGCCTTCTAACTCCCCAAGGTCCCAACCGCAATAGCCAATAAAAAGTTGAATTTCTTGTTCATTGATACCCTTGGTATTGATGGCCTCTATCACTTGTTCCATATTGCCCCCCAAATAAAAACTATTATTTACCTTTTCACCTCCTTCAATGAGATCAGGTCGCATATGTAATACAAACAAGTGATCTCTATCAACAGGGCCACCATCCATAATTGGAAATGGTTTAGCGTGATTGAATTCAATGAGTTCATGCAGTGACTTTCCAAATGATTTATTGGTTACAAACCCAATACTTCCTTCTTCATTGTGCTTGACGATGAAAATATTTGTATGCTCGAAGAAACTGCCAATTAATGCGGCAGTGCTTTTAATTTTAACTCCTGCTTTTAGATCACTCATATTCTATTTTTCAGAAATGCCAATATACTTTTTTAATGCTGTTTGGTTTTCTGTTTGTTTTATTAAAAAGTCCGCTACGTCTGCTCTATTAATTCCGCCTATTTTAATTCCTTTAAATAATTTGTCCTCGACGCGGTATTTTTCTGTCAATTCCTTGTCTAATAGCCTTCCTGGCCTAACTACTGTCCAATTTAAATTTGATTCAGTAATAATTTCTTCCATTTTAGTTTTGTCATCATATACCTCATTTAACATGTATTTTAAAAACAATTTTACTAACCATGGAACATAATTTTTACTTTCTCCAGCTCCAAATCCGGTAACAAAAATAAATGGAACATCAATTTTGTTCTCCCTTTGTATTTCCACAATTAATTTTGCAAAATCTGAAAAAAGTGTTGTGGCTTTCATATTCTTACTAGTCCCTAATGTTACTATAATAGCTTCGGTATTTTGGATTGATTTTAATAGGTCATCCTTATGAGTTGCATCCCCAAGTATCATTTTTAAGGATTTATTTTCTTCTATTTTAATCTCAGATCTAGATAGGGTAGTAATCTCGTGGTTTCTATTTAATCCTCTTTTAACTGTTTCTAGTCCTATTCCACTAGAGGCTCCAATTATTGTTATTTTCATTTTGCTTCTTGATTTTAATGATTTTATTACAGTTGATTAACACGTTACAAAAGGGTAACCAAATCAAAATATAAAGTAATAGATGTAAATTACATTAAATTTCAATTTATGAATAGAGTACAAGTAATTTTAACTTTAGATATGGAAAATTTACCAAGTAATTTTTCTGAAATATTAAAACAGGAGCAAGAAGTAGTTGCAAAATGGAAAGAGCAAGGAATTTTGGAGCATTTGTTTTTAAGAGAAGCGAAAAATGGAGCGGTATTAATTTTTAAAGAGGTGGATGAACAGCAGGCTAAAGAATTGATGCAAACGCTTCATTTTTACCAATTAAAAAAAAGTGTTGAATATTTTAATTTGATACAGCAGTTTTGATTTTACTAAACCTTTTAAAAAAAATTTCATTACACCATTATTCACCTACTCGGTCCTAAAGTTCATTTTTAGTGTACGTTAAACAGGTATTGAATATTATATTATTGTTTTTTTAACTATCTCTAAAAAACTAAGAATCCACTGCTATTTTATTATCAAAACGCCTAACTTAGTTGGTAAATTAATTAAAACATAGAATAAAGTCTAATCCATCTCCCTTTAAATTTAATTTATCCCCCCATTCATTATGATAAAAAATACAATCAAAATAACAGTAATAGGTTTATTATTATTTGCCTTTAACAATTTTGTAAATGCACAACAAGTTCAAACACTTGCAGGTAATAAGGGAGTCAGATTTGGGGTGGATGCTTTATCAGTAAGACTTGGTACCATTAGGTCCACCGCCATAGATGCCGCAGGAAATATTTATTATTCCGACGACTATTGGATTATGAAAAAAGATGCAGTAACTGGCATTGTGACTAAGATTGCGGGAACAGGTATCTCCGAGTCAAATAAGGGGCAAATAGCGGCAACAGGAAGTTGCGCAACCTGTGTGGGTATATATTCAACCGCCTTTTTGAGTATTGATCAAAAAAACAATCTATTATATTTAACGTCCAATGATATAAATCTTATAAAGCTTGACCTTAATACCAATTTAATTTATTCAGCAGCAGGTGGAGCAATTCAGTAAAGTGGTGGAAATGGAGATGGGGGATTAGCAATAAACGCTGCCATTCCAGGGACGCAGAAAATTCAAACAGATTCAAGTGGTAATATCTATTTTGGACAGAATTTTTTGGATTTTAGAATTCGAAAAATAAATAAAGCTACTGGAATTATTACTACCGTATTAGGAGGTAATTCTAATACGCCTAGCTTGGATGGTACATTGGCTATCAATGCAACGATTACAAACAACATTTTTACTGTTGATCGTGCAGGTAATGTATTTTATTTTGATAATAATAAAATTAGAAAAGTAGATAATCAAACGGGCATTATTTCAACCATTGCTGGTAAGAGTTTGCCTGGTAAAGGTGGCGATGGTGGACTTGCGATAGATGCATCAATAGCATATCCTAGTTTGATACATGTTGACAATCAAAATAATATTTATTTGTATGGGGATAATTCACTGAGAAAAATCAATGGATCAGATGCTAAAATTAACACCATTGCAGGAACGGGCATCAATGGAGAGGAGGCTACCGGAGACGGGGGGCTAGCAACTTTAGCGAAATTCAATCGACCAGTATCCATTAATACGGATAATGCTAATAATATTTACATTGTCGACGAAGCTGATTTTTCGATACGAAAAATTGACGCTACTACTAATATTATTACTAGGGTTATTGGTGCGCCTACTTTTGCTGGAGATGGTGGGGTAGGGAAAAATGCTACTTTAAATGAGCCCGGAGCAATAGCGATGGATAAATCTGGTAATATATACATTGCAGATGTTTTAAACCACAGAGTAAGAAAGCAAAATAAAGCTACAGGTGTTATTACAACAGTTGCAGGAAATGGCACATTACTTAATAGGAGTTCTTTGCACGGCAACGGTTGTGGTAACCTCAAAGTCAACTGCTACAAATACTAAAACAACAACATTTAAATTAGCTGCTAAGTAATATGCTAAAGTGTAAGGAAAACAACGCTTAAAAAATCGGGTGATTTAGGTTTTGTCAAAAATCATTAACAATTAAGTATAATTGTTAATTTTAAACCCTGTCCAAAAGTAACTTTGAAAGACTAATACAATTGTCGGATCAGGTATTCTCAAGCCGAACCGATACTGACCAATTAAACGTAAACGAAAAACCCCACGATTTCTGAATATAATGATGGAAGCTGCCATTATATAGACGTTAAGTAAAGTAGCACTATTACTTTTGTAATTTCTTTTCAAATATACCGGCTGTAATAGCAACTACGCTAGATAATAAAGTAGTTAACATACTTAACGCAATAAAACCAGCAGGGTCGTCTTCTTTATTGTGAAATAATAAAATAAATATGGCACTAGTTATTATAAAAATGGCAAATAAAATTGCACAATATTTAATGGTCTTTAAGGCATTAATTGCTTTAAATGAAAAAGTTTCCTTTTGCCCAATGTATCTTAGTACTTTATATCCTTGATATAATGCAACGAAGAAAGGTATAGAAGCTACATATCCAAATAATATAAAAGGATCAGTATATATATGGTAAAGGTCTAAATTTACTGCCCTTCCCTCAGTAAGTGGCACCCGAATTAGAAAACAGAGTACCACTATACCAAAAATTAGGATAAGAGCCTGAAGAAAAATGATAGTAGTCCTCTTCATTTTAAAATTTTATACTTCTGGTGAAGGTAATGAATATTGTTTATTCAATAAGTGTATAGTAATAAACAAAACAAACTTAATCCACTACCAAACTACAATGCTTTCATCATCCATTTGTAAAAGTTTTCCCATGATGGTATTTGACTATAATTTTCATTTTGAGTTAAATATATTCCTATAACTTCTCTTTTAGGGTCTATAAAAAATGAAGTACAGTTTGATCCAACCCAAGAAATTGATTTTTCAGGAAGAGGAGAGCTATCTCCTTCTTTTCGTATTATCTGATATCCAAAAGTGAAACCTTTATCAGGATTTCCAGTTGTGGACCCATTAATATATGAAGGCAATTGGTCCGTTTTCATTAATGCAATAGTTTCTGGTTTTGCAATTATTTTATTATTATATATTCCATTTTTTAATATCATGGTACAAAATTTCAAATAGTCATCTAAAGTTGAAATTAAACCACCGGAAGCACTCGTAAATACTTTTGGCCCAGAGATTAACGCACTAGATACATTACCAGGATCAGTCATTTCCATTTCGCCTTTTTCATCTAATTTGTATAAAGAGGTAAGTCTTGGCGCATCAACTGCATCTAAGTGAAATTTGGTATCATTCATTTGCATTGGTTCAAAAATTCTTTTTTTCAAAAAATCCTTAAAAGACATACCAGAAACAATTTCAATCACACGAGCTGCAACATTTGTCGATTGTCCATATTCCCAGCTTTCACCTGGTTCATAATCTAGTGGAAGTTTTGCAAATTCTTTACAAAAATGCGTTAAGTCATAATTTGTAACATCTTTATAAGTTGCAGCATACAGAACTTTTTGATTAGGCGAGAAGCCACCCGGAAAGCCTGCTGTATGTGTGAGTAAATTTCTTAAAAAAATTGGATTTTTTGCAGGATGCGTTCTTAAAACAACAACTCCACTTAAAGTATCTATTCTATCAAGAACAGTTGGACTAGCAAATTCAGGTAAATATTTGTCTAATCGGTCATTCATATTAATTAATCCATCCTCCTGTAATAGTAATAAAGCAAGTGAAGAGATTGGTTTTGTCATGGATTGTATTCTGAATAAACCATCACGTTTTAAAGGGGTATGTGTACTAACATCTGACTCACCTATAGTGTTGCTAGCAATAATTACCCCTTTTTCATATAATAGATAAGTCCCACCTGCAATTTTTTTATTTGAAATATCTTTTTTTATAGCGTTTTCAAAAGAATCAATTGCAGTTTTATTGATTTCTGTTTTTGGTATAGGGAAAGGTTTATTGTATTTTTTTTGAGCAGTTAAAAATGTACTTGAAAGCAGTACAATAATTAAAAAAATGTTTTTCATTTAAGATTAATTTTATTTTTCTAAATAAATTAGTTACTTAAAGATACTAAAAAATAAAAAACTTAACCTGGATTATTATGAGTTGATTTTAAACTCTATCACAATATTGAATAATGGTATTTTACTTAAATTTTTAACGGCATGCACTATCGGCTCGGCAAACTTAACCGTATTAGGTACTTGAATGCCGGTGCCTTCTTTAACTTCTTTATTTAACCTAGGATCGGTTAGTTGTACTAGATTTAGTCGGACTACTAATCGTTGTGCATGACTGTGAAGTTCACGAATGTCACCAGGATCTAATCTTTCTTCAAAGATTCTAAATTGTGCATCCTCGTAAACAATCGTATTTTTTTTTGGTTCAACCCATTGATCTGGTGAGGTAAGAGGCGGATGATCTTTTTTAAATGAAATTTCTAAAAATTTACCAGACGTAATTTGATATGACTCATTTTCTAAGAATACGGCTACTTGACCTCGACTAAGTGCAAGCGTACCTTTACTGCTTTTTATATTTACATTGTCTAATGCTGCAATCACCCTTGTACCAATATTTTTGCTATTTGCAAAAGCATAACTAGCAGTATTTTGGTTTACTTGTATATACGGGTTATCAAGTACAACCCCTTCGGCATTCTCTTTTTGTTTTGCCTTTGCGTGTGCTATATTAATAATATTAAGACATAGTAGGATGAGTAGTAAATGTTTTTTCATTAAATTATTATTTGGGTACCCTTAATTTACAATAAATTGGGATTTTAATATTGTTTTGGTCAAATAGTTTGTATTAAAATATGCAAAATATTGATATTTTTAAAATTGTAAACCTCCTTTAATTTCAATAACGCTTTGAAGCTGCTTAGATTACCAATAATTGCATTAGTTTAGTAATTATTATTTATTAAAAATCGGAATTCATATGCAAAGAAGAAATTTTTTAAAGTGGTCTTCTATTTTAAGTACAATAGGAATATTACCAGCTGCGCAGGTGGCGGCGGCAACAAACAGTTCATCCCATCATTCATTGGCTACTGGAGCAAAGGATCGTGCTTATTGGGTTACTTTATTAGATAAAATAGCCAGTCCCGTTTTATCCAACATGAGTAAAGGGGAGTTAAAATTAAATATGCAAGTGGCTTTAAGTCCAACCTGGGATAATCGCAACAAGCAAGTAGCTTATATGGAAGCCTTTGGAAGGCTATTAGTGGGTATTGCCCCATTTTTAGCTTCACCAGATAACGAAAGTACTAAGGAATTAAAAAAAGAATCTGAAATAAGAAGCAGATTAAAAAAACAAAGCTTACAGTGTTTAGAAAATGCGGTAGATCCCAATAGTTCAGACTATTTGTATTGGGGAACACCAAAAGACAAGCAACCACTGGTAGATGCGGCATTTATAGCGCAAGCGTTATTATCTGCACCAAAAACTTTATGGGAGCCATTGAGTGAAAAAACAAAAGAAAATTACATTAAGGAATTTACGCAGTTAAGAAAAATTGAACCTGCTAATAATAACTGGGTTTTATTTGCTGCAATAATAGAAAGCTTTTTAATGTCTATTGACATGCCTTTTGATGCGGAAAGAATAGATAAAGGAATTAAAAAAATTCAATCCTGGTATGTAGGAGATGGTTGGTATTCAGACGGAGATAAATTCCATTTTGATCACTACAATGGGTATGTTATTCAGCCTATGTTGGTAGAAGTGCTCCGTGTAAATTGCTTGAAAAACCGGTTGCCAACTTCCCAGTATGAATTAGCCTATAAAAGAATGCAACGGTATGCATCATTCCAAGAAAGATATATTTCACCTGAAGGCACTTTTGTGGTAGTTGGCCGATCCTCTACCTATAGAACTGGCGCTTTTCAACCCTTGGCTAAACTGGCTTTGGACAATCAGCTGCCAGCACCTATTGTTCCAGCGCAAGTTCGATGCGCACTGACAGCTGTTTTTAAAAATATTTTTATACCAAGTACCTTTACAAAGGAAGGTTGGCTTACCATTGGTTTTATTGGAGATCAGCAAGCTGCTATAGCGGACTATTATTCAAATACAGGTAGTATGTATTTAACTTCCTTGGCTTTTTTGCCATTAGGCTTAGATGCGAACCATGCTTTTTGGTCTGAACCATTTACCGATTGGACGCAACGCAAAGCTTGGAGTGGTAAACCTTTTGTAAAAGATTATGCGGTGGATTATTAATTTTTATAAAATTATTTCTTTCCAATACCGGCTAAGGATTTCTTTTTAATCATTGCAACCACTTCTACTTTTGGATCCACAATCTCTGTTATTTTATATTCTAAAGCAGATCCCATTACTTGAGTTGCTTCTACAATATTTAAATCGTAAGCTTCTTGTAACCAATCTAACATTCCCTTAGTTGCTATTTTTAAAGAATTATCTAAGGTAGCATCCATTCCTACGGTCATGATATATTCTGCATCCTCTACTCTTGGGTAAGCAATTTGTTTGATTGGCTTTTTAATAATATCAACTACGAATGAATAATCTAATGAGGTTTCTAAAGCACATAAATTTATTTCTCCATCCCCTTGTTGTGCATGACCATCTCCAATATATAAAAGCCCCCCTCTATGATAAACAGGTAAGTACACACTTGCATTTTTTTTAATTCTATTAAAGTCCATATTTCCACCAAATGGACCAGAGTCCGTGGTGTTAATCATCTGATCCTTTGGTGCAGCTAAACCAACACAACCAAAAAATGGCTCAATAGCAACTTTGTAATTTTTTAAATGTGGTGTTTTATCTTGCAAAGAGGCAGTTTGGTTTTTAAAATCTAAATTCCAAGTAACGGTTTCTGAATCATTATTTGCTAATTGGGTAGTGCTGTCGTGCATACTTCTTGGATGAAAGTAAGGCAATGTGAATGCAGTGTTTCGGCTAAATTTAATATCTATAAAAGTGATTTTTACTACATCACCTTCCTCAGCCCCTTCAATAAAAAAAGGACCAGTTAAAGGGTTAATTGCTTTTTGAATAAGTTTTATACCATTTTTGTCAAAACCCTCACAGTCAATTGAACTTGTAACAATGGTATCTCCAACCTTTATATTTAAAGAAGGGGTAGTAGCACCTGAAAAATAGGAGTAATATTGAGTGGGTATAAATTTTACTATTTTAGGTACTTGAGCACTTGATACTAAGGAAATGAAGAGTATAGCAACAATTAATATTTTTTTCATTTTTTTATATTGAGACACCAATTTAGTAAAATACTTTCAGTTTTATAGTGTTTAGTTACATAATAAAAATAGAGAGGCCCCTATTACTAGAGGCCTCAATCAGTTAATAAAAACAGATAAAAAGTATATCAATTATTATTTTGGACTTTTAACAAATCCATTCATTCCAACAATTTTGCCATTTGAGAATCTAAATCCATCCTGCCATTGAAAATGTTGAGTTTTACCATCCATTTCAATATCAGCTTCATCCCATATTAATACCCACTCATGTCCATTTTCACCAATTACAGGTAAAATAACAGCTTGTTTATAATTTTTGAAATTGATTTTCGAAAAATTTGCTTCAACAAATTTCATAAGAGAATCTTTCCCGTTAATCTTTGAACCATCTTCCATCCAAAATTTGGCCGTGTCTGCAATAAAACTAGCTAAAGTTTTAAAATCTTTTGCAAACATGGCTTGGTGGAATTTTTCAGCTATTGCCATATTGTCTTCTCCACCAATTTTAAAGTTATCTGTGTAGGTGGGTTTGTACATGTGTTCAACTGCTGCTGTCTTTTTTTCGGTCTTACAAGCAATTAAGGATGTAGCTGCGAAGAAACATACGAATAGTTTTTTCATAATTTTGAGGTTTTGAGGTTTTTTAATTTATATTGAATATAAATTATTTTACTATTATAAGTATCAAAATAATACTAAAATTGCCTTTCCCCATTCATTAAATAGGCAAAAAAGCTACTACTTTGTGAATTAAGTGTAATTTTTGCTTATTTTTTTACTTAAATTTAGTTTATGAGTACAATTCAAAAACACCACTTTAGTTATACGGGATGTGTAACTAAGTTTCTTTTGCTTGCCTTTGTTTTTTCGACTAAAATTTTATCTGCACAAACTGTGGTAGAAAAAATAGTACAAGAAGAAAATAAAAACTCCCAATTACAAACCTTAGCACATGAGTTATTGGATGGCATTGGACCAAGATTGGTAGGTACCCCACAAATGAAAAAAGCCAATGATTGGGCAGTAGATAAATATACAAGCTGGGGTATTACAGCACGTAATGAGCAATGGGGCGAGTGGAAAGGATGGGAGCGAGGTATAACGCATATTGATATGCTATCTCCTAGAGTAAAAAGTTTAGAGGGAACCCAATTGTCTTGGAGTCCTTCTACCAAAGGGAAGGCAGTGAAAGCAGAAATTATGATCATTCCAGATTTAGCAGATTCAATGGCCTATGTGAATTGGTTGCCTACTGTAAAAGGAAAATTTGTAATGATTTCAATGAATCAACCCACCGGAAGACCGGATGATAACTGGCAACAATTTTCAACAAAGGAATCATTTGAAAAATTAAAAAAAGAACGTACCGAGCAAACCGATGCTTGGCGTAAACGTATAAGTAAGACAGGTTTTTCGTCTAGGATGTTACCAATTGTCTTAGAAAAGGCGGGAGCTGTTGGTGTGTTAACTAGTAACTGGTCAAGTGGCTTTGGAGTTGACAAAATATTTAATGCCTATACTTCTAAAATTCCAACGGTGGATATAGCATTAGAAGATTACGGAACCTTATATCGCTTAGTGGAATCTGGTGACAACCCAATTATTAGTATTCAGACCGATTCCAAAGATTTAGGCGTGGTACCTAACTTTAATACCATTGCTGAAATAAAAGGAACAGAAAAACCAGATGAATATGTAATGATGTCTGCGCATTTTGATTCCTGGGATGCAGGGCAAGGCGCAACAGATAATGGCACAGGTACATTAACCATGATGGAAGCCATGCGCATTTTAAAATTAGTTTACCCTAATCCTAAGCGTACCATTTTAGTAGGTCATTGGGGTAGTGAGGAGCAAGGCTTAAATGGATCAAGGGCTTTTGTGGAAGATCATCCCGAAGTAGTCGGTAAATTACAAGCTTTATTTAATCAGGATAATGGTACTGGAAGAATTGTAAATATTTCAGGTCAAGGTTTTCAGCATGCAGGTGAATTTATTACAAGATGGTTAGCTGCGGTACCTAATAGTATCAAAGATTCTATAAAAACTACTTTCCCTGGTGCACCAGGTGGAGGCGGTAGCGACTTTGCTTCCTTTGTTGCAGTGGGTGCTCCTGGTTTTTCATTAGGTGCTTTAAACTGGTCTTACTTTAATTATACTTGGCACACTAATAGAGACACTTATGATAAAATCATTTTTGATGATTTAAAAAACAATGCGATGCTAACTGCCATGTTGGTTTATATGGCTTGTGAAGACAATGCAACTTTCCCAAGAGACAAGGCGGTATTGGAAAATGACAGAAGAACAGGTCAGCCTGTTCAATGGCCTGTACAAGTTAAAGCAATGCGCAAAGGACCTATTGCACCAACGAATTAATGATCAATTACATTTTATAAAAAAGGACTTACATTTCAAGTAAGTCCTTTTTTATTTTTATGCATTAAGTTAGTTTGTATTGTCTTCCATTCCGCCATCCTCTTTCCTGTCTTTTTTAAATTCTAGTTTACCAAAGCGCCAGTTAAAACTAATACCAAAGGACCTAGAGGGAACATATCTAATATTATTTGAAGTAAAATTGGGGCCACTTATAAGAGTTTGCTGTTTTACAAATTCGGCAAATGGATTATTTGCAACAAGTCCTAAACTACCTTTGCCATTCCAAAACTTTTTTCTTAAAGCCATACTATAAGAAATGCTGGCTGGATATTTACCTTGAACTTCATTTCGAGCCGAATTGAAATTACCAAAACATTCAGTTACTAGATTTTTTGAAAACTCATAGGTTAGATTTATGTTGGCTCTATAATTTTGACTAGAAGTATTGTAATTTCGATCAATGCTATTGTATATTTTTCGATAATAATAAGAGACATTGGTTCTAATATTAAATGCAGATGTGATTTTTAAGTCTCCGAATAAATTTACCCCTGTATTTTTTTCCAAACCTATATTTTGGCTCTTACTTAAATTCACATTATAATATAAACTGTCTCCCACTTGTAAACTAGGATAATACACAACATAGGGTTGAATATCCTGATCGGAGTTGCGTTGGAATAAGGACAACATAAAGGAGCCTATTTCTTTTATTTCCTGGCTATAGGTAAGTTCTATTCTTTCTCCATTTTCGGGTAATAGATAAGGATTTCCTTGGGTCATATTTTTGGGATCCGTCGTATTTATATATGGATTTAATTCTTCGGTTCCGGGTCGGTTAATTCTTTGGGAATAGCTTAGTTTAATACTATTATCTTCGCCAATTTTTCTTTTAAAGAAAATAGATGGAACAAAATTATTGTAATTTGGATTTACAGTTTGCGTAGCTTTTGAAAACAAGGCATCCACTTTTGTTTGTTCAAATCTGCCGCCCAATTTTACCTCCACCCAATCTTTAACTGGGAATTCCAATTCTGCATAAATGGCAACTACCTGTTGATTGTAATTCATAGTATTGGATAAACTATTGTTTTGCTTTAAGGCCTGCGTTCCATTTTGTGTGAAAACATGGGTTGCACTGTTAATGCCTAAGCTAGTTAATTTACTGCCAAAATTTAATTTTATATTTTCTGAAATTGGCTCCGAGTAGTCTAATTTTAATTCTGATTCCTTTTCGGTAGTACCATTTAAATTAGAGCTTCCATAAATCAAATTCTGACTAGGCATACTATATTGGAGCGTTCCAGCATTGATATTAAATTTAGAGGAACCTGCATTGTAAGCAATTTCAAGCTCTCTACCTTCCTTATCAAATGTGCGTTTATAACTACCACTATAATTGTAGTTTCCGTTTTCAGAAAATGCGCTAGATGTTAAATTATGTAAAATAGCATTTTGAGCAATGGTACCATTAAACGGTTGGCTTGATAAAATTTGGGTATTAGATCCTGATGCATCCGTACCAAAATTATTTAAACCAAAGGAAGCATTGAAACTATTTTTCTTTAAATAAGTCCAATCTAAATTTAATCCAGAATGGGTTCCTTGTCTTTTGACATCGCTACTCCCATCCTGCTGCATATAGTTGGTTGTTTTATTCGCAGCATCAATCGTAGTTCTATTCATGGTCATTGGAGTAGCAGATAGCAATGTTTGATTGCTTGCAATAAATAAGCTAGCACCAAAATTATTATTTCGAGCAGCTAAATTAATTGATCCATTTTCTATTCTGGTACCAATGCTTGTACTTATATTTCCGTTATATCCTTTTGTTTTATTTTGTTTAAGAACAATATTAATGATACCACCTAATCCATCCGCATCATACTTAGCTCCCGGGTTGGTTATTACTTCTACTGTTTTTATTTCACTTGCAGGGATGGATTGTAAAACTTCATTTACATTAGAGCCATATGCAACACTTGGCTTTCCATTAATTAAAAAACGAATACTTGAAGTTCCTGCTAACTGAACATTGCCGTCAATATCCACCGAGACCATGGGTATTTTTTTTAGTAAATCGGTTGCCACTCCGCTTTGCGAACTAATATCTTTTTCTGCGTTAAAAACCATTTTATCTATTTTGTTATCAATGGTTTTAGCAGAACTTCTCACTGTAACATCTGCAATAGTATTTTTTGATTTAATTAATAAAACAGTATTTAAATTTATTTTTGAATGGGTGTTATCAATTACTATATTATCTATGGTAAGTGTTTTAAATCCTACAAACTCAACGTCTATTTTATAAATACCAAATGCCAGATCTTTTATTTTAAACTCCCCTTTTTCGTTTGCGGTAGTTCCTCCAATGGCATTTTTGCGCTCTTTATTATATAAGATAATAGTGGCATATTCAATGGGTAATTTAGACTCACTTTCTACAATTACACCCTCCATTTGTGCGTTCCCTTTTGCTTGTGTTGCATCTTGTGCAATTGCCCCTATGCTAAAAATTAATACTATACTAGTAGCTATAAATTTGATCATATTTTTATTATTAGGTGCAAAGATACAATTAGGCAATTCTTAATGCTTGCCATTTATAAAAAAAAGCGATCACATTAATGAGATTAGTCCAACAGCCAAATTAATGGATTTCGAATGGGCAGGTTTCTGATGACCTCCTCGTTGGTTGGAAAATGATTTAGTTTTTTCCAGGTAGTTAACCAATTCGCTACTTTATAGTTTTGATAACCAAATAATAAAAAAGGAGTTGCTACGGGCCACTCATCCCAATACATAACGTCTTTTGGATAGGGCCAAGTTTTTTTATCCTCCACATATGGATACATAAAATTAACGCTCTTTTTAAGAGTAGGATCCGTGATTTTAAAAAGGTGCGCGATGGTCATGACCGCATCCAAATTAAATAAGGAATAACCATAAGGCTTTGTACGTTTTAATTCCAAAGGGAAAGCGCCTTTTTCGTCCATTTGGCTTGGGATAATCACTTTTTCAAAACGATCCTTGCAATAATTTAATAGGCTAGTATCGTTTACTAAATTAGCAAATGCACTTACTTGCATTACCCAACAAGTGCCATGATTATTTTTAGCATTTCTTTCCTCAATACCATAAGGGTGGGTAGTTACCCAACTTAAATAATGGGTAAACCATTTGTGTATTTCAATGCGATCGGAGTTTTTTATTAAATGATGCTTTTCTAAAATCTCAATACTTTTTGCAACCTCTATCATTTGAATCATATCTATAATGCCTATTCCTCTACCGATTACTTTTCCTTTGATGGCTTGCGCATACAATAAGCTAGGGTTCATGAGTGTGTTGGTATCCACCAACCAGGCTTTAATATGTTTTAGGGCATGTCTTGCATATTGGACATTACCCGTTATTAAATAAGCAGATGTTTGATTGGCCACCAACTTACTAAAACGAATCATGGCTTTTCGATGAGCTGTAAAATTTTCGGGATTCGTTAAGCCATCCTTTTGAATATAAGGTCCATTAGGGTTGGTAGAATCTGGCCACCAATAATCACCCTCTGAGAAAAAATCATGTAATCCTCCAGCGGAATGTTCACTATGATAACTTGTGACCGTAATGGGCGTTTCTTTTAAGTTTTTTTTTGCTTCAATTAAGATATCTTTTTTTAGTAACTCACTTACTTTTTCAAATAGTGCAGATTGCCCAAAAATTTGTGCGCTTAAAAGTAGTAAGAGTAGTGTGATTACTTTTTTCAAATTACTTTATTTAAATTTTTTTACTAGTTTATAGTACCTTAACATTAAATAGACAATATTTTTAATTATTTAGTAACTACAAATTCGTTTTTACTTATACCCCCACTTTTTATAAACTTATTATTTAATAAAATATGAGCAGCGCGCACTTCGTCCCTGTATTCGATTGCTTTAAAATTGGAGTTGCAGTCAATAAAAGTATTATTTTCAATAAAGGACTGTTGAACACCATTTAATAGAATCAATGAATTGGCCTCATCTTTAATGCTTATGAATTTATTATTTATAATTTGAACCAAGGGGCCTAATGTGCTTTCGTCTTTTCCGCTTCTAAGAACAGCTAGCAAAGCGCCAGCGTGGTTAGAGATATTATTATGAACCAACATCATTTTTTCTACATTATAATATCCCTTTTTGTCATTTTCATCATAAAGGTCAAAAAGTAAGCCACTGCCATTTAATAAACTACAATTACTTACCTGTATACTATCCAATAAACTGGACTTGGCAGTTTTTAGTAAAGTGCCTTTTAAATTATTGAAAGTGCAATTTTGTAAAGCAAAATTGGAATGATTACTTGTACCTGAAGTATCGCTGGTAATAAATGTTTTAGTTTGTAATCCGGCAGCATCTATATTTACGCTTTTAAATTGTAAGCTGTAATTTCCTTCTATCTCAAATAAGAAATTTAAATTAGCGGTGCTCTTAAAATATTTAATTTTATTTAGAGCATCGCTTATAAAAATTACATTTTCTTTTAAAAGTAAGCTATTTGAAAAGCTATAATTATCTCCGGTAAGATGAATGGTAATATTCCCGTTTTTATATTTTTCTAATGCGCTTGCTATTTCTTGAGCCGAATTGCAATTGACATTTACGTCAACATTGCTTGCTGGCTTATAAGTATACCACTTAGCCCCACAATTGGAATAGGCGTTATTAAGTACTTGGTTAAAATTGTCTTTTGACTCATAACCTGCTACTAAACTAAGTGGTTTTTTTAGTTTAGACATCGCTAATTGTTGTAAGGAATCTGAAATTGCGAATCCTGCACGCTTAATTGTTTTAGGAATAAGAATATTTTGGTTGTTTTCGCTTTCCATTGCTGCGTTGGTAAACCCATTGATAAAATTCTTTTTAATTTCCTTGCTTACTAAATTGTTTGCAAGATAAATGCCACTCATATCATCATAAATATGATATATAGTGGTGTCTGATTTTGTATAAAAAACGTTATTTATAAATTGAACATTTTTTGGTTGTAAGCTGCGTTCTTCTGTTTTGCCTTCGCAAAAGCTAATAGGGGTACAGTCGTAAAAACTATTGTTGGCAATTACCGCATCGGAAACACCTACATACCTATTGGCTGGAGAATTGGGGACTCCATTCATTATAGACAAAGGGGATCTAAAATCTACTCCCTTACATTTGTAAAAGAAATTATTAACCACCAGGTGCCCTTTATTTATTACCCTAACACCCCCAGTTCCTTTTTTATCATTACCCAAAAAAATATTATTTGCAATTATATTATAATTACCGTGTCTTAATACTACTGCACCCTGACATTCTTTAAATAAATTATTTCTTACTATGTTTTGACAAGATTTAATAGAGATGATTTCGGTTTCACCATCACATTTTTCAAAATAATTATCTTCAATTTTTGTGTTGGAATTAAATTCGCAATGCTCTGAAACGCCTACTCTAATCATTTCTCCAGCATTAGAGGCTAACGGAATTCTGAATCCAAAATAATTATGATCTATTGAGTGAAAATTGGCCCTACTCCGGTCATCTTCTAAAATAACTGCAAGTAGCACACCTAAGTTCTTTTTATTTAAAAAAGTACAATGATCTATTCTATTATTTTTACCATACATTGCTACCCAGTAGTTTTCATCTAATCTTTTAGGGTTGTTAAAATCATTGATGACTGTGTTGGTAACTCTACAATTATTTGCTACCTCCTTATTGTTGATGCTAAATTTGATAACGGCGTCTACTCCTGAAAATCCATTGGTAAAATACAATCCATCCACAATAATATAATCGCCTCCTAATAATAGTTTTGAATGACCGCTAATAATTACTTTTCCTTTGGTCTCCGCTTTAAATACTATGGGTTGATCTTTACTTCCTTTACAATTTAACTTCATAGTAATGTTTTCCCAATTTCCATTTTTTAAAATAATGGTATCGCCAGGCTTTGCATTGTTATTTGCTAATACCAATTCTTTTTCATTAGACACTATTGTATTGGAAGCAAATGTCGAAACACATAAAGCAAGGCTAAAATTTATCAAAATCAATCGTAACATAGGGTTTGAGTTTTGTGTATCAATATTAATGTATCAAACTTACATATTGAAATAATTTTACCGTTAACGATACCGGAACTTTTTAGCTACTTTTAGGGTTCGTTTCTGCCAAGTAATTTTTATATACTTAATAATTGTAAATTTGATTTTAAGAATAAATAATTCTACCATGAAAGCTACTTTCAAATTTATATTGTGTTTAACCATCTTGTCGCAAAGTGTATTTGCACAGAAAAGCACTTTTGCTACAAACCAGTCCAATCAAGTTTTTGCGAATGCAGAACTACAATATCATTCGTTATTGGACAGTGCAAATATTAAAATGAAGTATCCTCGTTCTAGCAAAGATGGCAAAATTACATATGCTGGAATTGAAGAATGGACGGGTGGTTTTTGGCCTGGTGCGTTGTGGTTTATGTATGAATACACGCAAAAACCGGAATGGAAGCAAGCTGCTATTAAATGGACAGAAACATTGGAAAGCAATCAGTTTAACACCAATCACCATGATATTGGTTTTATGATGTACAATAGCTATGGAAATGGATATAGACTTACGGGTAATGAAAAATATAAATCTATTTTAATACAATCTGCTAAGTCGCTTTGTACCAGGTATAATGAAAAGGTAGGTGCGATTAAGTCATGGAATGATAAGCCTTCATTAGATGGTAAAGACATTTTGCATTATCCAGTAATTATTGATAATATGATGAATTTGGAGTTGTTGTTTTTTGCTTCAAAAATTACAGGTGATACCATGTATAAACATATAGCCATAAAGCATGCCGAAAAGACCATGGAAAATCACGTTAGGTCCGATTTTAGTAGTTATCACGTTGTTGATTATGATACGATTACAGGCAAAGCAATTCATAAAGAAACCAATCAGGGTTTTGCGCATAACTCCACTTGGACCAGAGGACAAGCCTGGGGAGTGTATGGATTTACTATGACTTACCGTGAAACTGGAGACAAGCGTTTTTTAAATACTGCAATGAAGATGGCTGATTATTTCATTAATCATAAAAACCTCCCTTCTGATAAAATCCCCAATTGGGATTTTAATGTAAATGAATCTGGGTATACTTCTCCGGCATCTGCACAGTCTAATCAATTAAACTATATTCCTAGAGATGCTTCTGCTGCTGCTATAATAGCTTCCGCATTACTTGAGTTAAGTAATTATGCGGGAACTAAAGGTCCAATGTATAAAAAAACGGCTATTCAAATTTTAACCTCATTAAGTAGTCCTTCTTATTTTGCAAAGCCAGGCACTAATAATCATTTTTTATTAATGCATTGTACTGGAAATGCAAATAGAGTTTCAGAAGTAGACAAACCAATTATGTATGGTGACTATTATTTTTTAGAAGCTTTGTTAAGAGCAAAAAAATAAAATACACCTATTTAATTTAAAATTCGTTTACTAGATTCTCTAATAAATAATCTGGGTTTAAGCACCTCTGTGGTAATGGCACTTTCTTCACTATGTAGCCTTTCAATAAATATTTTGGCTGCCATCTTACCTATCTCAAACATAGGTTGTTCAATGCTAGATATGGTAGGTGTTAATAGGGATAACATGGGTTCATTGTTAAATCCAATTAATCCAATGTCGGTAGGCATTTTAAGTCCTTTCTCTTTTATTGCAATCATAGCCCCAATGGCCATTCTATCACTAATGGTGAAAATGGCATCGGGTCTATTTTTAGATTTTAATAATTCCTTTGTTGCGAAATAGGCATAGTCTTGATTGAAATCACAATGGATGATATTTTTCTGATCTACTTTAATTTTATTTTCTTTAAGTGCTTTAAGATAACCACCCATGCGCGCATTGCTGATACCTAAGTTTTTTGGACCAGCTAAAATGGCAATATTTTTATACCCTTGTTGTATTAAATGATCCGTAGCTAAATAACCTGCGTATTCATTATCTAAGATTACATTGGGGGCGATAATTTCAGGGATAATTCTGTCAAATGCGACAATTGGCAAATCACGTTCCTGAAATTTTTTGATATGGTCAAAGGTTTTGGTTTCACTGGAAACAGATATGATTAAACCATCTACCAAACTTTGCAACATTCGAGAGGTATTTAATACTTCTCTACCAAAGGACTCATTACTTTGACAAACCATTACGGTATAACCTGCTTCCAATGCAACTTCATCAATCCCTTTTACCATAGTTGCTAATACATAATCCAAATTAGGTACAATAACGCCAATGGTGTTAGTTTGACGCACTCTAAAACTTACCGCAAGTCTATTGGGTTGATAATGAAGTTCTTCGGCAACGGCTATAATGGTATTTTTTGTTTCAATACTTACATCTGGAGCATTTTTTAAAGCCCTGGAAACAGTAGAAATGGATACATTGAGTCTTTTTGCAATGTCCTTAATGGTGGCTTGTTTTTTCATAAATACTACACTTTGAATACACAAAGTAATGCTTATTCATTACCGAAAAATCCGGTACCGTTACCGGAAACGTATCGGCGTCGAAATATTTTTAAAAATTTAATATTAACAACTAAAATTTTAATAAATTTCAAATAAACTACAATAAAATTCGAAAAATTTTAATAATTAAGAAAATATAGCCCCTCAATCCCTACTTAATATTACCATACGATTGCTGCTTTACCGCTTAATTCATGTTAAATTATAGTTAAGTACTGGGTATAGGAGCGTATCCTAAAATCACTTTGTGAGCTTATGTGTAAGAAAATATTTGTAGCTGTCACTTGTTTAATGTGTGTGCATTTAAATGCACAAACACATCCTTTTCTGTTTTTAAATAAGCAGGATGCTACTACCTTATTACAAGCAACAAAAAATAATGAACCTACTTCTGTTTTTAAAAACTCCTTTATAGATACTAAAAAAGAAGTGGACGAGTGGGTTGGCAAAGATGTGGATGTTCCTGTCCCAGTGGATCCAGCTGGTGGCTACACGCACGATAAACATAAGTCTAACTACATGCTTATGTTTAATGCAGGAATACTTTATAACATTACTGGCGAATCAAAATATGCATTACTTGTAAAAAACATGTTACTAAAGTATGCTGAATTAAATCCAACATTAAAAAAACATCCTCAAGCAACAAGTCCTTTTGCTGGACATTTATTTTGGCAATCTTTAAACGATGCCAACTGGATGGTTTATACCGGACTTGCGTATGATTTAGTGTATAATTATTTGTCGATCGAAGAAAGAAAAAAAATTGAACAAGGCGCTTTTAAACCTGAAGTTGATTATTTAACAATAAACATGAAGGATTGGTATGATCGTTTACACAATCATAGTGTATGGGCATGTGCAGGGGTGGGAATTATTGGGTTGGCCTCTAATAATAAGGATTATGTAGATATGGCTTTGTATGGTAGTGATAAAAATGGTAAAGCCGGTTTTATTGCACAAATGGATAATTTATTTTCTCCAGATGGTTATTATACCGAAGGACCTTACTATGTAAGATATGCCATATTGCCTTATATACTTTTCGCAAATGCTTTAGAGAATTCGAATCCAAAATTGAAAATTTTTGAGCACAGAAATAATATTTTACAAAAAGCATTATTAACCTGTCTTCAACAAACAAATATAAATGGTTCATTCTTCCCCCTTAATGATGCGCTAAAGGAGAAGGATTTTACCTCCAATGAATTAGTTACTGCTATAGACATTGCCAGAAATCGTTATGGTAATGACAATGGTCTTTTATCCGTTGCTAAAAAACAAAATAGAGTTTCCTTGGACAAAGGAGGCCTGTTAATTTCAAATGCATTAAAGTCTGACAAAATCGACAACTATTTTCCTTATAAGACAATTGAAAGTAAGGACGGTGTTTTAGGGAATGAAGGCGGAATTAGTGTTTTGAGAAATGGAGCTAATGAAAATCTTTCTTCTTTAGTTTTTAAATATGCGTCTCAGGGTTTAGGCCATGGCCACTTTGATAGACTTACAATAAACTTATTTGATAAAGGAAATGAAATTTTGCAGGATTATGGATCGGCAAGATTTATTGGCATCGAACAAAAGTATGGAGGTAGGTATCTAAACGAGAACACACAATATGCTGCACAAACTATTGCACATAATACATTGGTTCAGGACGAAAAAAGTCATTTTGGTGGCGATACCGAGTTGGGACAACAATACCATGCGGAAAAAGTATTTTCTGATTTCACAAATACAGGTTTACAGGTAGTTGCTGCAGAAGAAAAAAATGCATACAAGGGAACACAACTTAAACGAACTTTATTTTTCATAGACACCATTGATGGACGAAAGTATATCATTGATTTATTTACCACTCAATCCAATACAGCCCATCAGTTTGACCTCCCATTTCATTATAATGGACAAATAATGAGTACCAATTTTAAATATACCACACCAAAAACCTTAGAAACTTTTGGAAAAAAGGACGGCTATGAATTTTTATGGAAGGAAGCAGAGGCAAAAGTAAATCAAGGAATGGCACAATTCTCTTTTTTGAATAAAGATAAATTTTATACCATCTCCACTTTAACTAATGATTCTACCAATATTTATTTAACAAGAGTAGGCGCTAACGATCCTAATTTTAATTTAAGATCTGAAACTTCCATTGTATTTAGAAAAAACAAATTAAACCCGGTGTTTTTATCCGTAATAGAAATGCATGGATTTTATGATACCAGAAATGAATTCTCCTACGATTCCTATTCTAATATAAAAGAAATAAAAATGATACAGCAGGATGAAAGCACAACCGTGTTTAAAATTGTGCTCAAAAAGGGTGCTTTGTTATTTGCAGTTGCTAATAAAAATGTAGATACAAAATCAGTGCACGAGGTGACCGTATCAGCTGAGACAATTAAATGGACGGGCCCTTATTATTATAAAAAAATGACCAACTAAAATAAATATAAAACTAAATAAAAAACGCTTATTTTAAAAATTGCCATATGAATGTAGAAAACCAAAAAAGTCTTTTCATAAATAACGACGATTTATCGTGGGAGGTTATTGATGATAAAGTGAAAAGAAAAATTATGTCACATGAGCCCAGCTTAATGGTTGTTAAGGTGGCATTTAAAACGGGGGGAGTTGGACCCATACACCAACATGTTCATGTTCAAATCACGCATGTTGAATCGGGCGTTTTTGAAGTGGAAATTGATGGTCAAAAAAAGGTATTAAAAGCGGGAGACGCTTTTCATATACCGTCCAACATTTTGCATGGAGCAGTTTGTATTGAAGAAGGGGTACTTATAGACGTATTTAGCCCAATGAGAGAAGACTTTATCCATAATTAATTAATGATTTTCTAAACTTAAATATTCGAGTATGAAAAATTTACGATTGCTGCTGTTTATGATGCCACTTTTACTATGTACTTTATTAGTAAGTGCGCAAAAAACATCTATTTCTGGTAAGGTTGTTGATAAAGCAACTGGTGCGCCACTAGAAGGTGTTTCTATTATTATCCCAAATTCTAAAAAGGGTACCACCACTAAAGCTGATGGTAGTTTCTCCTTCACTGTTAACGGACCTGAAAAAAATGTAACCTTCTCTTATGTAGGTTATGCAGAACAGAAGTTAACATTAGGGTCAGAAACCAATTATATCATTTCCATGGTACAGGACAATGCTGTACAAAGTGAAGTGGTGGTAATTGGATATGGTACGCAAAAAAAATCAAGCTTAACGGGCGCCATTGCTAAATTTAAAAATGAAAATTTAGATGAAGCTCCTGTTTCTAGAGTGGATCAAGCTTTGCAAGGTAAAATTGCGGGTTTAACTATTCAAAATACTTCTTCGGAAGCAGGTGCGGCACCAAAAATTAGCATTAGAGGTATTAGCTCTTTATATGCGGGGGCTAGTCCATTAATTGTTGTTGACGGATTACCTATTGCGGATGGTTTATCTTTTTTAAATCCTGCCGATATTGAATCAATCGAAGTTTTAAAAGATGCTGCTTCGGCTGCTATTTATGGTTCAAGAGGTGCAAGTGGTGTTATTATTGTGACCACAAAAAAAGGTTCCGTAAGCAAAACCAAATACAACTTTAAGTATTCAGCTGGTCAAAAAAAGGATTACATGAGATATGACGTTATGACTACTAAAGACTATGTTGGTATGTTATTTAACGAAGTTTTATTGAGAGCGCAGGATCCAACGACGGTAGCTTCTACAAATACAGTAGCGGATGCGGATAGAGCATCTTATATAATTGAAAATGAACTTTTAGGTGGTAAAGGAACCGACTGGCAATCACAATCTTTAAGACCAGGAGGGTTTAAAAATATCATCTTAAGTGCATCTGGTGGTTCAAAAGAATTGAGGTATTTTCTTTCTGGTGGCTATCAGAATGACGAGGGTATGCAATATAAAAGCAACTATGAAAAATTTAATATAAGAGCAAGAGTAGACGTTGATTTAAGTAAAAAGGTAAAATTATCGGTTAACATAAATCCTTCTTATGCTAAAAAGACATCTCCTTCTCAAAACTTTACCAACTTTTGGAGAGCCCCAACTTGGCTGCCCGTATACCACAATGCTTTAACTGCTGCGTTGGTGAATACCAATCCTCAATACGCAGCCATTTTACCAGGTGACTTTGCGCATCCACGTCATTTTTCTGGTTTAAAATATACAGGTACTATGCCGGATGGTTCTATTTGGACATCAGCAACTACTGCTAACCCAAGTGGTTCTGCACAACAAAATCCATTCTCGGATGTAATGAGATCGGATATTACTAGTAATGACTATCGTTTACAGTCTTCTGCTGAATTAAGCGTTGAATTAGCAAAAGGTTTAATTTTTAAATCTGCAAATTCAAGCTTAATGTATTATACGAATGGATTAAACTTTTATGAAAGAGAATACAATAGTGAAGGTTCAGTAAATAAAGGAGTTTATATCAATAATAAGTACGTAGACTTATTAACTGAAAATACATTGAACTATACCAAAACAGGAAGAAAAGGGAATCTTAATGTGTTAGCAGGGTTTACTGGTCAAACTACCAAAATTCAAAATCAACAAGCAACAGGAATTGATTTCCCTAGTGATGATATCAGAACTTTAAATAGTGCTGCGCAAATTGACAAGTCTGGAACGACTGGTTCCAACAATCAAATTGGTTTAATTTCTTACTTAGGTCGTGTAAACTATACGTACGATGACAAATATTTAATTTCTGCTAGTTATAGAGCGGACGGTAGCTCTTACTTTGCTCAAGGAAACAAGTGGGGTCAATTCCCTTCTATTTCTGGAGGTTGGATACTTAGTAAAGAAAAATTATTCAGTAAAATTACTTGGTTAAGTAATTTAAAATTGCGTAAAAGTTATGGTGTATCCGGAAATAATAGAATCGTAGATTTTGCGTTCTTGGATTTATTATATGGTGCTAACTATAACTACGGATCAGGAACTGGAGTAACCGCTCCTGGTTTGGTAAGTTCTAATGCTTATTTAGCAAATCCAAATATTACTTGGGAAAGTACAAGACAAGATAACTTTGGAGTTGACTTGGCATTATTTTCCAATAAGTTAAGTTTAACTTTAGATGTATATACCTCTGTTACAGATAAACTATTGTTACAACAATCTGCAATGGCATTTACAGGTGTTCCTCAATTTTGGAATAACTTAGGTAAATTAGAAAATAAAGGAGTTGAATTAGAAATCACTACAAAAAATATTCAAAAGAATGATTTCAGTTGGACAACTTCTGCTAACATTTCTCAGAATCGTAATAAAATTTTACAACTAGGAACAGAAGCATTCTTGTTAAACCAAGGAGAGCGAACTGAAGTATATCGTAATAAAGTAGGCGATCCATTGGTTACTTATTATGGATTTAAAACGGACGGCGTTTGGTTGTCTCAGGACCAAATTAACCAGTCTGGTTTAAAATCTACCTTAACTGCTATGTTTGTTCCAGGAGGATTAAAAGTAGTGGATATGAATAAGGATGGGGTTATAGATAATAACGATAGAACAGATTTAGGAAACCCTTATCCTGATTTTAACTGGGGTATTACCAACACTTTTAAATTCAAAGGGTTTGACTTTAGTTTCTTATTCCAAGGTGTTCAAGGGGGTAAATTAATTAATGGTGACCCTAACTACAATGAATCAAGAAGAACTATTCGCATTTACAACCAAAACAGATGGATTAGCCCTATGTATCCAGGAGATAGCAAAACGCCTTATTCTACCAATGGGTTCAACTGGATGTTAACCGACTATGTAATTGAAGATGCATCTTATTTTGCTTTGAGAGAAGTAAATTTCGGGTATACCTTACCTGCTTCAACAATTAAAAGATTTAATATTAACTCTATGAGATTATATTTTTCTGCACAGAATTTATATTTTCATAAAGCAGCTGGGTATAGAGGGATAAATCCAGAAGGAAGATTTAATAGTGGACCTTACTCTTCTGTCTTAATTGACGGATATCAAAGAGGAGCCTTCCCTATTCCACAAACAATTACTGCAGGTATTGATATAAACTTTTAATTTTCTAAAAGAAAAAATATAAAATATTTAATTATGAAAAACATTGTAAACCTATTAATACTTTCCTCTATTTTTCTTGCATCATGTGAGAAAAATATAGATCTGTATCCTCAATCAAATATAACAACCGAGAATTTTTATCAAAATGCAAATGATGTTCAAATTGCATTAAACGGTGCTTATAATGCATTGAGAGCTCCATTGCTAGAAGAATGGAAGTTAACTGAACTTAGAAGCGATAATACTATCATGTATAGTTCTGCGAGTAAGTCGGCTCCAAATAGAGACTTAAGTGATTTGGATTTATTTATTCCTAGCACTTCACACTCCGCTATTTATAATTATTGGATTGCCAATTATTTTAACATTCGAAATGTAAATAACATTTTAAATAGTTTAAATGTTAATTATGACGCTGCGGCTGGAAAGTTAAATGCTGGAACTACGACCGTTTCAATTACGGATGCGCAAAAAAAGGTTGCTAGCTCCGAAGCTGCATTCATTAGAGCTTATCATTATTTTAATTTGGTAAGATTGTATGGAGGTGTGATGTTAATTGACGAGCCAGTTGACCCTTTTGAAGCCCTTAAAATTAACAGATCAACAACAGCTGATATTTACAAGTTCATCATTTCGGACCTTAACTATGCAATCGACAATGGTTCAACTTTAAAGTATGCTTCTATCCCCACTGCTAGCTTAGGTAAATCAAATGCTTGGGCAGCTAAAGCTTTATTAGCAAAAGTATATTTAACATTAAACCGTAAAACGGATGCTATTCCTTTGTTAAATGACATTATTGCAAATAGTGGATACGGCTTGGTTACGAATTATGCCGATATATTTTCTACCACCAATGAGATGAATAAGGAAATTTTGTTTGCAATAAGATATAAAGCAGGTGGGATTGGACAAGGTTCTCCATTCCCTAACTACTTTGCCCCAGAATTGAGTGGTATTGCAGTTATTAATGGTGACGGTTCGGGTTTAAATGCACCTTGTTTGGAATTAAACAATACCTATAATATTTTGGACAACCGTAATGCAGTGAGCATTGGCGTGTATGGTAAAGCACTTAATAACTTATATCCTAAAAAAATGATTTCTCAAGTATCTCTTTTAGGGGATGCAGAGAATGACTGGATTGTATTAAGATATGCGGACGTTTTATTAATGTTAGCAGAAGCACAAGGGAATACCCCTGCAAGCTTAGCATTGATTAATCAAACAAGAGCAAGAGCAGGTTTACCAGCTTTAACTGCAGCAACTGTAACCACTACTGCCATTTTTGAAAAAGAATTAGCAACGGAGAGAAGACTGGAATTTACTTTTGAAAACATTAGATGGTTTGATATGTTAAGGTATAATACCACCATGCCAAGTCAGGATGCAGTAACTACAATTAAAAATAATTATAGTGCAATGTGGACTATTCATTACAGTAAATATCCAACACCACCGTCTTTAGCTACCATTCAGAGCTACGTAACTACCAATAAATTATTGTTACCTATTCCGCAACGTGAAATAGATAATAATACTAAAATTGTGATTCCTCAAAATCCTGGATATTAATATATAGACTCGGATTTGTTTTAAGCTAATACTACTATCCTTTTATTAGGGTAGTAGTATTTTTAAGTATTAACCTTTCGATATTAAACTAAACTGCAAAAAGACAGTCTAATATTTTTCACCCTAGTTATGAAAAATTTAATTTTTAAAAAAATGAAGAACAATTTATTATTTGCTTTATTATTGACATTTGTGTTAATAAGCAGTGTAAATGCTCAAAAAAGCAAACCCAACATCTTGTTTATTGCCGTAGATGATTTAAAGCCTGAATTAGGTGCGTATGGAAATAAGTTAATCAAAACGCCTAATATTGACAGACTTGCAAAAATGTCTACCGTTTTTTTAAATAACTACTGTCAACAAGCAGTTTGTGGACCTACCCGTGCTAGTTTAATGACGGGTATGCGCCCCGATTATACTAAAGTTTGGGATTTAAAAACGCAAATGCGTGACATGAATCCCAATATTGTAACCCTGCCTCAATATTTAATTACACAAGGTTATAAAACCGTTGGAACTGGTAAAATATACCATCCAAGTAGCGCGATTGATAAAATAGATCCAATTAGTTGGAATATGCCTTATTTAGAGCCTGAAGCATCCGACTATGCAAATAATTTAGGCAAGCCATCAAATTCTCAATACCAAAAACCAGAGAACAAAGCACTTTTTGTAAATAAAAAAGAAAGAGCGAAAAGAGATAATGACGACGAAGAGCCAACTACTATTAAAGGCCCTTCTACAGAATGTATAGATGTGCCAGACAATGCATACGATGATGGAGTTATTGCATTACTTGCAAAAAAACAATTAATAGATTTTTCAAAAAGTAAAAATCCTTATTTTATGGCGGTAGGTTTTCATAAACCGCATTTGCCATTCGTAGCACCTAAAAAATATTGGGATTTATACAACAGAGCTGATATGCCATTGGCCACTTTCAGAGAACACGCAAAGGATGCACCTGAAATTGCGTATCATAAGTCCGGTGAATTAAGAAATTATTTGGATATCCCTGAGTTTGCAACTTACAATCAACCAGGCAATCACGTTTATTTAAAAGAAGAAAAACAAAAAGAGTTAATCCAAGGTTATTTTGCCGCCGTATCTTATATGGATGCGCAAGTAGGGATTTTATTAAATACTTTAGATTCCTTGGGCACCTTAAATAATACCATTATTGTATTATGGGGTGATCATGGATGGCATTTAGGCGATCATGATTTATGGGAAAAGCATACCAATTTGGAAAATGCTACACGTGCTCCATTAATAGTGGCTGCACCTGGCATGAAGCCTGGCAGAACTAATTCGTTATCGGAGCACCTAGATATTTTCCCAACCATCGTTGATTTAGCTGGTTTAGCTATTCCAACTCAATTGCAAGGAAAAAGTTTAAAACCAATCATGCAGAACAATAATAGTTCAGTAAAAGATTTTTCCGTGAGTCAGTATCCTAGAAAATTAAGTAAGGAGGAAGCTAAAAAAGCAGGCTATGACTCTAATAAAATAATGGGCTATAGTTTAAGAACGAGTAAATATCGTTTCACCATTTGGATGAACGATTTTACAACCAGCCAAGCATTTGATGAAAAAAAGATTTTCGCATCTGAAATGTATGATTATATAGCAGATCCTTTAGAAAAAGTAAATGTGTATAAAGCGGATAATTATAAGGAAGTAGCAAAAGATATGTATACTAAAATGATTGGTTTTTTCAAATCACAAGAAACAAAATAAATCTGTTACTCGATCAACCGGTTATTCCAATAAAATCATAATCCCTAAAACGCTTTAAATGAAAAAGATAATTTTATTTTGTTTACTTGTTACAATAGTACACAGCCAGACAAAGGCGCAAACAAAGTCAAAGCCTAATATATTATTTATAGCAATTGATGATTTAAAGCCATTACTAGGGGCTTATGGAAATAAGTTTGTTAAAACCCCCAACATGGACAGGTTGGCTAAAATGGGTACTACCTTTTTAAACAACTATTGTCAACAAGCAGTTTGTGGTCCTACTCGTGCTAGTTTGCTTACGGGAATGCGTCCCGACATGACTAAAATTTGGGATTTAAAAACTCAAATTCGTGATGTGAGTCCCAATATTGTTACCATGCCTCAATATTTAATAACGCAAGGTTATTCCACACAAGGGATTGGAAAAGTATTTGATGTAAGAAATGTAGATGAGAATATTGATAAAGTTTCTTGGAGTGTTCCTTATTATAAAACGGATAAAAAATATTACGTTCCAGGATTAGGAGAACCGGCAGAAGGCCGTTACCAACAAAAGGATACTAAACTAGCCGCTGAAAAAGTAATTAAGGAAGCACTTGCAAAAGGGATGACCAAGGCAGAAGCCAATAATGAAGCAACAGCTAAAGTTCGTCCTAGCACTGAATGTATAGATGTTCCGGATAATGCCTATAATGACGGCGCCAATATTTTACAGGCGCAAGATATTTTAGCACAGTTGAGTCAAAAAAAGGAGCCTTTCTTTTTTGCTGTGGGCATTGCTAAACCTCACTTGCCATTTGTAGCTCCTAAAAAATATTGGGATTTATATAAAAGAGAAGATATTGTGCTTGAGCCATTTCAAGAAATAAATAAAAATCCAATTGATGTTGCCTATCATAATGCGGGAGAATTAAGAGCGTATACGGATATCCCTGAAGTGATAGCAGCAACTCCGCAAAAAGATTTAGGTTTAACCTTGTCTACTGACAAGCAAAAGGAATTATTACATGGATATTATGCTGCTATTTCCTATACCGATGCTTTAGTAGGAAAACTTTTAAATACCTTGGATTCTTTGGGTTTAACTAAAAATACCATTATTGTATTATGGGGTGATCACGGATGGCATTTAGGCGATCATAACTTATGGTGTAAGCATAGTAATTTTGAACAAGCTACACACGCTCCTTTAATCATAAGTGCGCCAGGTATTGCTTCCAATAAAACAAAATCCTTCTCGGAGCATTTGGATATTTTTCCAACACTGTGTGACTTGGCAGGTATTCAAATACCTTCTCAATTACAAGGAAAAAGTTTGAAGCCCGTTATGGAAAATCCATTGACAAAGGTTAAAGAATATTCAATTAGTCAATATCCAAGAAGTGGTGTAGATGAGGAAAATGATCGCTTAGGTTATGCACCTGCAAATGTAATGGGTTACTCCATACGTAATAGTCAATACCGATATACCATTTGGATGAAAAATGGTTTTAGAACCACACAGCCTTTTAAAACTGAATCGGTTATTGGAGACGAATTATATGACTACAAAGCAGATCCTTTAGAAAAGGTAAATGTTGCAAAGGATGCCAAGTATGATGAAGTTGCAAAAAAATTGAAAGCAGAAATGCTGGCTTATTTTGCATCTCAATTAAAACTTAAATAAAGTAAGCAATTCGGAAGAATTAAATTGATTGAAATAATTACAATAAAACTAGTAAGTCACTAGCGGTAAAGCAATGATAAAAAACTTTAAATATCGTAGGGTTATTTTTTTAAAAAAGTACAGTACTTTATTTATAACAACATCCTTATTTGCTGTTTTTACTTTAAATACAAACGCACAATCCCAAACTGCGCTCAATAAAAAGCCTAATATTATTGTGATCTTAACAGACGATATGGGCTTCTCAGATATTGGGTGTTATGGTTCCGAAATAAACACCCCAAATATTGATAATCTAGCAAAAAACGGAGTTCGTTTTAGTCATTTTTACAATACAGCAAGATGCAGCCCTTCTCGTGCTTCCTTATTAACAGGACTGTATCCGCATCAGGCAGGGATGGGACATTTGTCTACCGAAAATTATACCGAGGAAGGATATGTGGACGATTTAAGTAATCATGCAGTAACCATGGCCGAAGTATTTAAGTCCGCTGGCTATGCTACTTACATGACGGGCAAATGGCATATTGCAAAAGATATTCTAAATAAAAATGACATACGTAATTGGCCAATACAAAGAGGATTTCAAAGATATTTTGGCACTTTAAATGGTTCAGGAAGCTTTTATGATCCTGGTACTTTAGTGAGTAACAATACCTATATCGCACCAGGTGAGAACTTTTATTATACGAATGCAATTACAGATACTGCTGTTAAGTTTATTAACGAACATAAAACACCTAATCCTTTCTTTTTTTATATTGCTTATACCTCAGCACATTGGCCTTTGCATGCACCAGAAAAAGAAGTTCAAAAATATAAGGGGGTATATGATAAAGGTTGGGATGCGATAAGAACAGCCAGATTTAATAAGCTACAAAAATTAGGCATCATTAGTAAGGCAGCAGTGTTAACTGAACGAGGTGTTAGTATCCCAGCTTGGGAAAATGCACCTATGAAAGATTGGCAAGTGCGAAAAATGGAAGTGTATGCTGCTATGATTGATATCATGGATCAGGGTATTGGAAAAATTATTTCTACTTTAGAACAAAAAGGCATCCTTGATAATACGGTTATTTTTTACATGCACGATAATGGAGGTTGTGCCGAACCTTTGGATTCGGATCAACCCGAAGTTGCGATGACCGCTCAACAACAACAAATCCATCCTTTTTCAAAAGACTCTATTTTTGTTGGCAAGAAACCGGTGTATACAAGAGACGGCCAATTTATAAGAAGCGGAATGGGTGTAATGCCTGGACCTGCTAATACCTGGGTTACCTATGGAATTGAATGGGCCAATGTAAGTAATACCCCTTTTAAAATGTATAAACATTGGACACACGAAGGGGGAATTGCTTCTCCATTAATTGTATATTGGCCAAAGGGAATTAACCAAAAAGGTGCCATTCGAAATGCGGACGCACATTTAATTGATATTATGGCCACCTGTGTTGATATTGCTGGAATTAAGTATCCAACAAATTATAATGGTAACACCATTCAGCCTATGGAGGGTAAAAGTTTAGTGGGGGCAATAAATAACAATCCTATTCAACGTAACTTTATTTTTTGGGAACATGAAGGTAATAGAGCCTTAAAATGCGGAAATTGGAAAATTGTTTCCAAGACCGAAAAAAATAAAGTGTTTACAGAAAAGGATCAAAATACTTGGGAGTTGTATAATTTAGAAACAGATCCTAGCGAAACAAATGATCTTGCAAGCCAGTACCCTGAAAAAGTAAAAGAGCTAGCTTTAGTGTGGGAAAAAGAGGCTATACGAACTAAAGCACTGCCATGGCCTTGGGATAAGAAAACAAAAAAACAAACCAGTTTATAATTAATCATCTTTATAATTTAATTCATCTATCCTTTAAATATTTTTTATGAAATTTTCCTCCTTTTTAATGGGTCTTGTATGTTTGACTCTAAGTGCTACAGCACAAACAAAAAAGCCCAACATTATTTTCGTACTTGCCGACGATTTAGGCATAGATGGCGTTAGCTGCTATGGCGCCGATTTTTATAAAACACCCGAAATTGATAAGCTTGCTAAAACGGGTATTAGATACACCAATGCCTATACAGCTCCTTTGTGCGGACCTTCCAGAGCCATGATTTTAACAGGAAGATATGCCTTTAGAACAGGTGCTGTAAATCAGGACCAAACCGGTGAGTTTAAGCCTTCGGATGAAATAATGATGTCTAAAATTCTAAAAACGGCTGGATACACCACTTCTATGATTGGTAAGTGGGGTCAATTGCCGCTAGGCCCTGCCGAATTTGAGTTTGATGATTATATGCGTTTTTTTGGAAGTGGGGTATATTCAAATACCAATGAAAAGAAAGAAAAATATGTTTTGAATGGCAAGGATTTAATTTTAAAGGATAATGAATACATGCCAGATTTAATGCATAATCATATGGTAGACTTTTTATCAAAACACACAAAGGATCCATTTTATTTATATTATTCTTTAGTACAAGTTCATGGTGAAATTAGACCCACTCCTGAAACCAAACCGGGTACGACAGACTTTAAAGAATTGTATAACGATAATATTAATTACATGGATAAGTTGGTTGGAAAGCTTATGCATACTTTAGATAGTCTTAAATTAAGAGACAATACCTTAATTGTATTTTTTGGTGATAATGGAACGGCTGGACAAGCAGCGGCTATTGGTAGCATAAATGGTAAAAAAATTATTGGCAAAAAAGGAACCATGCAAGAAGGGGGTAGTTTAGTCCCATTAATTATTAACTGGCCTGGTGTAATTAAAAAACCAGCGGTGTCTAAAAACTTAATAGATGCTTCCGATTTTGTTCCAACCTTTGCTGAAATTGCAGGTGCCACTTTGCCAAAAGATATAAAATTAGATGGCACTAGTTTTGCAAATCAATTAAAAGGGGGAAATGCAAATCCAAGAAATTGGATCTTTACCGAGTTAGGAAATGATTGGTATGTAAGAGAAGCAAATTGGAAATTAAATAGAGCGGGACAGCTTTTTGATATGCATAATGCACCTTTTGAGGAAAAGTTAACACCCGATACTGATAGTACAAAAGCAGTGAAAGAAAACCTACAAAAAATAATGGATGGGCTAGATCCCGCATCGGGCTATTTAGACAGAGGTGATGGTAGTGGCAGACATGCAACAAAGGTTAAAAAGAAGCAGAATAAGAACCAATAAAAAGTAGTGCTAAAGAAATGTTTTATTTTTCAACAACAGGCATTAAACGAGTACCCTATTAAAAATGAAGTGGATTAAAGTTGGTTTATTTATTTTTTTATCAATACAAGTTAAAGCAAATGTAATTTTGCCTCGCTTTATTAGTAATGGGATGGTGTTGCAAAGAAATAGCCCTATACCTATTTGGGGCTGGGCAGAGGCCGGTGAAAAAGTAGCAGTTACCTTTAAAGGGAAAACCTATTTAGCAACGACTGGCACCGACAATAAGTGGAAAATTAAATTGGATAAAAGTAAGGAAGGGGGTCCTTTTGAGTTAATTATAAAAGGGGCTAATGTTTTAAAAGTGGAAGATATTTTAGTGGGAGACGTTTGGTTTTGTTCTGGTCAATCCAATATGGAATATGAATTGTATAAGGCGGCCGAAAAATATCCAAACGAAATTGCCAATTCCGATAATGATCAAATTCGTCATTTTCTAGTAAAAAGAAATAACTCTTTTGTGCCGTTGGATGATGTAGAATCTCCGAAAGGTTGGGAAAAAGCAAGTCCTAAAACCGTTCCTAATTTTAGTGCTATCGCTTACTTTTATGCACTTAAATTATACAATAAATATAAAGTGCCTATTGGTTTAATTAATGCCAGTTATGGAGGGACGCCTGCGGAAGCATGGATGAGTGAAACGGCTTTAGTTAACTATCCTAATTATTATAATAGGGCTCAGTTTTTTAAGGTAGAAACCAGCATAGACAGTGTTACAAAATCCGATAAGAAATACCAAGATACTTGGTACAATGAAGTTAAATTAAATGACTTAGGAGAAAAAGAACATTGGAAAAATAATACTACTAATACAAGTGATTGGGGAACTGTAAGTATACCAAGTTTTTGGCAAGAAGTTTCTTTGCCCAATGTTAAAGCTGGGGTAGTTTGGTATAAATACGCTTTTACATTGCCTAAAAAGTATGCCAATCAAACTGCCATCTTACGATTAGGTAATATCATTATGCGTGATGAGACTTATGTGAATGGGACACAAGTTGGCACTACTTCTAATAAACATGCGCCAAGAAAATATGATATTAAGAAAAAGATTTTAGTAGAAGGAGAAAATATGATTACGGTTAAAGTATTAAATGAAATGGGGGATGCTGGATTTATAAGAGATAAGAAATATCAATTAGAAATTGGAGACACCGTTATTAATTTATCGGGCGACTGGAAATACAAATTAGGGGTTGCGGTGGAACCTTTTAAAAGAGATAGCTTAACCAAGTTGTTTTGTGAAGGCACTTCACTTTATAATGCAATGATTAATCCACTTGTAGGTTATAGTATCAAAGGGGTCATTTGGTATCAGGGGGAATCCAATCAAAGCAAAGCAACAGAATACAGAACACTCTTCCCTAATTTAATTACCTCTTGGAGAAATGTATGGGGTCAAGGAGATTTCCCTTTCCTATGGGTGCAATTAGCAAACATTAATAAGCCAAAAACTAAACCAGGTGAAAGTAAATTAGCGGAATTGCAGGATGCACAATCCAATACGCTTAGTTTGCCCAATACAGGTATGGCGGTTATCAATGACATAGGAGAGTGGAATGACGTTCATCCTATGAATAAATTAGAAGCGGCTAATAGACTTTATTTAGCATCGCTCAAAGTGGCCTATAAGGAAAACGATATTGTTTTTTCAGGTCCTACCTTATCCAAAACAGAGATCAAAGACAATAGCATTGTTTTGTATTTTAAAAATATTGGCTCCGGTTTAATAGCAAAAGAAACCGGCAAATTGGCACATTTTGCAATTGCCGATGAATCCAAAAAATACGTTTGGGCCGATGCTGTTATAGAAGGCGATAAAATAATTGTATCAAGTAAACAAATTGGCCATCCCAAATATATTAGATATGCTTGGGCCGACAATCCAGTTGGAGCCAATTTATATAATAAGGAAGGCTTACCTGCTTCTTGTTTTAATACAGAAAAAAATAAATTTTAAAAAAATATCCCTCAAAAAGTAAAATGAAAAAAATTAGTATTGCTATTATATGCTCCATATTGGTTACAGTTGGATTTACACAAAATAAATTATCTAAATCGGATATAGCCGCCATTGACAATAAAGCATTGGCTATGAAAAAAGAACAAATTGCTAAGCAGGATAAGGATTTGATGGAAGCCTATGAAAATTTATTAAAGACCTGCGATAAAAATATGAGTTTTGGTCCCTTTTCGGTAATGGATAAAAAAGATTTTCCGCCAAGCGGCAACAAGCATGATTATATGAGCCTTGCTCCATATTGGTGGCCAGATCCAAATAGCAAAACAGGCCTTCCTTATATTAGAAAAGACGGCGAAGTGAATCCAGAAGTGGGCAATTATCCGGATAAAGAAAGCATGCCTAAAGTTTGCGAAAAAGTGTATGAGTTTGGGTTGGCTTTTTATTTATCAGGAAATGAAAAATATGCAAAGAAGGCAAAAGAATTAGTACGCACTTGGTTTTTAGATACGGCTACTAAAATGAATCCAAATGTTAACTATGGCCAAGCCGTTAAAGGGGTGGTAGAAGGAAGAGCTGAAGGATTAATTGATACGAGACAATTTATATTTTTGTTAGACGGGGTTCAACTTTTAAAAAAATCTAAGAGTTGGACTACGAACGATAATAATGAGTTAAAAACTTGGTTTAAATCCTATTATGATTGGATGGATCATAGCAAAATTGGCGTAGATGAAAAAAAGGCTGGCAATAACCATGGTATATGGTATGATGCACAAGCACTGGCTATTAACAACTTTACAGAAAACAAGGAAGAGTCCACAAAAATTATTAACCGTGCCTTGGATAGGTTAAAAGATCAGATGGACACAAAAGGGGCTTTCCCGCTGGAATTAGGAAGAACTAATTCTTTGCATTACTCAGTATTCATTTTAAATGCTTTTGAATGTATTGCACAATTATCAGAAAATATAAATGTAGATTTTAGAAACACTAAATTAAGCAATGGCATGTCTTTAAAAAATGCTTATGATTTTATCATCCCCTATTTACTAGAAGATAAAGCTTGGACTTGGCCTGAATTGAACCACTTTAATATAGGCGATGCCTATCCATTATTGTTAAGCGCAACTAAGCATTATGATTGCAAAACTTGTATACCTTTGATGAAAACAAAATCACTCGATTATACTAAATTGGTTATTAAATTATTATAAACTAAAAATAATAGCAAGCATGTTAAACTTTAGAGTAGAAAACAAATTAGCCCTGGTTACAGGATGTAGCAGTGGAATTGGTATGGATATTGCCATTGAATTGGCTCAGTCCGGTGCAGATATTATTGGGGTTTCTAATAATTTACCAGCAACAGGAAGTGATGTTGCAAAAGCAGTTGAAGCTGCAGGAAGAAAATTTTACGCTTACCAAGCAGATTTTTCGGATAGAGACTCCTTGTATACTTTTTTAAATGCAGTGAAAGCAGATCACCCCAAAATTGATATTTTAATTAACAATGCAGGTCATATATTAAGGACACCAGTAGCGGAACATTCGGACGAATTTTGGGATACCATCATCGACATTAATTTAAATGCTCAATTTTTAATTACAAGAGAAATTGGCAAAACCATGCTAGCTAATAAATACGGAAAAATTGTATTTACTTGTTCCTTATTAAGTTTTCAGGGTGGCATTAACGTACCTGGGTATGCAGCAAGCAAGGGTGCTGTTGCTTCCTTATTAAAAGCGTTTGCAAATGAGTGGGCTGCGCATGGTATTACAGTAAATGGAGTTGCACCTGGTTATATTGCTACCAATAACACCACACAACTAAGAGCCGATGCTGATAGAAGTGCTGCTATATTATCAAGAATCCCTGCTGGAAGATGGGGTGAAACATCCGATTTAACTGGCGCTTACGTTTTCTTATCTTCACCTGCCTCTGATTATGTGAACGGCACTATTATTACAGTGGATGGTGGATGGATGGGCCGATAATTAAACGCTCCTTAAATAAAATAAACCTTTTTAAAAAAGAAAAAAATAAAAACAATGCAAGTAAGATTTCAAAACAGTCCAAAAGAGACTGCAACTATGTCAACCAAAGAAACAAGAGATAACTTCTTAATTCAAAATTTAATGGTGCAAGGGGAAATTAATTTAACCTACTCTCATTATGATAGAATTATAGTGGGTGGAGTAGTACCAACAGCAACTGCCATAGAACTTCCTAACGAAGGGGAGTTGAAAGCCAACTTTTTTTTAGAGCGAAGAGAAATGGGTATTATCAATGTTGGGGGTAAAGGCAAGGTAGTTGCGGATGGCGTAAGCTATGGTTTAGATAAATTAGAATGTGCCTATTTAGGTAAGGGTACAAAAGAAGTATCTTTTGTAAGTGATGACAGTAGTGCACCTGCGTTGTTCTATTTGATTTCGGTTCCTGCGCATGCAACTTATCCAAATAAGTCCATGACAAAAGACGAAGCTTCTCCAGTCCATTTAGGCGATTTTAGTACTTCTAATAAAAGAACTATTTACAAGTATATTCATAATGACGGCATTCAAAGTTGTCAATTGGTGATGGGCTTAACTACTTTAGAGGAAGGCTGTGTTTGGAATTCTGTTCCACCACATACCCATACTAGAAGAATGGAAGCTTATTTTTATTTTGATTTAAATGAAGCACATCGTGTAATGCACTTTATGGGAGAACCACAAGAAACCAGACATTTGGTGGTTGCTAATAATGAAGCAGTATTATCTGCGCCTTGGAGCATGCACTTTGGTGTGGGCACTAGTAATTATGGATTTATTTGGGGAATGGCAGGTGAAAACAAAGAATTTACCGATATGGATCCAGTAGCAATAGCTTCTATTAAATAATTTAGTATTAAATTAGTCTTTCAGTGATCCTTTAATTTATTTAAATGAACCTCAATAGAAATATAAAATATATATTTATCACTTTCGCTATTTTTTTGAGTGCCAGTAAATTGGTGGCTCAAAAAAAAGCGAAAGTTTCTAAAAGCGATAGCTTAAGTTGTTGTACCAAAATACCCGCACGTTTTGGAATTGGAAGCGCATTAACTCAAACAGATTCAATCAATGCTGTAAATAAAGCAAAAGTTTCACATGAAGGAATGGTGCACATAAAAGCACAAACTTTTTTAATGGGTGCAGATGATAAGGAAGGTAGAGTGGATGAATATCCGCAAATTAAAGTGCAGCTTTCTGATTTTTGGATAGATGTAACGGAAGTAACCAATGCGCAGTTTAAAAAATTTGTAGATGCTACCGGTTATATTACTACAGCTGAACAAAAACCAGATTGGGAATTAATTAAATTGCAATTACCACCTGGGACACCCAAGCCTTCGGAAGATGTTTTGGTAGCGGCTTCGCTTGTTTTTGAAAAACAACCCAATGGTACGCCTTTGGATAATCCCGCTGCTTGGTGGGTTTGGAAACAAGGAGCCAATTGGAAACATCCACAAGGTCCTGGTTCCGATATAAAGGGTAAAGATAATTATCCAGTAGTCCATGTTTCTTGGGATGACGCTCAAGCCTATTGCAAATGGGCGGGCAAACTATTGCCAACCGAAGCACAGTGGGAATGTGCAGCAAGGGGAGGTCTCAAAACAAAATATACTTGGGGTTTAGAGGACATTGAAAAAGGAAAACCAAAAGCAAATACTTGGCAGGGGACTTTTCCAAGTAACAATACCAAATGGGATAAATTTGATGGGTTAGCTCCTGTAAAGCAGTTTCCACCAAATGCTGTTGGTTTATATGATATGGCAGGCAATGTATGGGAATGGTGCTCGGATTGGTATAGAGAAGATACGTATGCTACTGAATTAGAAAACAATAATGGTAAGTTAATTGTAAATCCAACCGGCCCTTTAGATAGTTATGATCCTCAAGAACCCAATACGCCTAAGCGCGTGGTGCGTGGGGGATCTTTTTTATGCAATGCATCTTATTGCAAAGGGTATAGAGTTACCTCAAGAATGAAAACTTCCGCAGATACCGGATTGGAACATACCGGTTTTAGATGTGTCTCCATTCAATAATTTGATTAATTTTAAGGGGATCATTTTTACTTTCTAATTTCTTACCAAAATGCGTTGAATGCTCAAATTGCTCGGGTCCTTTTTATTGCTGTTTTCAAGTTTTTTCGTGCTTGCTCAAAATAAACCCAATTCAGTTACAGGAAGTATTTACGGCAGCATTTTTGATGAAAAAACGGAAAGGCCCATAGCTGCTTCCACTATCAAGCTTTATAAAATTTCAGACAGTAGTTTTACGTCTAGTGTAATTACCAAAAAAGACGGTTCTTTCGAATTCCAAAAGTTGGATTCTGGCTTTTATAAATTAAGTATTTCCATGGTGGGATATGCTAATACTATTATGGATAGTATACATATATATTCCGAAAAAATAGATATTAATTTAGGTGATTTAAAATTAAATGAAGCGGCTCATTCATTAACAGAGGTTATCGTTTATGCCGAAAAGCCATTGATTGAAAATAAAGATGGTAAGCTCATCGTAAATGTTGGTGAAAGTCCCTTAAGCAATGGGACAAGTGCGGCCGAAATGCTACGCAATTTGCCACTCATGAATGTGAATCCGGACGGCACACTTTTAATGCAAGGCAGGGTGCCTTTGATTTTAATGGATGAGAAGCCCGTAAATTTAAGTGGACAACAACTTGCCGATTTATTAGAAAGCTTGCCTGCGAATGTGGTTGAAAAAGTTGAATTAATGAGCAATCCTCCTCCGGAGTATGCAACTTATCCTGGCGGAGTAATAAATATTGTAACCAAGAAAGGAAGAATAGGAATAAGTAATAGAATTTCGGTAACTGGAGGTACCAAAGGAGAAAAAGCAATTTCAAATAACTATAATTACAGAAGTGGTAAGTTTAATTTGCTTTCTACTTTTGGAGTGGGTAATAATGAAGTAAGTGGTAGCTCCTATTCGCATAGGGAAAATATTTACAAGGACTATGTAAACTATTTTTATACTAATACCTTATATAAAAATATAAATACAACCCCCAATTTGCGTTTACAGGCGGACTATGATTTTAATAAAAAATCCAATGCGAGTTTTGTATATCAAGGTAATTTAAATTATTACCATAATCACTCTAATATTCTCTCCACTAATTTGGATAGTACTTTAACCATTTACAAAGCCAATACTAGATCAAACGAATACGAAGGTGATGGGTATAGTCATGCCATTTCAAGCTCCTATCAGTGGAAGGGTAAAAATCCGGTCGAAAAATTGCAGTTGTCAACAGGGATGAGTTTTAGTAAGAATGATAATAATAGGGATTTTTATCAGCAGTTTCTTCAATCTAATTTTATGCCAACTGGACTTGATTCTACGCAAGTTCAATTGACGGATAATTTTATTCGTTCTTTTTATGTAAATGGAAATTATAATAAGCCTTTAAATGATTCCGGTACCATTTATCTTTCGACAGGCGGGTCTTATTCAAACAACACTAATCATAATATTTTAAGCACTAGTTTTTTAAGTAAGTACAATAATAGTTATGTTAATAATAACTTGCTAAGTAATAATTTTTATTTTCATCAAACCATACTTCAATTAAGAACTTCATTAATTATAGGACTTCCAAAAAAATGGAGAATTATAGCCGGTGTTCAAGCAGAACATACCCAATCGGATTTTGAGTTTATTAAAGGAAATTCGGCCGATGCAAATAATGCTTATTTTAATTTTTTGCCTAATATTACGTTAAGGAAAGAATTTAATAAGGAATTTTCTATCTCTTGGGTTTATCGGGAAACCATACGCAGGCCGGGTATTACAGAACTAAATCCCAATATTGATTATAGTGACCCCTATAATATTAGGTTTGGTAACCCCTTAATTAAACCAACGCTTAACGACAATTATGACTTTAATATCACTTATGTTAAACCTACATTTAACCTAAATGGAAATTTTGGATACAACCATATTAAGCAGGTTTTTAATGCAGTAAGAACCTTAATTGAAAGTGGTAAAACACAAACTACCTATCAAAATATTTCAAATCAAGATGAATATGCAGGAAGTATATGGACAGGTATAAACATAACCAAAAAGTTTAAAATTAATTTAAGTGGCGGGGTCATCTATTATAAGTATAATACTATAGAAAAAATATTGTTTAAATATATGGACGGTGCAACTGAGTATGGAACCCTTAATTATTCTTACGCGTTAAATAATTTAACCACTATAGAAGCAAGTAATAAGTATGGGTCCTATATTAATCCGCAAGGCAAGAGCCATAGCAATATAAATATGAGCTTTAGTGCAATGCATAAGTTTTTCAATAAAAAATTAATTGCATCTTTTGCAATAATCGATCCTTTTGGGTTACAAAAATACGATGGCTACACAGTAGGCACTAATTTTAATATCATTAGCCATAGTGAAAGTAATACCCAAAATTTTAGACTTTCACTTAGCTATCAATTTAACAAAACTATGTTAAAAAGTAAATTAGCAGAGATGGAAAAACAGTCCGCTATTAATAGCCTAAAACCCTAGCCACTTTATTTAACATACAATATGGCAGGGACAGGTCTTTCTCCGGTTGGATCAGAAGGTTTTATGGTTTCTTTTCCATTTATAAGTAAACAGGAACTGCCACCACCGTCTAAGTTTAATGCTTCCACACAGCCAAGTGCTAATAATATAGAACCTATTTCTTGAAGCGTAGCACCAACAGCTATGCCTTTAAACCTTCCTTGTATAGCTAAAATAATTAAATCACCGTCCTTTGTATAACCCATTGCAGTTCTAGGATGTCTGTCTAAGATTTGTTTGCCGGTGAATTTTCGTTCCTGTTCATTGCTAATGGAAATAAGACTGTCCTTTATTAATACTGGTCCGCCACCTACTGCCCAGTTTACATTCCATTTTGCAAGTCCTTTTAATTTAGGATGGGATAGGGGTAATTTAAATAGGGAATCTTTAAATGGAGATAACGTAGTGGACTGGTAATAAACATGACGTAATGCAGAGTCCGTAAAAGTATATGCTACATCTAGTTGCTTTTGCTTTTTAAAAAGTCCGTTTTCTATCATACCTAATGCCGAAGGAAGTACATGTGTATACGTGAAGGTATCCTTTCCTCTATTCATCATACTATTTACATTGTAGGAAACGACCTTGCCTTCCTTTACAATCACATTTAAATTCGTATTATTTTTAAATTCAAAAAAAGAGGCATTTACCACTACAGTGGGTGAATTTAAACGGTCGTAAAATTGTTTAGGTGTAAATCTTCGATATAAAGTGGTATCTGTATTTATGACTAACTTTTTATCGGTCGTTTTTATTTTTACATAATAAGCTATAAATGCACTGTCATTAAATTTTCCTTCCCATTCAAAAAGTTGAATACTTTCAGTTGTTAGGCCAAACTGATTAGATACTTGTTTCCATTGTGATTTACCAGTAAAAACCAGCATCAAAAATACTGCACTAAAGAGCATCTTTTTCATAGCAAATTGTTTGAAATCAAATTTATTGCATTTTTAGCAGCTTTGAAATTTACTTTTAAAGAGATAGGATGTCACTTATTAGGGTAAATAAAAAGGGCTGCCTCCGAATAGAGACAGCCCTTTTATAAGATAAGTTCAGCTAATTACTGATTTGCATAGGTAATTAAAGCTCTTCCTTTTGGTGCAGTTGTAGTACTAGGCGTTCCCTTATATACTAAGGTGTAAGCTCTTTGTCTAGCTAATGGATTAGTTGCGGTGGTTAATCTTGCTAATTCAAACAAGCCTCCAGCTCTTCTCACAATTAAGGTATCTGTTACGAAATTATAAGGCTGTTGCGTAAATTCAGTAACGGTACCTGGACTTACATTCGCAAATATATTACCAGCTCTTCTTGTAGAGTAGATATCTACATTCTTACCAGCTGTGTCATTTAAGATAGCATGAACAAAACGCATAGTGAATGAATTGGTATCTGACAATACAAAGTTATCCAATGTGAATATTTGCTTGTTATCATTTGCATTCAAAATAGAATCGGTAATAATTAAAGAGTAATATCTACCCGGTACAAGGAATTTATTTAAGGTAGTAACAGCAATTGAATCTGAAACTAGCAGTCCATTGGTAGAAATTTTTATACTTGTAGCGCCAGATGGCACAGCTGCATATAAATTGGTTGTAGATGGGAACATTGAACCAAAAGTTAAAAAGGACCCATTTACTTTTTTTCCATTTAGGAATAAGTTTACACTATCACTATTGTTCGTTGCTAATCTGAAAGCAGGTGCAAAGTGTATTATTTTAATAAAGGCGTTGTCTGAAACGGAGTTTGTTTTAGCAACAATTTCCATAGGTGTTGTAGTTTGTTTAGAGCAAGACCACAATAAACCTCCCATGCTAGCCAATATTAAAACTAAGAATATATTTTTTTTCATTTTGCTTATTTTAATATGTTATTTATTTCTGAGAGAACCACATTTCATAGGTGTTGTAATCCAAGTTTTGGTAAGCACCAATTCTTGTTAATTCTGGCACATTATATAAGTACTCTGAGTTATATCTAGGTCTACAACGATAAACCAACTTCCCATTGTTTGTTGACAGTAAGTTCGCACCAGATGGCGGAGTGAAATTGGCATACACTTGTTTTCCGGTTGCAGGATCTATATCGGTGTAATGGAATTTTCTCATGTCAATCCATGTTTGGTGAACGCCCCATCCGTATAAAGCAATATATTTTTGCAACATAATTCTTGTAAGTGTTAATGCACTTGATGTGGCTGGTATAACAGCCGGATTGCTCATATATGCAGCTTTTGTTGCAGCAGTAATTTGATTAGTAACTGGTACGTTTTGAGGATACGTACTGGTAATCATATCAAAATTCAAACTAATTGCATTCGTATAAGCAGTTAATGCTAATGAAGTATTTCCTTTTCTAAGTGCTGCTTCGGCAATAATAAATTGCATTTCTGAGGCAGTCATTAATGGCCATGGGCTTGTATTTTGATATAAATATCTGCTACTATCTACAGTGGGTGCAGTGGTTGCAGTTGCAGTAGGATTACCCCAATAATTTTGCGGATAATCTGCTGCAGCAACACCTGTGGTTCCAGCCCAAACAGTTAAGCCTTTAAAAGTTTTGTTGCCATTTTCTCTTAACATATACCATCTTCTTGGATCTGCTACACCGGCAAAGGCATCTGCATTATTACCAGACATTAAATCTGCTATGTATGAAGCTTGTCTAATGCTACCAATATTTCCTCTAAATGGACCAAAGTAGTTATTTACAGCGGAAGTAAGACCTCCGGCAACTTTAACGGCTGCGTTGTCGGCATTTGTAGACATTGATAAAGTAGCATATTTAATAGCAGAATCTGCATAACCATTGGTTAGGAAAATTTGCTTGCTACTTAAGTCAATGTATGATCTTGCTAAAATACCGTACACGAACTTTTTCCACTTGTCTACATCACCATTAAAAAAGTAGGCATCGCCAATGGCTAAATTGTCTTTACTTACTTTTCCGTCGGTTTTATTTAAAAAACCAAGTGCTCTATAACAAACAGCTCTACAACTGTCATAAAATTCTGGTTGTGTTTCATAATGAAACTGAACGAGGTTGGTGTTAAAAGCTTCTCTTAATGGAGCGTCACTGTATTGGTTTGTTAATTCAAGCCATCCCCATGCTCTAATTGCAGTAGCGGCGCCCACATAATCCCATTTTTGTTGCTCTGTACCCCATTGGATTATTTTATTTACGTTTTGACCTTGACCATAATACACAGCGGCCCAAACCGATCCGGTATTATCACTGTTTACAGTTCCACCCATTTGACCATAGTTTTCACCATTGGTGGTGGTACCCCAGTATTGGATATATCTTCCAAGTAATATGGCATCTGCTTGAACGCCATATCCAGTTCCCGCTGAGGAGTAAAAAGCAGTAAAGCTTCCGATCACTCCAGACAAGATTGATTCGATTGGTTCTACTACTGCTGCATTTGGATTTTGATAAGCATCATCTATTTTTTTACTACAAGAAATAGTGAATAGCGTACCTATTAATCCAACAGACAGGAGCGATTTATAAATTTTATTTTTCATAAAAACTATTGTTTATCTTTTTTAATTAAAAATTAGCTCTCATTCCAAAGCTATAACTAATTGGAGTTGGTGCACTACCTAAATCCAATCCATATCCTCCAATACCACCAGTACTTGGGTTATTAGAGTTAACAGCAGGATCTGCTCCATGATAATTCGTAATTAAAACTAAATCGTTACCTGTAAAGAAGAAGCTAACTGATTTAATTGGTTTAATATGATTCATCACATTCTTAGGTAATGTATAGTTAATGCTCAAATCTCTAAGTCTTAACCAATTCACATTCTTTTGAATAAACTCTTCATCCGGAAGTGAAGTATAATAAGAGCTTAAGAAGTAAGGATTAATTACAATAGAGTTAACTGTTGGGTTCAATGAGTTTTGGTAACCATCGTTCAACACCCCTTTAACAACAAGTGGAGTAGTCCTGTCTGAAGTTCTTGCACTTTTACCCAAAGTAGTAAGTGCTTGATCTGTTCCATTGTAGATATCTCCACCTCTTTTCCAATCCCATAAAAAACTCAAGCTTAAATTTTTGTATCTAAACGAGTTTGAAATACCTAATGTGAAATTTGGAGATCTGTCAGCGATTAATAAGTTACCTGTAGTCACTAATGGAATACCTGTTGTAGGGTTAATTAAAATAGCACCTGCAGCATTTCTTGTATAAGTAGAACCCGTAATGGTTCCAGTTGAATGATTTCTGATAAGGCCACCTCTTACGTTTGAAATATAAGTGTCTGAGTTATAGTAGTCATTTAAAATTCCAATAGATTCAGGAAGCGTTAACACCCTGCTCCACATGTGGTTAAAGTTGAAGTTAATGTTCCAATTAAAATCATTTTTATTAATTGGGTTTAATCCAACTGTTAATTCAAGACCCTGATTACGAAGTGAAGAAGCATTGGTTGTGTTTAAGATAAAACCAGTTGCGTAACTAGCGCGATACCCTTGGCTAATTTGGTCTGTACAAAGTGTATTATAATAAGCAGCTTCAATAGTAATTGCATTTTTCAACATTCTTATTTCAGAACCAACTTCAAAAGTTTGTTGACGTTCAGGTCTTAAGTCTGGGTTGGCGTTGGTGAAACCATAAGTGAATCCAGGAATAGTAGAACTGTTTTGGTTATTTACAAAAACCGCTTGGTTTGAATAAGGGTCATTTAACCTAGCAGTGTTAGCCATAGATCCTCTTAGTTTAAAGTAATCAACAATCCCACCTCTCTTAATAATTGGGAAGATGTCGGACATGATTAAACTTAAACTTGCGCCAGGAAAATTATAATTTCTATTTTTTGCAGGCAAAGGAGAAGCCGTTTCAAAACGATGAGAATAAGTCAGGAAGGCCACATTGTTATATCCAATGGAAGCCTCGCTAAAATATGCTAGCTCTCTAAGTATGTTTAAGTTTGGTAAACCAAAATAGTTTCTCAATAAACGCACTCTAGAACCAGGTAAGGATATACTACTATCTGAAGGATTTAATTTAGTAATAACAGAGCCATTTTTGTACATAGATCCATTACTTAAAGAATCGATCAATTGAGTTCCCTTTACACTGTATTGTTGCATTTCATTATCAATCCACATTGTACCTACCATTAAACGTGTAGAGAATTTACCAAAATTCTTTTTAGCTGTAGCCGTGATGGTATGATTGTATCCTTTATAAGTTCTATAGTAGTTGTCTAATGAACCACGTGTTGCAGCTGTTAAGGCATAAGATTGAGGATGTGTAAGTAAGTATCCATCTTGTTGGTAAGTGTCATATCCAAAACGTCCAGCAACGCTTAACCAAGTGAATGGAGTAATGTCTATACCTAATGTACTTACATAGCGGGTATTTTTATCACCACTATAGTTATTATATGCACTCCATAATGGATTGTCATAATCCGAATTTACATTTGAGTTAAACAAGGTTGTTTTACTGCCGTTTGAAGTTGCATAATTGGTAACATCATTATTTGCAGGCCATTGATAAAGACTCAATAAGAATCCTCCAGTAGAGGCGTTACCTTTTAATGGCTTAATATTTTCAGAACTCGTAAAGGCGATTGAAGGTGTGATGGTTATGTATTTTCCAATTTTTGTGTTATTAGAAATTTTGAAATTGTATTTCTTTAACATGTTGTTTGGAATCACTCCTTGGTTGTCTAAAAATTGACCTGATACTCTAAAGCCCATATCTTTTTTACCAAATTCTAAACCAATATTATGTGTTTGAGTAATACCTGTTTTATAAAAATGGTTAATGTTGTCATATAACTTTGTAGTGGAAGGCCATAGTGGTCCAAAAGATTGGAATTGACCTGTAGTTGGAGGCGCAGTGGGGATACCATTACTTGCTCCAGGACCATAGTTATTGTTTACCTCTGCAAAACGCGTAATTTCTTGTGTTCTGAAATTATTATCATAAGTCACCAATAATTTTCCGCCAGTAGATTTAGATTTCTTAGTCGTAATTACTATGGCACCATTACTTGCTTGGCTACCATATAAAGAAGTAGCTTCTGGCCCTTTTAATACCGTTACGTTTTCAATATCATTTGGGTTCAAATCCGCCATACGGTTCATGTAGTCATTATTTCTGTTTGGCAAATCTGATGCCAAACCAATACCTGCACCACCCTGTGAATTGGTGTTTAAAGTAGAGTTGTCTAAAATGATACCATCTACAATAAACAATGGTTGGTTGGTTCCAGATAAAGTATTAAAACCTCTTAATATAATACCGGAAGAAGCACCAGCAGCACCTGTTGTAGGCGTTACCGTAATACCCGCAACCCTTCCTTGTAAACTATTGATAAAGTTCTCTCTTTGGGTTGTTTGAATATCTTTACCAGTTACATTTTGTGTAGAATATCCAAGTTCTCTTGCATTTCTTTTAATGTCCATGGCAACAACAACTACCTCTTCTAATTGATCTTGAGTAGGAGTCAGTTGCACATTTACTTCAGCGCTATTACCCACCAAAACCTCTTTCTTTAAATAATTCAAAGAGGTAAAAACAAGGGTTTGTTTAGCATTAGCTTTAATTGAAAATGCTCCATTTTGATTGGTAGCAGTTGCAACTTTAGATCCTTTTACTTGGACAGACACGCCACTCAGTGGTCGATTGTCTTCTCCTACTACTTTACCCGTTATTGTTTTTTCTTGGGCCAACAAGGTGTTACTAACTATTGTAGAACAAATCAAGAAAAGCACAAACGGAAGAAATTTTCTCATAGTCTTCTGTTTTTAGTTTTTAAATGTTGAAAAATCAACGTGAGTGGGGAAATTTATTAGCATAATTTTCCTGCCTAAATATATGAATATATTCTCATAATTTAAGAAAATGTTAACAAGATCTTAATCTTGGCTAAAGTTATATAGGGCCTCACTATAACCGTTATTGTAAGAGGCCTATTTTATTAGAAATAGTGCTATGCAAATGCGGCTCTAATTTTATATAAAATTGGAATGTAGGTCGCTGTGAAAAAAGCAGTTTTAACCCCTCATTTCATCAAAAAAGCAGCACCTTTTTTAAATAAAACCCTTTAGGATCTATAATGGGGGGTTGGATACTGGTAATCTTTAAACCTTCCTTAGTAAGTATTTTCTTTTCTATTTTATTATTCATATAAATATCAACTGGCAAATCCATTACATAATTAGCTGGGGTAATTTGATATTGTTGGTAGCCTATTTCTTTTATGTTAAAGTCCAAGGTATTGGTGGTTCTTAAATAGAAATCAAAGAAAGGTTTTAAAGAATAGCCGGTTGCTTTACTAAATAGCTCCTCCACATCCTTTGAGGTTACAAAATTATCATAAGTGTATTGAGGATCGGTGGCTAATTTTTTGAGGGTAGGGAAGAATATTTCATCTCCTATGACATAACGCAAGCTATGCATGAAAAAAGCTCCTTTAGTATAAATATCATTACCGGCGTAGGTCTCATCCTCTGATAATTCCTCTGCGCCAACCATTGGCTTTTTAAATTTAATACTCTTTTTAAATGCAGCCATTTTAGAATCATAGGCTTCCTGGCCACCCAAATCATAATAGGCAAGGGCTTCGGCGTATGTGCCAATTCCTTCCTGTATCCACATATGGGCCCAGTCCTTGTTGGTTACTTTGTTGGCCCACCACTCATGCGCGTATTCGTGAAATAGATTATCCGAATATTCCTGTCCGCCTATATTTTTGTATTCAAATTTGTTATTAAAAGTAATCATGGTTTGATGTTCCATTCCTGAATTAGGCACTTCGGCAACCCCAATTTTTTCTTTAACCCAAGGATATTCACCAAAATATTTTTCTAAAATTTTTGTGTCTCTTATTTTTGTTTCAATTACTTTTTGCGCATGCATGGTGTCTTCTTCCAAAACATAAAATTCTATAGGCACCACATTTCCATTGATAGTCGTATAGCTTCCTTTGGCCACTTGGTATTTACCAATATTAAAAACCACGCAATAATTGCTAATCGTATAATTGGTTTTCCAAAAATAAGTTGTCTTATTATTCTTAATAGTTGTTTTTTGCAAAAGTCCAGGACCTGCTACTACTAAGCCTTTGGGCACGGTGATATTCATGTCCACTCCTTCGTTGGGTTCGTCACTGGGATGGTCCTTGCAAGGAAAATACATTCTGCCTCCCTCTTTTTGAATATTAATGGAAACCCAGTCATTACCAAGGCTGTCTTTAGCCCATGTAAAACCTCCAAACCAAGGTGGCTTCACTGCAACCGGAGGAGCCCCGCCGTATTTAATATCCACCATTTGTTTTCCTATATTAAAACCTGAGGCAGCAGTAATATAAATTTTATCATCTTTTTGTTCGAAGGCAACCTCCTTTTTATTAACTGATACTTTTTCTACTTTCAACAAATGCACTAAGTCCAATAAAATAGTATCGGTTTGCTTTGATAAATTTAAGGTTACAACGGTATTTCCCTGAATGGTTTTTTGTTCAATATTTACTTCCAAATTAATAGTATAATGTCTTATGTCCATGATTGCCTGAAGCGGTTTTAATTTTCCACCTGAGGATAAATAACTAACATCTAAATTGTTCTGTGCGAACAGGCTATTTACAATAAAAATGCTTAAAAAGGCGATACTATTTTTCATGGTTTTATTATTGTTTTTAAATTTAAATCATTTAAGGCAACTCGCAAATTCTTACTATATTTAAATACCTTTTCTTTAGGTAATTTATGAATCTGCCAATGAAATATTTTACATTACTTATATTACTTTTCATAGGGACCTTTAGTGGTTTAAAAGCCCAAACTACCAATACCAAATTAGTGTTATTAGGCACCGGTACCCCCTTTGCGGACCCCAATAAATCTGGCCCTTCTTTAGCAATTGTAGTTAATAATACTTCTTATATTGTGGACTGTGGCCCTGGTTTGGTAAGGAGGGCAGCGCAAGCAAAAGAATTGGGTTTCCCTTCATTGGATGCAGCGCAATTAAAAACTTTATTTATTACCCATTTGCACTCGGATCATACCACTGGCTTGGCTGACATCATTTTAACTCCGGCCGTTTTAGACCGAAATGCACCCATTATAATTTATGGTCCTATTGGTACTAAAAAAATGTCCCAACATATTTTGGAGGCATATAAACAAGATATTGCAATGCGAATTAATGGACTAGAAAAAGGAGACGCCATTGCATATCAAGTAAATGCGCATGAAATTAAAGAAGGAGAGATATACAAAGACAGTAATATTGCTGTCACCGCTTTTAAGGTAAAACATGGACAATGGAAAAATGCGTTTGGTTTTGTATTTCAAACTAAGGATAAAAAAATAGTTATTTCCGGGGATTGCACTTACAGTGAAAATTTAATCAAATATGCACAGGACTGTGATATTTTGGTGCATGAGGTATACTCGGATATGGGTTTGAGAAAAAGAACTCAAAGGTGGCAGGACTATCATTCCTCCTTTCATACTTCTACCTATCAACTTGCCGATATTGCCAGTAAGGTGAAACCTAAGCTGCTTGTGCTTAACCATCAGTTAACTTTTGGAAGCAGTTTGGAAAGTTTGCTTAATGAAATAAGATCAAAATATAATGGTGCTGTGGTGAATGGCGCTGATTTGGATATTTATTAATGTCGAAATATTTTTGTTACCCATGTGTATGTCGTCAAAGAAAGTGGACAGTTTAGTTGTAGAGGGTTTCGTTGTTTAAATGTAGGATTTTTTTCTTTTTTATTAATGTTAGCTATATAAAACTGATGCGGAATAACATGCATATTTTAGACAAAATTTTATTAAATGATATTGTTAACTTTGTTAATTATTTACTTGTTTAATATTACGTTTATCAATACATGTGCTACTATAATAGTATCAACCTAGACAAAGGGAACAAAGTTTCTTTAAATGGTATCATTAAGGAATTGCCAATAATACAAAGACCCTTACAAAGTGGCTTTGAATATGGGGATTGGGCCATTATTAAACCCGGCGACTTTGATTTCGTTTTTGAATTGGCCCATTGGGAACTCATTGCACCTTGGGTAAACAGTAGTTTAGAAGTTATGAAGGGGCGAGAAAAATTCAATACCTTAAATGCAACAGCAGAAAGGTTATTGGAAAGCAAATTATTTAAGCAACCCGCATTAAAAAGAAGGTGTTTGGTATTGTCTTCAGGTTTTTATGAATGGAGGCATTTTACGCCCATAGGAACCAAAAAAGACATTGCTTATCCTTATCATATTTGTGTTAAAGACAAGCCTTATTTTTTTATGGCAGGCATTTATCAGCCCTGGGTGGATGTTGAATCGGGGGAAATGATGGATACATTCTCTATTATTACCACCAAGGCCAATACTTTAATGTCCCAAATTCACAATAAGAAAAAAAGAATGCCCACCATTTTAAATGAGCAACAAGCTGCAGCGTGGTTAAGTCCTAATCTTTCGCCTGCTGAAATCATGGAATTAGCTAGTACACAAATTGAGAATGATTTATTGAAAGCCTATACCATTAAAAAAGATTTTAGAACAACGTATGATCCAAAGGAGGCATTCCATTACGAGGAACTTGATGCACTCAATTTATAATAGCAGGTTAATAATATTTTAAGGTAAACTATTGTAGGCTTGTACAGCAAGTATTAAATCGGATTCTTTTTTCAAATTGAATCGCTTTTCTGCAATCACTCCATTGATAGCACCTTCCTTATCCATAAAAAAAGGCATTATTTCTTCCTTACTTAATTTAATAAACTTAAACTGATCTCCTTTTTTAAGATAATACCTACTAGTATTAGCAAAGGTTTTTACCATACCTGCATTAATCTCACTCATTTCGCTTACTTGTTTTATGTCGGAACGGTATAATTGAACATTGCCAGTTCCAACTAATACTTGCACATATTGATCTGCTCTGATTCCTCCTTGGTTAATCCCCTTTATAAATACCATTTGATTAACAGTATCAGGCCATTTGGGGAATAATTTAACCTCCAATATTTTATCTATTAATTCAAATGGGTCATCTTGTTTATTAAAAAATACCGCATTTTCGTATAAGTCAATTTTCAGTTCTAAATCGGTGTATACCCCTAAATTAGTAGTTACCGAACCGTGTATCCATTTATCTTGTAAAAATGGGGTACCTCTAATACCTGTATATTTATCTGGGTTATAATTTTTACTAGATACAGGATCTTGTAATTGAAGGAGTTGAGCATTTGCATTTAATAGAGAAAAGCAAAGTATGATACAGACAAATATATTTTTCATAGAAGTATTTTATTTCCTAAAACTAATTGCTTTGCTTGAGTTTATAAAATAAAAATGCGTTAAAAAAAGAAAGGCTGCCTTTAAGGCAGCCTTTCTATAATAATGAACAGGGAAACAATTAGTTCCAACCTGCATTTTGTTGTGTTCTGATGGTTGGGTTCGCGTCTAATTCAACCTGAGGGATTGGCATTAATCTTCTGAAATTTGTAAAGTCAATTGATCTAGCAGATGTTGGATAATCTGTACTACGAACAATATTCCTTTGCAATCTTTGCATATCAAGATAACGATCACCTTCGAAAGCCAATTCTTTTCTTCTTTCTAATATGATATCTTCTAATAAAGCTGCACCAGAAGAAGCAATTGCAGGTGCTCCTCTATTTGCAGTTACTTTGTTTACATATAATAAAGCATCAGCAGTATTGGAAGGATAAGATGCTTCTGCAGCAATCAAATACATTTCAGACAATCTTAATACTTTAGTATCCGTATGGTCACCACTGTAGGCAGTAAATTTATTTACGAATGTAGAAGCTAGACCACCTCTTGTTCCAGTTGTATAAAAAGCCTTTCTTACGTCAGCGGCATCAAACTTTGCATATAATTCTGAATTACACAACATATCACCATAGTTACCACTTTGTAAGTAGATGTATGCTAATGCATCAAATCCATTGTTTGAAACGGCATCAAAAGAAACCTCAAATAAAGTTTCTAACTTAGAAGTAAGTGGAGCAACCCCTGCCCAATAAGAAGCATGGTTAGCAGCTGTTACAGCAGTGAATCCACTGTTGTTGATTACATCTAAAGCAGCAGTTTTAGCAGCAGCCATATTACCCATTGTAAGGTATACTTTAGCTTGTAAAGCCTCTGCAGCGTATTTGCTAAACTGAGAAGAGTTAGTGAACTTAGTCATTAAGCTAAACGCTTGTGTTAAGTCTCTGTTGATTTGGTCGTACACTTCAGAAACCTTAGCTCTACCTGGCTTAGTATCAGGATTGTATACCGTAATTACTGGCACACCCAATGCAGTTGGATCCTTTGTGTATGGAGTTGCAAAATAACGCACTAGGTTAAAATAGGCTAAAGCACGAATTGCATAGGCCTCACCCTTGTATTGTAATACGTTTGCATTATCAGCAACCTTAGAGTTAATGATGTTGTTTGCACGTAAAATCACAGTGTAGGCATTTTGCCATAAAGCAGTTACATCACCATCACCCACTGTATAGTTATACAAGCTAAAGCCTGGGTAACGACCTGTATTTTGAACTGATATATAGGTATTGTCTGCCATCAAATCACCTAATACAGGCAATGATCTACCGTATAAACCGGTTGTTTTTAATCCAGCATAAGCACCGCGTAAGGCAACTTGTAAGTCTGCTTCCGTAGCTAATGCATATTCTGGTGTTAAAGAGGTTGGAGGTGTTAATTCCAAGAAGCTCTTTTCACAAGAAGCTAATGATAGCAATAACGCTGTTGCTACTATCATATTTTTTATTGTAAATGGTTTCATATTCTTTTCTATTTGAATTTAACTTTGATTAGAAAGTTAGGCTAAGCCCAACAGTGACTGTTTTAGGAATAAATACATTCAAGTTGCTTGCACTAGACGTTCCTTGTTCAGGGTCAAATGGCATATTTTTATCTTTCACCCATGTAAATAAGTTGGTACCTCTTACATAAATGTTAGCAGTTCCTAATTTGTATTTCTCTAAAAGTGCTTTAGGAACATTGTAGCCAAATTGAATATCTCTTAAACGAACAAAACTTCCATCATTTAAGTTGAATGTAGATCCACTACTAAAGCTTTTATTACCGTTGTAGATGTATCTAGGGATATCTGTTCTGTCACCTGGTTTTTGCCAAGCATCTAACTGACGAACTACTTTGTTAAATGAAGGTCCGTTACCAGAACCTAAGTAGTAAGCTCTCCAAGTATCATAAGTAAAGTTTCCAAAATTATAATACAATTGAGCACTAAATGTAAATGCTTTGTAAGTTAATCCGTTACTTAAAGAACCAAAGTATTTAGGTAAAGCACCACCCGCTAAGATACGAGCACTTGCACCTGGATATACGTTAGTAGAAGCACCATGCTTATCGGTATCGTACCACATTGGATCTCCAGTACCTGGGTTAACACCTGCATATTCACGTAAGAAGAAAGTATTTAAACTTACGCCTTCACGAATGATAAAGTTTCCAGAAAGGATATCTGCGTGGTTAGGTAAACTAGTGATTTTGTTGTTGTTGTTTGCAAAGTTGAAATCAACATCCCAACGGAAATCCTTAGTTTGAACAGGTACTACGTTAATAGAGAATTCAAGACCCTTATTTTCCATTGCACCAATGTTTCTAGTTGCAGAAGCAAATCCTGAAGTACTAGATAAAGGAACACTTAATAATAAGTTTTCTGATTTTCTTACATAGTAGTCAACCGTTACATTTACTCTATTTTTTAATACGCTAAAATCTAAACCAACGTTAAATGGTTTATTCAACTCCCAAGTTAAGTTAGGGTCACCTACGTTTGTTGGAGCAGAACCTGGTAATTGGTTATAGTTGTAACCAAAACCGTATAATGCAGGAGCATCATAGTTACCGATACCCGCGTTACCATTCACACCATAAGAAGTTCTTAATTTTAATTGATCAAATATGTTTTGATTAACCATGAACTTTTCTTTTTCAATATTCCATGTTGCACCTACTGACCAGAAATTACCAAATCTGTGCGCCGCACTAAAACGAGAAGATCCATCACGACGGAAACTTCCAGATAATACGAATCTGTTTTGGTAGTTTAAGTTGGTTGAAGCGAACTCGGAAGCGAAAGTATACTCAGAGATAGTTGCACTCGCTGTAGTTGGACTCGCACCAGATGCTGGCCAAGTTAAAGACAATGAAGGAGGGAACTGTTGAGCTTGTAATGAACTAAAATATCCAGCAGATTTTTGAGCCTCATAGCCTATTTGTGTTGAAGTAGAAAGGTCACCATTGCGTGTGATATTTTGTTGGAAATCTAAAGTGTTTGTCCAAACAAAGTTAAAGTAACGTGTGTAATATGCATAAGCACGACCACTTGTTGCAGCACCGTCACCATGATTTGGGTTATTATATTGATCTTCCTCTAAGTTGTTGTAGTCAATACCATATACAGATTTGAATTTAAGATTATCCAAAAGCTTGTATTCAGCAGTCAAACTTCCTCTCGCACTTGTTTGACGTAAATAACGCTTATCCATTGAAGCCAATGCAATAGTGTTATGTAAGCCACCATTCAAAGTGAAGTTGTAAGAACCGTTTGGTAAGTATGCAGAGTAAGAAGGCAATAAGAAATAAGTACTTAATAATGGGTTACCAAATGCACCACCATTCAATGGAGCTCTTTGATTTACACTACCCGCATTTAAGTTAAATCCTATTGTTAATCTATCTGTTGCTTTGTTTGTGATTCTAACATTCAAGTTGTTTCTCTCTAATTGAGAGTTGATAGAAGTACCTTCTTGGAAGAATGTACCACCAGACAAGAAGAAGGTTGTTTTATCGTTACCACCTTCAGCACTCAAATTGTATTGTTTTTGAGAACCTGTTCTCATGATGTTGTTGTACCAATTAAAGTTGTTACCATTACCTTCTCCAAAAGTAGCAGGCATGATAGAGTTAATTTGCGTAGCGCTATATCCATAAGCAGCCAAACCATCTCGTGTTAAGTTCATGAATTGGTTTGCATCTAAAGGAAGGTATTTAGGGTTTTGGTAAGCAGTATTAGAATTACCTACTTCAGAATCAAATCTGAATTTAGTTTTTCCGCTTTTACCTTTTTTAGTGGTGATTACAATTACACCATTCGCAGCACGGCTACCATAGATAGACTGAGAAGCGGCATCCTTTAATACTGAAATACTTTCAATATCGTTCGGGTTTAAAGTACTTAATAAGTTACCAGTTGTTTGTAAACGAGAAGCGTCACCTGCATTCACAGGAACTCCGTCAATTACCCATAAAGGTGAGTTACTTGCAGTGATTGAACTAGCACCACGAATTAAAATAGCTTGGCTAGCACCTGGTTGACCAGAAGAAGCTACTGATTGTAAACCTGCAACTTTACCTTGTAATGCCTTATCGACAGAAGTGAAAGGTAAGTTTTCGATATCTGCAGACTTTACAATAGCAATAGAACCTGTATTGGTAGCCTTTTTAGTGGTACCATAACCAGTCACAATTACTTGTTGTAACTCAGAAACTGTAGCAGTTAATACTACATTTATTTCTGTTTTAGATCCAATGCTTTGCTCTTGTGTTTCAAAGTTTAAAGCACTAAACGACAATACTTTTGCACTTGCTGGAACAGCAATTGTGTAGTTACCTTGGTCATCAGTTTTAGTTCCTAAAGTAGAACCTTTCACTAAGACAGAGGCATTTGCGACAGGTTTTTTCCCGTCTTCCGTTACTTTACCTCTTACTGTTCTGTTTTGTGCGGTAACCTGAGTTACTGCTAAAACTGCGCATAAA
>CANGFA010000015.1 GCA_947453145.1 Bacteroidota bacterium
CCTAAATTGGTTCTTGCATCAATAGAAGTAGTTGCTCCCGTTCCTCCATTGACAATGGCCACCACACCAGACACATTGGTTGCATTTCCAGTTACTGTTCCAGTTAAATTACCCGTAACGTTACCAGTTAAATTTCCGGTAACATTTCCAATTAAATTAGAACTGATCGTTGTTGCAGAAAAGTTCCCAGAACCATCTCTTTTTACAACAGTACTTGCCATATTGGTATTGGTGGCAGTTCCAAAAGCGTTAACGGTAGCTGCGATACTGTCTTTTGTTTTTCCGCCAACGCTCATAACTACGGGATTGCTCGCATTGCCACCTAGGTCATTGGCAAGCGTGATTTTTCCTTTAGTAGTCGTGGTTGCATCTGCAACTGAATTGGTGATGGAGCCAGATGCATCAGCTAATGCGTTTGCAACATAAGCGGTGGTTGCTAGTTTTGTGCTGTTATCATTCAATGCTTGGGTATAGCCAGTTGCTCCAATTGGCAATACGGGTAATCCTGTAAAAGTTGGCGAAGCTAAATTTGCTTTTAAATCCAATGCTGCTTGTTGAAGGGTACTTACAGGTTTGTTTGCATCACTGGTGTTATCAATATTTCCAATACCTAAATTCGTCCTTGCATTCGTGTTATTAGAAGCACCTGTTCCTCCGTTGGCAACTGCAACTATGCCCGATACATTTGTTGCATTTCCAGTTACAGTTCCAGTTAAATTTCCTAAAATATTTCCAATTACATCTCCTGTATGAGTTCCAATCGTATTCGCGCTTATATTTCCAGCAGAAAAATTTCCACTCCCATCTCTTTTTACAAGGGTACTAGCTAAATTCGTATTGGTAGCAGTTGCAAAAGCATTTACAGAAAATGCCACGCTATCTTTTGTTTTTCCTCCTACCATTAAAACCAACGGGTTTGTTGCGGAACCTCCTAAGTCACCAGCTAATAATATTTTCCCTTTCGAAGTGGTGGTTGCATCAGCGACAGAATTGGTAATAGATCCAGAGGCATCTGCTAAGGCATTGGCTACATAAGCGGTTGTTGCGATTTTAGTACTATTGTCATTTAAAGATTGAGTAATACCAGTTGTCCCAGTGGGTAAAACGGGTAGGCCTGTAAAAGTGGGAGAAACTAAGTTCGCTTTTAAATCTAAAGCAGCTTGTTGTAAAGTACTAACTGGCTTATTTAAATCGGAAGTATTATTTATATTTCCTAACCCTAAATTAGATAAAGCAGCAGTTGCAGAATTAGCACCAGTGCCGCCATTGGCGATGGCTACAACACCAGATACATTGCTTGCATTTCCTGTTACGTTTCCAATTAAACTTCCTGTCACAACCCCAGCTAAATTACCCGTTACATTTCCGGTTAAATTTCCAATAAACCCTGTAGAGGCTGTAATGGTGCTTCCTGAAAAATCTCCTATTGGACTTCTTCTTACCAGGTAATTTACGATATTGTTTGGCGTAGATGCATTTATGGTATTTAAAGCAATCGATAGAGAATCTTTAGTCACCCCTCCAATTGACATTACTAATGGGTAAGCAGCAGTGCCGCCCAAGTCTCCTGCTAATTGTATTTTACCTTTCACGCTGGTTGTTGCATCTACAATTGTCCCAGATAATGTGCCAGATCCAACACCAGAACCGGCATTATTATATACATATTTTTGAACTGCCAATTGGGTTGGATATAGTGTGTTACTTGGGGTAGCACCACCTAAAGTGGTATCGTTTGATTTATTCGAAAATTGTTCTTTTAAATTCACTGCACTCAAATAATTTGATAACATAGCGCTGGTATCTGAACTATTTAATTTAAGATTAATTCTAGATGATAATGCTAAGGTGTCTTTACCTATTCGTCTACTTAGCATTGTAGAAGTGTCTGATATGTTTAATTTAAAATTAATTCTATTAGACAATGCAGAAGTGTCTCTTGAAAATCTATTACTTAGCATTAAACTAGTGTCTGCATAATTTAGTTTTGTACTGATTCTATTGGAAAGTAATACGGTGTCTCTTGAAAATCTAGTATTCAACATAAATGCAGTATCTGAAATATTTATTTTCTGGTTTATTCTATTTGATAAAGCTAAAGTGTCTCTACCAATTCGATTGTTTAACATAAAACTAGTATCAACTAAATTTAATTTATTCAAAAGAGCGCTGGTTACATTTGCAGATTTTGAATAAGGGTATAGCATATTGGAAGTGTCGCTAATGTTTACTTTTGTATTTAGTGACGTATTGTTATTATTATTTTGCTGTTGAAAAGTATACCTTGTTACTAAGCTATAATTACTAGTGCTCGTATCAGCGCTAATCGTTCCAGTGCTAGCACTGAAGTTTATAGGAGCATTCCCAGTAAATAAAGATTTTGCTTTAGTTGCAGTAAAGTATTGATTACTTCCCTCGGCAATATCGGAAGTTGATAAATTTACGATTCCCAATTTTCCATTCACACTTTGAACTGGAGCGCCTGGAGTTAACATTTCTACCCAATCAGACAAGGAGCTTGAATAATCAACTCCTAAAATGTAAGTTTTACTTAAGTCCGTTCTTACAGCAACGGTACCTTTTAAGGAAGTCGCGCCAATATTTAACATGTCCGATGCATTATTAGCTATGGAAACAGAAGTGAAAGAAAATGCAGGTAATAAATAGCTTGGAATTTTTGAATTACCATCAAGTCCTGGTATTCCATTAGGTGTATTAATGGCAATTTTATCTATTTTATCATTTAAGGCATTGGAAGTTAAAAAGGAGACAGGTTTATTAATATCTGATGTGTTATCTACATTAGCTAAATTCAAACTTGCCTTGTCAATGACCACTGCTCCAGTGAGTCCATTTACTGAGCTTACCGGGCTTGTTAATAAAACGGGCTTATTTATTAAGTCATTATAGTTGCCTGTGCTAGCAAGAGGGCTTAGGTTGGCACTGATTGCGTAGTTTCTGAGCATATAAGAGGTATCTGCACTAGATAATCTTGTGTTGATCCTATTTGACAAACTTATTGTGTCTATAATTTTAGTAATTAACTTACTTGGTGTAACATAACTAAAAATACTATCAGCAATATTTAATTTTGAATTAATCCTATTGTCTAAATAAATCGTGTCTGATTTATTTAATTTTGTGGCAATCAAATTTGTATTAGCAACACCTTCAGAGACATCGTATTTTAGATTAATCCTATTACTCAAATTTGTTGTGTCTATTAATTTAGAAATTAAAAATGTGGGAGTTGTATAAATAGAGTTACTGTCATTTAAATTTACCTTTAAATTTATTCTTTTTGATAGCCAACTTGTATCTCTATTAATTCTATCACTGAGCATAGCAGCAGTGTCTGCAATACTTAACTTCGAATTGATAGTGTTAGATAAAATATATGCGCTGTTTGCATTGTATTTTAAATCTATAGCGGCCTGAGTAGCTGTGCTTATTGGTTTGTCTGCATCGCTTGTATTATCCACATTCCCTAAGCCAACTTTAGTGGGATTTATGCCAGATGAAATTTTTGAATCTGTTATTGCCCCATTTGCTATTTTGCTGCTGGTAATGGCATTGTTTGAAATAATTGGCGCAGTAGCAATACCCCCTAAATCACCTGCTAATTGTATGATACCTTTGGTGGTTGTATTTGCATCTACTACTGTTACTGATCCACCACCACCTGAGCCTCCATTGTTAACAGCTAAAACCTGGGCTATGCTGTCTACATATCTTTTAACAGCGTTGGTACTTGGATATTTTAGAAAAGAGCTGCCATCAGCGTTAATATCTAAAGATTTATTTGCAGCACTTTCTTTTAATTCAATCCTATTTGATAAATATATCGTGTCCATTTTTTGAAGTAAAAAACTGCTATCTCTCTTGTTTAATTTGTTAAATTCTAGACTTTGTATTTTATTTAAATAACTTGAAAGCATTGTGCTGGTATCACTAATATTTAATTTCAATAACAATGCATTGACTGTTGCCAAACTCAATGGTTTGTTTGCATCTGAAGTATTGTCTACATTGCTTATACCTAAATTAGATACAGCTGCATCAACATAGGTTTTTACTGCTTTTGCACTAGGATATTTCGAATCCAAACTACCATCCGTTGTAATATTTAAAGTTTTATTTAAAATTGTTTCTTTAAAATTAATTCTATTACTTAAGGAAATCGTGTCCTTGGCAATTCGACTAGTTAACATTAACGCAGTGTCGGAAATATTTAATTTTGAAGAAGTTAAGCCCTCTATTTCATTCACTTTAACATAGGGCCTTAATAAAAAAGAGGTATCTGCAATATTTAATTTTCGATCAATTCTATTTGAAAGGTTTAAGGTGTCAAATGTTTTTGCTTTTAATTGAGTAGGGGTAATGTATGTTGTAATACTATCTGCAATATTTAATTTTCGATCAATTCTATTTGAAAGGCTTAAGGTGTCAAATGTTTTTGCTTTTAATTGAGTAGGGGTAATGTATGTTGTAATACTATCATCAATATTTAATTTTCGATCAATTCTATTTGAAAGGTTTAAGGTGTCAAATGTTTTTGCTTTTAATTGACTAGGGGTAATGTATGTTGTAATACTATCTGCAATATTTAATTTTCGATCAATTCTATTTGAAAGGCTTAAGGTGTCAAATGTTTTTGCTTTTAATTGAGTAGGGGTAATGTATGTTGTAATACTATCATCAATATTTAATTTACGATCAATTCTATTTGAAAGGTTTAAGGTGTCAAATGTTTTTGCTTTTAATTGACTAGGAGTGACATATGCGGTAATACTATCTGAAATGTTTAATTTACTTTTAAAGGTATTATTAATGGAGTCGGTATTAATAACTGAATTTGAACTTGTCTTGATCAAAGAAATAACCGTCTTTGCATAATTAGCAAGCATAGCACTGGTATCACTTATATTTAATTTGTTTTCTAATCCTGCTACTTTCCCTGAATACAGTGCATAAGGAACTGTACCAAATGGAGTGGTGCCCAAGTCCACCCATTCCTTGGTATAATCCCAATTTGCAATGGGAGCGGTTGGAGAAATAGCTATTTTTAAGTTTAGAAAAAATGGACCACTAGCCCATGGAATATTGCTAAGATTTGCAACTATCCCAGCCGTTCTTTGACCCTGACCAATACTAATACTAAATACCCCACTTGCGTCAGTCGAAGCCTCGTGTAGTTCTGTGAAAACCGAAGTGCCTGATGGAGTGTACTGAATGATATTAGTTTGTATAAATAATTTTCGATCCTTTGCAGGGTTGGACATATTATCTCTAGCAACGGCTTGAAAAAAGATGCCTCCATTTGCTATTTGCGCCTTGGATACAATGGGGTTTAAAAATAAAAATGCCACTAATAAAATTAGTGGTGATTTTGAAATCAGAAGTTTCATAGGGTAAGTTAATTGCTTAATGATATTTTGTTAGTTCGTTTTAATAAATTTTAGTGCTTCTAAATATTGCGATGATTCAATCTTTAAAACATATCCCCCAGGTGTAATGGTGCTAAAGTCCATGATGATGCCTTGAAATATATTATAACCAGAAGCTTTTAAAGTTTTAACCAAATCACCTTCTGCACTCCAAATGGTGACATTAAAATTTTCAGTTAAAGGCGGGGTATTGGTAAATTTTAATTTCGAGCTCGTTTTAACAGGGTTTGGAAATAACTTTAACCCAAGCATATTAAATTGTTGCTTTAGTTTGCAGTTAACGGCAAATTCTCCAAAGCCTTTTGTTCCGTTTAAAACCGCAATCCCCGATTGAACATCTATACAGTTGGTATTACTTTTGAAATTAATGGCAGCGGATAATCCGGAAGTATTCCCCATACTACCCATACTGCTCATGGTAAGTTGTTGCGCATAGTTTGTATGCACTGTAATTAAAAATGAAATGAAAAAGGGGAGAAATTTATCTTTAGGTAAAGTCAAAACAATATTCTTTTAAGGTTGGGTATAATTGTTTTTCTTATCGTTGAGTCGAAAAGAATAGTTGTATTTTTGAGTTAACTGAGCTATAACTTAAAATCATATTTCTTGCACCTAAACTAACTACTTCATATTGGTAAGTGCTGGCATTGCCATTAGGTGTTTTAGCTATCACTTGAATTTGTAATTGATTGTTTGTATTTTGCAATACGTAAGTTCCAATTAACCCATCTGAATCTAAGGTTGTTAGATTCTTAAGATAATTTATAAAGTAAGTAGCCTGTCCAACATAAGACTTAGTGACAGTATTGCTTCCAATAGTTGTTTGGGTATATTCTAAATACCATGTTTTTTCAGCTAATAATTGATAGGAAACACTTTGTTCGGTAGCTGCAGCTTCTTTATTACAGGATGAAAAGGGTACTAAAAATAACAAGGACAGTAAAAAAGCAAATATTGATTTTGTAGTCATAATATCGTATTTAAAAAAGATCATTTATTTTAAAAACAGTTCCAATTTCTAAGGAATTCAAATGGGTTATAATAGGTTGTATTGTAAATGAACTTAGTGGTTGTTTATAGTGAACAAATAATGTGTAATAGGATTGATTGTCAAATTCAAAACCAAAGTCGGCTTTAATGATACATCTTCGGTAAGTATTATTAACTTGATTGTCATTGCTCTGACTGGATAATCGAATATCTACACTAGGACCCACTATCAAATACCATTTTTTTTTAGTGCTAGGGGAGGAGACGATTGCTTTTTTATAATGCGTATTTACATTCATAAAAAAGAAATTATCATCCGCCTTAAACTTAGAAAAACTACCCAAGAAAGGATTTAAACTAATTACATCTTTATAATTAGTTCCGGTATTAACCTTATTAAAACTGATAGAGAAATCAAATTTGTCTTTTAAATCACTTTTACCATCTACTCTAAATCCCAAAAAATAGCCTGCTTTATAGGAATTATTTTGGTATTCGGTTAGGTTATAATTAAGCCTGGAACTATAATCTCCCACAGTAATATTTTGCTTAGAAATATTTAATCCTGCTAAAACTGAAACTTGATTTTCTAAAAAATGAACAAATCCCTTTTGCGTTTTTGTTTCTTGTGCTTCTATAGTGTTGGAACTGCCAATTATCAAATACATTAAAAGAATTGCATATACGAATTTGGACATATTTTCTGAGTTGAAAAGATTACATATTTATTACATGAATATGTAAAATACGTTGAAAATATGCGCGCGTAAATAGGGCAGAAGCCTCAATTATTAGTTATTAAAATGTGTAATAGCCCATTTTAAGAGGCTATTATTGTCATTTGGCAGGTTAAGCTTTTTAATAATGTTGTATCGGTGATTCCGTACAGTTTTTTCAGCAATAAAAAGAATATCCGCTATCTCCTTGCTTTTCTTTTGCTTTGCAATGAGATCTAAAATTTTATATTCTGAAAGGCTTAAGCAATCCATCATCGAGTCTTTTTTCATTTTATCTACTAGATATTTAAAGGCCATATTAACAGATACTTTAATTTGTTCCTCATTCCAAGGTTTTACGATATAATTAAAAGGGTTTGTTAAATCTGCAGATTCAACCATTTTTTGGTCACTAAAAGCAGTTACATAAATAACCTCAAGTTTGGGCAGTAAACTTTTAGATTCCTTAGCAAAATCGATACCTGTTGGCCCATTCCCTAAATTAATATCACATATTACTAAATGGGGTTTAAATTTTTTAACTACTTCAATAGCATCCTGATGATTATGTGTTACCATTGTTTGATATCCTGCTGCATCTAAAATTTCTTGTAAGTCCAAAGCCACAATAATTTCATCTTCTAATAATAAAATTCTTTTTTCCATTTCTATATGTTATTAAATTTTAAATGATGTTTTACACCATTCATTTGTATTAAAGAATGTGTTGCTTTTAATTGAAGACACATTAATTTGATCAATTTCATTCCAAGGCTATTTTCTTTTTTAGGAGTCTGTCCTAACCCATCTCCGTTATCCTCAATAGATATGTCTGTTTCATTTCCTTTATTTTGAATGGCAATAATTACTTGACCATTTTGTTTATTTTTAAAAGCATATTTAAAGGAGTTAGAAACTGCTTCATTTACAATAAGTCCAATTGCAACAACCGTTTCTATGGGGAGTTTTAGCGCTTCATCTATTTTAAAAATCATTTCAATTTTCTTCTTATCTACTTTATATATAGATTCCAGGTGATTGGCCAAGGTTTTAATATAAGTTGCAATCTGTACCATTTCAAAATCACCACTCGTATATAAATTTTGATGAACCAGTGCCATTGTTTGAATTCTATTTTGTATAGAAGAAAGCGTTTCAATGGTATCTGCGTCTTGGTTTCTACGTTTTTGTAAGTTTAATAAGCTATACATTACCTGTAGATTGTTTTTAACTCGGTGATGTAATTCCTTTAATAGAATTTCATTGTGATTAAATTGCATCTCAATTTTATGCGAGTGCTCATTGATTTCTTTACTTTGTGCTTCAATTTTTTTATTGGATTTTGATTTCGCAGCATTCTTTAGATAAAGAAAAAATCCAACTATTATAGAAAGTAATAAACTAAACATAAGACTTAATAAAATTACCCTTTGCTTACTATTTTCTTTATTACTATCAAATAAGGACTGGTTGCTTTCTAGTAATTCGGTTCGTCTATTGGAAATTTCCATTTGCGCTAATAATAATATCGATTGATTCTTTTGAATATTTTGATATAATTCTTCATGATAACTATTAAAGGCTTTGTAATAGTAAAGTGCAGAGTCCAGATTATTTATTTGGGCATAATATTCAGAAAAGGTTAATAAACGTTCTTTCTGTAGATTTTTGGCTGTTTTTTCGGATAGCAATACGGATACACTATCTAGATATTCTTTAGCCTCCTTAAATTGTTTAAAATGAAGATAGGTTAAACTCAGGCTGATCATTGCGTCTACCTTATTATCTGTATTTTCAAAACTTTGTTCTATGTCAAATTTTAAATGCGAAATTGCATTTGTAAAATCACCCTTTTTTAAGTTGCATTTAATAATTAATCCCATAAAACAACCCTTCCAATACACTAATTTTTGATTCTCGTATTTACGAGTTTTATTATTTACCAAAATGGTTGCCTTGGTCTCTTCAAGTGCTTTTGAGTAAATAAATTTAGCACTATCCGTTTCATTCATTTTCATATATAAGTCCCCTAATAAAAAATAATAAGACAATCGTCTTATACTATATAAAGGGGGCACTTCTACAAAATGAATTAAATCATTTTTTGCCGCATCATATAGACCACAGTCTCTATAAATTTCCCAGTAATTGTTAATGAAATGGTTGCTTATTCTTTCTTTCCTAATTAAGATAGCTTGTTCTATAAGATTGGAAGCGCGGTATTCTTCCTCTAATTTTATTAATACTTCTTTGTACTGGAGATTCGATAATTTGTCCTTATTTTTAAACAAGTAGACTAAAATGGGAAGTCCCTTTTTGAATTTTGTTTCTGAGTGGTATGTAAAACTAAGTGGGATACTAATTTTAAAAACTAATTCTTGATCTTTATTTTGAATTGCTTCATTGTATTTCTCAAGTAAAAGTTGTTCCCACATTTCAATGGTATATGGGTCTTTAAATACAATTGGATTGGCATTTACGCTGTCCCATAAATTCACTAATTGAATTACTTTATCATGCTTGCTTATTAGACTATTTTCTTTGTTTGACGGATCTGAAGCAAATGACAGATTACATAGAAATATTGATAAGAATATAGTTGATATATAACCTATTTTTTGGTTCATCTTTTTATTAAGTAATGCCCAATGTATCTATAATATCTCTAAAGTTTACGACTTCAAAAATTTGAATTTATTTATTCTCAACTTGTAATGCCCTGTAATATAAGACTGTATTGATTTTGAAGATTAGGCAATCATTAATCTATTTTTAAAAAATGAGGCATATGTCTCATTGTATTCATGTGTCAAGTTTAGTTAATTTGTTAAAATTGAAACTCGTTTTTAGATATAACTTAAATATACAATATCAATGAATTCTTATATTCAAAAAAATAGCTTAATTCTTTTTACCTTTTTAATTTCTTTTACCTTATTTTCTTTTCGTTTACATGCACAATCGGCGAAATCTGGAATTAATTTTCAGGCAATTGCAAGAGATCAAGCTGGTAATCCTGCAAATAACAGAAAGATCTATGTTGAGTCTACTATTGTAAATGGCACTGCTAATGGGGTTGTCGTTTTTGGAGAACACCACGAAAGTAATTCCAATGAGTTTGGTGTATTTAATATTATAATTGGAAAAGGAGAAAGATATACTGGCGTAAATGATATTTATAGCATTGATTGGGCTAGTACAAAATTTTACTTTCACCTTAGGATAGCTATAACCCCTATATCACCAAGTATAAGTTGGGATTTTAATAAAGAATGGATTGATATTGGTACCGTTGAATTTGGTGTCGTGCCCTATGCGATTCAATCTATGTCTTCCAACTCCATTAATATTGACACGGCTATTTTAAATACAAAACTCAATGTGGCGGATACTGCAATCATTTTATCCCCCTATGCACTAAAATATGATTTGATAAATGGGTTAAATAGGAAATTAAATATTGTAGATAGTAGTAAATACGTAACTCCTTTTCAACTATCCTTAAAATCATTTGATACGACAAGTTTGTCTAATCGTATAAATACAAGATTAACAATAGTAGATACGACCAATATGCTAACTCCCTATTTAAGACAAGCACAGTTAGGCGGATATGTCGCTTCTAAAATGAATTTTTCCGATACGGCTACTATGCTTTCGCCCTATTTAACACAAGCACAAATTGGAGGATATGTGAATACTAAATTAAATATTGTGGACACTACTACTATGTTGTCACCCTATTTAAGACAAGCACAATTAGGCGGATATATCGCTTCTAAAATGAATTTTTCTGATACGGCTATCATGCTATCACCTTATTTAAGACAAACACAAATTGGATCCTATGTAAATGCTAAATTAAATATTGTGGACACTGCCAATATGTTATCAACTTATTTAAGAAATTCACAAATAGGTGGATATGTAAATTCAAAATTAAATATTGTAGATACGTTTAATATGCTATCAACTTATTTAAGACAAGCGCAATTATCGGCTTATTTAATACCTAAATTAAATACTAGCGATACTTTAAATATGTTAAATGCAAGGTTTGCAAGAGACACAAATTATTTATCCACTAGAATTAATTACAAGGAAGATGTTTTTAATAAGTCAGTTGATATAAGTTTAATCGCAGACTACAATCATGCTAAATATCCCACTGTTAAAGCAATCAAAGATTATGTAGATGCCTCTTTAATTGCAGGCGCTCCCGACGCAACAACTTCCAATAAAGGTATTTTATTATTGGCTGGTGACTTAACTGGAACCGCCACCAATCCTACGATTGCTGTAAATGCCATAACTACTAATAAAATTGCAGATGCAGCAGTAACCGATGCTAAGTTGGCCTCGGGTATTAATCCTTCAAAAGTAGGACTAGGTAATTTAACTAATAATGCGCAGCTATACAATTTGAATGGTTTAACTGCTCAGGTTCAAAATTTTAGCACACCTGGAACCACGGGATTAGCTCCGGGATGGGTTTCAACTGGTGCCGATCATATTTTGAATATCCCGCTGGCTTCTGCTAGTTCAGTTACTGCGGGATTAATTAGTAAAGTAGATTTTGATCATTTTAATAGTGCTTATGCCAATAAAGTGAATAGTATTACTAATATTGGTAATAATGGAGTCGCAAGTATAAATAGTAACATATTAAATATTCCAGCTTATTCACTTGTAGGTTTAGCAGGAAATATAAACGCGAACCTAGTGTTTGCTGGCCCTGCATTGGGAGCAGCGAGTGCTGCTGGTTTTAGGAATTTGGTTTCGGCAGATATCCCCAATAATGCTGCCAATACTTTAGGCAATGCAGCAACGGCTAGTAAATTAACAACACCTGTGTATCTTAATAATGTTTTGTTTGATGGATCAATTGATATTAATAATTTGTCAGCCAATACGCCTAATTTATTAACCTTTTCAAATGCTGGTTTAGGTGCTGTCTCGGGAAGTACCTTTAATGGTTCCGTTGCAAAGGAAATTTCTTATAACACTATTGGTGCATCTCCTGTAATAGGTTCTTCGAATATCACAACATTAGGCAGCATTAGTTTAGGTACCTGGGCAGCTAGTGTTATAGGTTCCAATTATGGTGGGGCAGGAACCAATAACGGTATTTTAAAAGCCAATGGTTCGGGAATAGTTTCAGTTGCATTATCTGGGACTGATTATATCGCACCCTTTGGATCACAAACTGCAAAATTTATTTATGCTGCTCCAAATGCAACAAATGGTTTGCCTTCCTTTAGAGTTATTGAAGCAAGTGATATTCCATTGTTAAATCAAAACACAACAGGAAATGCTACGACTGCTTCTTCCTTAGCATCGGCTGTTAATATTAATGGCGTTTCATTTAATGGATTATCTGATATTACTATCAGTTCCAATACAAGCAATGGACTTACATTTAATAGTAGCGGTCTGGGTGCTAGTTCAGCTACTTTATTTAATGGATCTGTTGCTAAAACCGTATCTTATAATACTATTGGAGCTGCTCCAGCATTAGGATCAACGAGTATTACTACTTTGGGTTCCATTGCAACAGGAAACTGGGATGCGAATGTAATTGGTTCTAATTTCGGTGGGGCAGGAACTAATAATGGTATTCTAAAAGCAAATGGTTCAGGTGTAGTAAGTGTGGCAAATGCAGGTACCGATTTTCAAATTCCTTTAACTTTTTCAAGCCCACTTTTAAACACTTCTAATACTATTTCTATACCTCAAGCTACAAACCTTGCGAATGGCTATTTGAGTAATACGGATTGGGCTTCATTCAATAATAAAATTGATTTGAGTCAAAAAGCAAGTATTAATGGAGTAGCAAGTTTAGATGCCAATGGTAAAATTCCAACATCACAAATCCCTGCTATCTCTTTTTCAAGTGGCTATGTGGTGACCAGTGAAGCCAATATGCTTGCGCTTTCTGGAGCAGTAGTAGGTAGCATTGCAATAAGGACAGACAACAGTAAAAATTATGTGTTAAGTGGGTTCCCTGCAACTACTTTAGCAAATTGGTTGGAATTATTAATGCCTGTTTCTGTTTCATCTGTAAATGGACATACCGAAAGTAATATCTCACTTACAAGTACAGATATTACCGAAGGAACCAATTTGTATTTTACCAGTTCAAGAGCAAAAAATGTGATTAGTGCTACAAGTCCTCTAGTATATACCCCAAGCTCGGGTGTGATTTCAGTGCCTGCTGCAACCAGTTCCGCTGCTGGTTATTTAACCGCCTCTGATTGGAATTTATTTAATAGTAAGATAGGTGCTTTTACTGCACAAGCGGCTAATGTTTTTTATGCAGGACCCAGTTTGGGCATCAATGCAACCCCTACTTTTAGATCAATTGTAGTAGCGGATATTCCAACTTTAAATCAAAATACAACAGGCAATGCGGGAACGGCTACCAAATTAGCAGCCACAAAAAATATTAATGGTGTTGCTTTTGATGGATCGGCGGACATTACGATTGCTTCCACTATAAGTAATGCAGTAACTTTTAATAATAGTGGTACGGGGTTAACGGGACCGACAAGTTTTGATGGTTCCTTGGCAAAAACTATTTCTTACAATACGATTGGGGCATCTCCTTTAATTGGTTCTAGTAGTATCTCAACACTTGGAACCATTACTGCTGGAACTTGGTCTGCGAATATAATAGGAGCAAACTACGGAGGTGCAGGTACCATCAATGGAATTTTAAAAGCAAATGGAACTGGAGTAGTGACTGCCGCTACTGCTGGGACTGATTTTTTAGCGCCCTTTAGTTCACAAACTAAAAATTATATTTATGCTGCACCTAATGGCGTAGACGGAAGTCCAAGTTTTAGATCTATTTTAGCAGCAGACATACCAATATTAAATCAAGCGACCACTGCGAATGCGGGAACTGCTACAAAGTTAGCAGCTACTAAAAATATTAATGGAGTGCCATTTGATGGTTCTTCTAATATAACTATATATGCAAATGTGCCAGCTCCAATTACATTTGATGATAGTGGATTAGGTGGAATCACCACTACTACATTTAATGGGTCGGTACCCAAAACCATATCTTATAATTCCATTGGTGCTGCACCTGCTTTGGGATCAAACGCAATAATTACTTTGGGCTCCATTACCACGGGAACATGGTTGGGTACGGTGATTGATGCAAACCATGGAGGTTCAGGTAATATTAATGGAATTTTAAAAGCTAATGGATCGGGAACAGTATCTGCTGCAACAGCAGGAACTGATTTTGAAAATCCATTAACTTTTTCACTTCCTTTAGTTAGAGCTAGCAACCTTATTTCTCTTTCTGCAGCAACTACGACAGCCAACGGATATTTAACATCCACAGATTGGAATTTATTTAATGGTAAACAATCTTCCATTGCTGCTGGAACAGGTATAACCATTACAGGGGGTAATACTATTAATATTGGGCAGACAGTTGCAAGCACTGCAAGCCCTGCATTTGCAGGATTAACCATATCCGGCTTAAACATAGCCGGATTAGTGACTAATACTGCAGGTGGTGTTTTAGGTACAGCTCCAACTACAGGAACTGGAAACATTGTTCGAGCGACCAGTCCAACTTTGGTTACTCCAGTTTTAGGGGATGCAAGTGCAACAACTATCAATACAGGAACAATCACCGCAACATCTATAAATGCATCAAGTGATGTGACCGCAAAAAGATATAAATTAACGATGCCTACAAGCACCAATGCAACGACTACTACAAATATAGATTTAGGAACAGGAAATGTATTTACAGTGAGTATGGTAACAAATATTACCTCGCTTACTTTTACCAATGCAGGGGTAGGTACTTACTTAATTAAGTTTGTACAAGATGGAGTGGGTACTAGAGACATAACTTTTCCTACTGCTTGGAAATGGGCTGGTGGTGTAATTCCAAGTTTAACCAATACGGCGAATAAATTAGACATCGTAACGTTAATTTATGATGGAACTACTTTTTATGCAACCATTGTTTCAAATTTTTAAAATGAAAAAATATTTACTTTTGGCGTGTTCACTATTTTTTTTGAACACTTTTATTATTGCTCAAGTAGTTCCTCAAGGCTTTTTAGTAAATCCTCCCAATGAAACTGTTACTATTGGTTCGCAAGTATGGATGAAATTTAATTTATCGGTTACTACTTATCAGAATGGAGACCCTATTGAAGGTGCCGATATTGCATTTAATAGAACAACCACGACACCTGCTTGGTGTTATTATAATCATAATAGTAGTTTTGATGCCACTTATGGAAAATTATACAATGGTTATGCAATAAAAGATGCACGAAATATATGTCCAGTAGGATTCAGGGTCCCTTCTCAAGCCGACTTTAACACGCTTACAACAACCATTGGAGGAGCAGCGAATGGCTACAAACTAAAAGAGGCAGGAACAAGTCATTGGTTAACACCTAATACCAGTGCCAATAATTCAACAAATTTTACCGCATTACCGGGAGGTTATATGGGTAATGCAAATTCATCCTCATTCATGTATACATGGGCTTATTTTTGGAGCACTACGCCCATCCCTGATAATTCGTCTAATTATGTCCGCATTTTAATATATAACTCGGCAAATTTTAACGAATCAACCGCCTTTGTTTTAGAAGGAGGTGCGTCGGTAAGATGCATTAAAAACTAATAACTTATTATTTCTTGTTCTAATTATTTTTAGGACCCTTCATGGTGGATGGGATAGGTTGCAAGATGGGTTTTAAAACATTTAGTTTTCCGTCAATGCTTTTTTCATCATATTCTAGTCCTAAAATTTTTGCAACAATTGGATACACATTTACATTTTCAAAACCATCAATGCTTAACCCTTTTTTAAATGCAGGACCCCAGGCCATAAATGTGGCACGCATATCAGGATGGTGGTTGTCAAATCCGTGTTTGCCCAATGTTGTTTTACGGTTCGAAAAGTTAAAAGGTCTAGGTAAATGAGGTACTACAATAAAATCGCCTAAACGATTATACACATCGTCTGATTTTTTGTAATGCCAGTAGTCAGGGGTCTCGTCTAATTTATATACCGAAACAGCAGTGTCTTTTTTAAGCCCTTCATAGGTAGATTCCAATTTAGATGCATCTTTTGCATATACATGAATTAATGCATCTCCCCAAGGCACACGCATGGCAGCCGTATCAATGGCTTTTGGCATGGCAATGGTATTTTCAACATCTACTTTTGTCATTCCATGATCGGATACAAAAATATAGTTGATAGGTAAATTTAAGGTTGCTAATTCGGCTTGTAAGGCATTTATACTACTGTCTACAAATTTTACAGCAGCGGCAACATGTATATCGTTAGGTCCATAAGTATGTGCTTCGTGATCTACTTCTGGGAAATAAAAGGTAATCATATGTGGACGTTGGTCTTCCGGTAAACTAAGCCAATCTTTCACAGCCTTAATTCTGCTTGCAATACTAATTTTATCATTGTACTTATAATAGTAAGTAGGTCTTGTATTTTGAATATCTGCCTCAGAGCCTACCCAATAAAAACTAGCAGATAACATTTTTTGTTTCTCCGCCAGCACCCATAATGGAGTACCACCATACCATTTACCTTCACCTACCATTTTTGTGTTACCCATACTATATTGTAAACCCGAAGTTTTATCAAAGTAAGTATTGTCCACTAAACCATGATGAGAAGGATACATCCCTGTAGCAATGGTATAATGATTTGGGAAAGTTAAGGATGGAAAAGAAGGTGTCATGAATTTTGCGCGCACTCCATTAGTGGAAGCGGTCTTTAAAAAACTAGCGTCGTATAATTCTGTAAAGTCCGAACGAAAGCCGTCCGCTGAAATTAAAATAACATAGGGTTTATTGAATTGACTTTTGTCATTTTTTCTTCCTTCAATGATTTTTTGTGTTGTGTCTTGTGCAAAAATTACATTTGCAATGAACAATACAAATAAGAGACTAGTTAATTTTTGGAACATCTTTTTTTATTTTATTTCTGATATATAAACTTGTTATTACGGTGATGATGGCAACGACAATTCCACCTGCTACGTCCAATGGGAAATGTTGCGCTAAATATACCCTTGAGTAGCCACATGCTATTGCATAGATGGCACCCATAATGAGCACCGAATTTTTAGGAAAAAAGTAAACAGTCACTAAAAAAAAGGTAAACGCAGTGGCGGTATGTCCGGATGGAAAACTATTCCACATATGCATTACTACGCCGTCTACTCTATGAATTTGATCTTGTGGAATACCGCTTGCCATGGGTCTGCTAACGGTGTCCCAAATAAAATTTTTAGGAATCTGAGTTAATAGGGTAGAAATTAAAAAATTTAAAAGGATAAAAACAGCGTCTTTTTTATGGAAACCATAAAAAATTATAAAATAGGGTATCCATCTCGATCCTTCTGCCATATCACTGAAAAAATCAAAGACATAATCTCCTATTTTCCCAAAATCCGCATTCAGAAACAAAAAAAGGGTTTCTCGACCAAATAGATAACTAGCTCCAAAAAGGAAAAGGGCCAAACCAAGGCTTCCACCAATTGCGATCTTAAAGTTTTTGCTATACGTAGCGTACATATTTGAAAAGAGGTCTTATTGGACCTAAAAATACATAATGTTTATAGCTTAGAGTAAACTAATTATTTAAAAGGTTGTTATAACTTTACAAATACCCATGAGCAAAGAAAACGACCAAATAAAAATAGTAGGCGCCCGAGAGCATAATCTTAAGAATTTTGATATTTCTATCCCTAAAAACCAATTAGTTGTATTTACAGGGGTGAGTGGAAGTGGTAAATCGTCTTTAGCATTTGACACCTTATACAATGAGGGTCAGCGCAGGTACATGGAAAGTTTTAGTGCTTATGCCCGCCAATTTATGGGGGATATGGAACGTCCGGATGTAGATCAAATTTCGGGTCTCTCACCAGTAATTGCTATTGAGCAAAAAACGACCAATAAAAATCCAAGGTCAACGGTAGGAACGGTGACAGAATTGTATGACTTTTTGAGATTATTGTATGCACGTGTAGGAAAAGCGTATAGTTATAATACGGGTAAGCCCATGGTGAAATTTTCGGAAGCAGAGATTGTACAAAATATATTCACGAAGTTTAAGGATAAGAAAATTAATTTGTTGGCACCGGTCGTGCGTGGAAGAAAAGGGCATTATAGAGAATTATTTGAAGAGATACGTAAAAAAGGATTTGTTAAAGCTAGAGTGGACGGAGAGATTATTGAGTTAAGACCAAAATTCCAAGTAGATAGATATAAGATTCATGATATTGAAATTGTAGTGGATCGAATCCCTGTAACGGATGCGATGAAAACAAGGTTGGGGGAGAGTGTTGCCCAGTGTTTAAAAATGGGTAACGATTTAATGTTCTTGTTAGAAGAAGGTAAAACAAAAGTGGTTCAATTTTCAAAGCAATTAATGTGTTTGGAAACAGGATTAAGTTATGAGGAACCGTCGCCAAATAGTTTTTCTTTTAATAGTCCCTATGGTGCTTGCCCAGTTTGTAAGGGGCTGGGTAATGTATATGCGATTGATTTAAATTTAATCATGCCGGATCAAACGCTAAGCATTAATGCGGGAGGTTTGCAGCCACTAGGCGAGGCAAGGGAGGCAAGTGTATTTACGCAAGTAAAACAGTTTGCAAGAAAATATAAAATTAATTTAGATAAATCCATCAAGGATTTAACCAAGGAGCAATTGGATTTAATTTTATTTGGGGACCAAAATATAACCAGTTCTTTGAACTTAGATTTAGATGATGAAAACATTCCAGATACCTATACAGGAAGTTATGAAGGAATTGTGTCTATGTTAAAACGTTGGTTTACCTCTTCACAAAGTACCGATCATTTAAAAGGTTGGGTGGAAAGTTTTATGGAACTAAATACCTGTTCGGCTTGCGAGGGTGCAAAGCTTAGAAAGGAAAGTTTATGGTTTAAAGTAAATGATCAAAATATTGCAGCTTTAAACGATATGCACTTAAATGATTTGCAAAAATGGTTTTTGGAGCTACCTAAAAAGTTGGATAAAAAAGATTCGCAAATAGCATCAGGCATTTTAAAAGAAATTGATGATCGTATTTCCTTTTTAATGAATGTGGGACTTTCCTATTTGTCTTTAAGTCGCCCCTCAAAATCCTTAAGTGGAGGAGAGTCGCAACGCATTCGTTTGGCTACTCAAATTGGATCACAATTACAGGGTATCACTTATATTTTAGACGAGCCTAGTATTGGGTTGCATCAAAGAGACAATCAACGTTTAATTACTGCATTAAAACAATTAAGGGATATTGGTAACACGGTATTAGTGGTAGAACATGACAAAGATATTATGATGGCATCGGATTACTTGGTTGATATAGGACCAAGAGCGGGTATTCATGGTGGACATATTGTGGCGCAGGGCACACCTAAAGAGATAGTAAAATCAAAATCAGAAACTGCTTTGTATTTAGCGGGTAAGAAAATGATAGAAGTGCCATCAGAGAGAAGAAAAGGAAATGGTAAATCAATATCTATCAAAGGAGCCACAGGAAATACTTTACAAAAAGTAGATTGTGAATTTCCATTAGGAAAATTTATAGTAGTATCTGGAGTAAGCGGAAGTGGGAAATCGACTTTAATTAATGAAACACTTTATCCTATTTTATCACAATTCTGTTATCATAGCAAAACAAAACCTATGCCATATAGTAAGGTATCGGGTTTGGAGCATATTGATAAAGTTATTGAGATAGATCAGTCGCCTATAGGCCGAACGCCAAGAAGTAATCCAGCAACTTATTGTGGCTTTTTTACAGATATTAGAACCTTATTTGCGTCAGTGCCTGAAGCAAAAATTAGAGGGTATCAAGCTGGTCGTTTTTCCTTTAATGTAAAAGGAGGAAGATGTGAAGTTTGTGAAGGGGGTGGTATGCGTGTAATTGAAATGAATTTTTTACCAGATGTTTATGTGCATTGCGAAAAGTGTGGAGGTAAAAGATATAATCGTGAAACCCTAGAAATTAGATACAAAGGAAAATCTATAAGTGATGTATTAAATATGACCGTGGAAGAAGCTTGTGAATTTTTCCAAGCGGTCCCTTTTATTTATAGAAAAGTAAAAGTATTACAGGAAGTAGGCTTAGGTTATATCACTTTAGGACAGTCTGCAGTTACCTTAAGTGGAGGGGAAGCGCAACGTGTGAAGTTGGCAACAGAGTTGGGCAAAAAAGATACCGGTAAAACTTTTTATATTTTAGATGAACCTACTACAGGTTTGCATTTTCAGGATATTAAATTACTCATTGGCGTTTTGGACCGACTCGTTGAAAGAGGCAATACCGTTTTAGTGATAGAGCATAATATGGATATAATTAAAGTGGCAGACCATATTATTGACCTAGGTCCTGAGGGGGGAAGTGGTGGTGGTGTCATTCAGTTTGTTGGAACTCCTGAAGAAATGATTAAAAAATCAAAGTCACATACGGCGAAGTATTTGGAAATAGAAATGCGATAAGTAACATTATCCAAAGAATACTAATACTTTGTAAACTAACATGAAATTGTAGGGATAAACGAATGAAACTATTTTCTGATCATGGGTATATGTTCAATCTCGTCCTCGTAATACATTTCACCCGCTTGCTCAAATCCTTGTTCATTATAAAATTTCTTCAGGTATAATTGTGCGCCAATTTTAATTGGATGCTTTCCAAATAATCTTTCACATTCAGCAATGGAGTATTGCATGAGTTCCTTACCTGCACCAATACCTCTATGTCTTGGGGAACCTACTACGCGACCAATACTTTGATAGCCGGGATAACTTTGGTCCACATCAAACAATCGGGTAGTGGCAATTAATTCATCATTCATCCAGCCCATGATATGATAGGCTTTTTGGTCATTATTGTCCATGTCTAAAAAGACACAATTTTGTTCTACCACAAACACTTCACTTCTTAATCTTAAAATCGCATAAAGCTCATCCACAGTGAGTTCTGAGAAGTATTTAGTGCTCCATTGAATGTTTGATTTCGTTGACATATGTACAAAATTAAGGCTTTGCTCAAACTCTTTGCTATTATTGATGGCAATCCCAATAAATTTTAGCAATTTTGCCCAAATTAATCCCCAACATGACTAAGAAAGTAGCCATTATAGGAGCAGGTCCAGCAGGTTTAACTGCTGCTTATTTGTTAGGTAAAGCTAAACAAGAAGTAACGGTTTTTGAAAAAGATCCACAATATGTTGGAGGTATATCAAGAACTGAATCTTATAAGGGTTATCATTTTGACATTGGGGGTCACCGTTTTTTTTCCAAGTCAAAAGAAGTAGAGGATTTTTGGACCGAAATTTTAGCTGATGAATTACTAGAGCGTCCAAGAAGCTCACGTATTTTTTATAATAAAAAGTTTTTTGCATATCCATTAGCTGCATTTGAAGCATTAATGAAGTTGGGTATTTTTGAAAGTTTCTTATGTGTGATGAGTTATTTAAATGCAAAATTATTTCCTGTAAAGGATCCACAAAATTTTGAGGACTGGGTAACCAATCAGTTTGGTAAACGTTTGTTTAATATTTTCTTTAAAACCTATACCGAAAAAGTATGGGGTATCCCATGTAAAGAAATTTCTGCCGACTGGGCAGCACAAAGAATTAAAGGGCTTTCGTTAAGTAGTGCAGTTTGGAATGCGTTGTTTAAGCCAAGTGGTAAAAAAAGCAAGGGAGATGTAATTAAAACTTTAATTGATTCTTTCCGTTATCCAAAACGTGGACCGGGTATGATGTGGGAAGAATGTGTAGTCAAGAGTAAGGCATTAGGTGTAAAAATAGAAATGAACACTGGAGTTAATAAAATTGAACGCCTACAAAATGATACTTGGAATGTACACACAAGCAATGGTTCTGTATTGGAAGGGTTTGATTATGTATTGTCTTCTGCTCCAATGCGTGAGTTAATTCCTGCAGTAGCACCTTCATTTTCACCCGCAGTTTTACATGCAGCAAGTCAATTAAAATACCGTGACTTTTTAACGGTGGTATTAATATGTAAGGACCAAGATGCATTTAATGATAACTGGATTTACATACATGAGCCTAATGTGAAAGTAGGCCGTATCCAAAACTTTAAATCATGGAGTCCATATATGGTGCCGGATCCTGAAATGGCATGTTATGGTTTAGAATATTTCTGTTTTGAAGGAGATGGTTTATGGACCAGTAGCAATGAGGACTTAATTGCATTAGGTACCAAAGAGATAGATCAAATAGGTTTAACCAAGCCTTCTGCTATTGTGGATGGTTATGTAGTGAGACAACCCAAAGCTTATCCTGTGTATGATCATGCGTATAAGGATCATTTAAATTTGATACGTGAAGCTATTAAAGAATATAAGGGATTGTATTTAGTAGGCCGTAACGGAATGCATAAATACAATAACCAGGATCACAGTATGATGACTGCAATGCTCGCTGCAAAAAATATTATTGCAGGCAAGGAAGTATATGATTTATGGGACGTGAATGAGGATGCGGAATACCATGAAGGTGGTGATAGAGGCGCAGCTTCAGGCATTGTAGGTCGTGCAGTTCCAGAAAAGATAAATAAATCTCATTATTAATAACCGTACTTGCCTTTCCAACGCTCATGCAAGAACTTCTTAAGTTCTTCCTCTCTTGCATTTTTTTGGGGCACATATAAAGTAGTACCCTTAATTTCATCCGGTAAGTATTCTTGCTCTAAGAAATTATTTTCACCTAAATGGGAGTATTGATAATCCTTTCCATAATCCATGTCCTTCATTAATTTAGTAGGCGCATTGCGTAAATGCAAGGGAACGGGAAGGTTACCCGTTTTCTGCACCATGGCAAGTCCTTTTGCAATAGCTTCATAAGATGCGTTACTTTTTGCAGAGCTCGCTAAATAAATAGCACATTGGGAAAGGATGATTCTACTTTCTGGATAGCCAATTTTATTCACTGCATCAAAGCAATTGTTGGCTAATAGGAGTGCATTGGGGTTTGCATTACCAATATCTTCACTTGCAAAAATAAGCATACGCCTTGCGATGAATTTTACATCCTCACCACCGGCAATCATTCTTGATAACCAATATATAGCCCCGTTGGGATCTGAACCTCGCATGCTTTTTATAAAGGCCGAAATAATATCGTAATGCTGCTCTCCGTTTTTATCATATAATGCAATATTGGTTTGTGCCACTTGCATCACCCAATCATCCGTTACAACTAAAGGTTCATTGTTTTTATGAGTTCCTATCAATGCCTCAACGGATAGCTCTAATAAATTTAATAGTTTTCTACCATCGCCACCTGATAATTGAAATAAGGCTTCCGTTTCTTTTAATTCAATTTCATGGTTTGTAAACAGCGTATCTTTTTCAACTGCTTGTTGCACCAATTTTTCTAATCCAGTTCTGTCCAATGCTTTTAAAATAAATACTTGGCAACGACTTAGCAAGGCGCTATTCACTTCAAAACTTGGATTTTCGGTTGTGGCGCCAATCAAAGTAATGATTCCTTTTTCTACTGCACCTAATAATGCATCCTGTTGGCCTTTATTAAAACGGTGAATCTCGTCAATAAATAAAATAGCGCCATTTTTGGACTTGGCTTCTTCTATGACCTCTCTTAATTCTTTCACACCACTACTAATGGCACTTAGTTGGTAATAGGCACTATTAAATGTAGTTGCAATAATGGTTGCAAGGGTAGTTTTGCCTACACCTGGAGGGCCCCATAAAATCATGGAAGGGACTTTTCCTTTTTGAATGGATTTTTGCAGAACACTATTTTCTCCGGACAAATGTTCCTGCCCCACTAAATCGGAAAGTGTTTGGGGACGTAAACGTTCTGCTAATGGGGCGGCCTGCTTCATTGTATAAATTTACACCATTGAAATTTAATGAAGTCTTTTTTAATGAATTTAATTAGAGCTTACTTCAAAAAGGTCTTCATGCTTTTTTAACAAGCGCAAAGTGATCAGCACATGAAAAAAACAAATTAATCCTGTAATAATAAAAAATACACAAGTTCCTTTAATTACAGACTGGGCCATTTTTTTGAAAGCTTCTTGAGAATATCCGGGCTGTTGAGTAGACATATCACTCATGGCTTTCATGGTTTCATCTAAATTATTGTTTAAAAGATAAACCGATTGTGAAATTAATAAAACAGCAAAGAATAAACTCACAAAAGCGTTTACTTTCATAAAATCCTTTAAAGATTTTTTCATTTGCAGATTTTGTTCAACACCTTGTTTATAAAATTTAAAACTTGTAAAAGTATACATTACAAAACAAGCAATAATAAACACCCCAAATAATCCACTTGGATTTGCTAATGAAATCATTAAAATAATTAAATCTAAAAAGCCAAATAAAAGGGCAATTGGAATTAATATGTAGGTGAATACTTTATACAGTTTCAAATTATCTAACATGAACTTATTTTAAATTTAATTTGATATGCAATTCTTCGAATTGTTTATTGTCAATACTGCTTGGCGCATCTAACATAACGTCGCGACCACTATTGTTTTTAGGAAAGGCAATAAAGTCTCTAATACTTTCGCTGCCACCTAATAATGCACATAAGCGGTCAAATCCAAAAGCAATACCACCATGCGGAGGAGCTCCATATTCAAAGGCGCCTAATAAGAAACCAAATTTATGTTGTGCTTCCTCTGGACTCATTCCTAAAGCCGCAAACATTTTCTCTTGCAATGCTCTTTGGAAAATACGAATAGAACCACCACCAATTTCATTACCATTTAATACCATGTCATAGGCGTTGGCCTTGATATTTGCATAAGGATGTTGTAGGTATTTGGCTGCGTCTTTAATTTCAGGAGCATTGTTAATCATAATATCAATATGATCAGGTTTAGGAGAAGTGAATGGATGGTGCCTAGCTACCCATCGGTTGCCTTCCTCATCGTATTCAAATAATGGGAAGTCTAATACCCATAACAATTTGAATTCATCTTCTTTACGGAAGCCTAATTGCTTTCCTAATTCCATCCGTAAATCACTAATGGCTTTACGCGTTCTTTCTTCCGCACCTGCTAATATTAACACCAAGTCACCCGCTTTCGCATTGGCTGCTGTTGCAATAGCTTTTAATTTATCTTCTGAATAGAATTTATCTACACTACTTTTAAAAGTACCATCGGTATTACATTTAATAAATACCAATCCCTTCATGCCAATTTGCGGACGCTTTACCCACTCGGTTAATTCGTCTGTTTGCTTACGGGTGAATTCACTACAACCTGGGGCAGCAATGGCAATTACTGTTTCGGCTTCATCAAATACTTTAAACTCCACGCCGTTAATTAAAGTTGCTTGGTCATTTTTGTCTGAGAATACGTGCCCAGGTTTTTTTAAATTGCACAATTCCATACCAAAGCGAATATCTGGTTTATCATTACCATAATTCCACATGGCATCTTCCCATGTAATTCTTTGTACGGTCTCGGTATAGTCAATATTTTTAACGTCTTTAAAAATGCTTTTAATTAAACCTTCAAACATATTTAAAATGTCTTCTTGTTCAACGAAGCTCATCTCACAGTCAATCTGTGTAAACTCTGGTTGACGATCGGCTCTTAAATCCTCGTCTCTAAAACATTTTACGATTTGGTAGTAACGGTCGTAACCACTTACCATTAATAATTGTTTGAAAGTTTGAGGAGATTGGGGTAGGGCATAAAACTCACCCGCATTCATTCTGCTTGGTACCACAAAGTCACGCGCACCCTCGGGGGTAGACTTAATTAAAAAAGGAGTTTCAATATCCATGAACCCTTTTTCATGTAAATAGTTTCTTGTTGCACGGTTAACGCTATAACGTAATTCAATATTCTTTTTAACTGCGTTTCTTCTTAAATCTAAAAAACGGTATTTCATTCTAATATCGTCGCCACCGTCCGTATCGTCTTGAATGGTAAATGGAGGAACAATAGAAGCATTTAATATTTTAAACTCGGCTACTTTAATTTCTACTTCACCAGTTGGGATATTTAAATTTTTATTAGAACGCTCAATAACGGTTCCTTTAACTTGTAACACAAACTCACGACCTAACGGTTGAGCATCGAGTTGTTGTTGCAATTCTTCGCCTAATAATAACTGTGTAATTCCATAACGGTCTCTTAAATCCACAAAAGTAATGGCACCGAATTTACGAATGGTTTGTACCCATCCAGCTAGGGTAACTTCTTGACCTACAAATTGGATATTTAAGGCTCCACAATGGTGTGTTCGATACATATAAAACTATTAAAATATGATAGGACTGCAAATATAATCCAATTCCTAGAAAAACCCCATCTTTGCGCTATGGCAGCACCAGAGATTTCATTAAAAACAAGGCGTATAATCCTTTCTGGATATTTCTTTTTAACAGGTATTTGTTTTTCAAGCTGGGCTAGTCGTATTCCTGATATTAAAATGCATTTGGGTTTAAGCGATGGTGCTTTTGGAGGGTTATTGTTTTTTCTTCCAATAGGTTCTTTTTTAGGGATACCTATTTCGGGTAGCTTAACAGCTAAACATGGAAGTAAAAAAATAGTTACCATTGCAGCCCTCATTTATCCTTTGGCTTTAATAAGCTTAGGACTTGCTAATAATTTAACCTTATTAGCTTGTTGTTTATTCTTATTTGGAATGGCAGGTAATTTATTTAATGTTTCTGTCAATACCCAAGCTGCTAATTTGTCAAAATTATTTGAAAAAAGTATCACTTCTACTTTTCATGGATTTTGGAGTTTAGCCGGATTTGCGGGTGGATTATTAGGCGGATTTTTTGTGGCACATTCCATTTCACCCTTGCAACAATTTATCACGGTAGCTATTTTAGGTTGGCTATTTTTATTTTTTACAAGAAAGTATTTGTTGCCTGGAGAAAAAAGTTCCCAACCCGTTTCTAAAATGTGGAATAAACCTAGTCCCTTATTATTTCAATTTGGATTAGTTGCTATGAGTAATATGATTTGTGAAGGAATGATGTTTGATTGGAGTGGGGTCTATTTTCAAAAAGTAGTTTATGTATCGGAGCAATGGAGAACAATAGGATATATTAGTTTTATGGCCTGTATGACTACAGGCAGAATGTTTGCAGATGCCTTAATTAATTATTGGGGTGCTAGAAAACAATTAATGTTAAGTGGTTTAATTGTAACGCTTGGTTTAATTATCGCAGTATCTTGCCCAAACATAGTTGTAAGTAGTATTGGTTTTATGTTTGTGGGATTTGGCGTTTCTTCGGTGATACCAACAATCTATGGAACTATTGGGCGTAATGCTTCACCAGGGAGGGCTAGTATCGACCTAGCGTCGGTAAGTTCAGTTGGCTTTTTTGGTTTTTTAATTGGACCACCCATCATTGGTTTTTTATCTCAAGCCATTGGATTAAGATGGGCATTTTTATCGGTTGCACTGCTTGGGCTGGTAACTTTTTTACAAGCACATCGGTTAAAAAAGTATTTATAAGGTAGCCTCTTCCTCCTTGTGCCTAGGCTTATAAATAAAATAGTAAAAAGCTAATATAACTACGCCGGTAACAAAGGGGATCATTGCTAAATGTTTTACGGTTGTAGTGCCAAAAACAATATTATTATCTACGCCAAAAAACTCACTGCACATCCAAAAGGAGTTGGCACTAATCCATACTGTAATTGCTAGGTTGTGACATAGTTCCGAAACAATTTGTCTTGTTCTCCATGCAATAACTATAGAAATGGCAAGGGTGGGTACAATCATTACTATACCCAATGGTTTCCAAAACATGCACCATGCAATGTCTTTAAACAACCAAAATACAATATGCAAATTTTCCATCTTTCTAAAAGAGATGGGAATATTGTAAAACTCGTTTTTGTCCTGTGCCATTTTATTAATTTAGATAGGTCGAAAATAATATTTTTTATTAGTTCTCTTTTAAAATAGTTTCAAAACGTTTGATGCTTGCCTCTGATTCAATGGGTGTGCCTTGTTCCCAATGCGCTAGCAATTGCGCAGTAAAATAAGGAGCCAAAGAACATCCCTTTGTGCCCATTCCATTACATATGGCTAATTGTGAATGGGTGGGATGTATGCCAACAAAGGGCCTCCTTTGTGTATTGGTGGGTCTAATTCCAACAATATGATCTACAATTTCATAAGGTAGGTTTAAAAATTGGTTAAGGTTTTCGATCATTTTTTCTTTAAAGGCTTCACTAGGTTGTACATTATTAAAAGTCCATTCGTAATTGGAACCCACCCAAAATAAATCCTGCTTCCATGGAATAATGGAGATATTGTTTTTATAAATATTTTTATTGGGAAGCCCAGGTATTTTTATAATTAAGGCTTCTCCTTTATTGGGTGCAAAAGGGAGAGACTTGAAAAATGGATTTTGCATACTTGATATCCCATCACAGAAAATAATTTTTTCTGCGACAATATTTTTCCATGTTACTTTATTTTCATGAAATACTACATCCTGCATATCAAAGTTGGCGTTTACATAATGATTATGGGAGATTAAATAATTTTTCCAAGAAGCAATCATTGCATTCACATCAAGCCAATAACATTCCGAAATACCTCCAAATCCTTGTGGTGCTTTAAAATAGGGAGTCCACTGTGTTGGATCTTGTTTAATAAGATAAATATTCTCATGTTGCATTCGATAATTAAAACTTTCCAACATTTGTTCCGAAGGATGTATTAAAATAACCGGAGCTTGTTGAATTATGGGAATATTTAATTTTTCTTGAATTGATGAATATGCTTTTACCGCAAAAGGTAAGATGGTTTCAATCATCCAGGTTTGCACAATACGTCGGCCTGTAACCGGATTAATCACTCCGCTTGCAACAGAACTTGCACTTTGTATTGTTTCGTCATTTATTATTTTATAGGAAATTCCAGCTTGGTCTAATTGATAAGACATCCAAGTGCCAACAAGTCCTTGCCCAATGATTATATATTTTACTTCCGCTTGCAATGTTATTTTTTAACAACAGGTACTACAAAGTGAACACTGTCTTTAATTTTATTAGCTTCTGCCACTAATATAATTTCAAATTTACCTTTGTACTCATCTGGCACAGTAAAAGTGAATTCGGTTTCAAAAGGCGTATTGGAAATGGTGGTGAAATACTGAAAAGGGAAAACATTCAAGAACCATCCGTCCACCGATGTATGATTGGATGCATTTAAAAAGGTACAACTTATACCTCCTGTTTTTTCTGTTGTAAAATTATGTAGGACTTTAGCGCCTAATTTAAAGGATTGTCCTTGTTTTAATTGAGTCGGGGGCTTTGCATCAATTTTCAAAAAAGGTGTTTGGGCATGCAATGAACAAAGGCATAAAATAAAACTTCCAAAAATGAATAGCTGCTTCATATAACAAACTTACAATAAAAAATCCCTTAACTATTAAGCTAAGGGATTTAGCATAATTAATGAAACCTTTTATTTGAATTTAAAGATTGCATTCATTATGCGATTATGATTTTAAAGTCCTTCAGGGACTATGTTTTTTTAACCTTTATGAAAGCTTTAATTATTTCTTTAAAGCTGCAGCCATGGTCTTGCCAATGTCAGCAGGGCTAGCACACACGTGAATACCACATGCAGCCATAATTTTCATTTTAGCTTCGGCAGTATCATCCGCGCCACCGATGATTGCACCTGCGTGACCCATTCTACGACCAGCTGGAGCTGTTTGACCTGCTATAAATCCAACAACTGGTTTTTTCATGTTGTCCTTAATCCAATTAGCAGCATCTGCTTCCATACTACCACCAATTTCACCAATCATAATAATGCCTTCTGTTGCTGGATCATTCATTAATAATTCAACTGCTTCTTTTGTAGTGGTTCCAATAATGGGATCACCACCTATACCAATTGCAGTAGTAATTCCTAAACCTGCTTTCACCACTTGGTCAGCTGCTTCGTATGTTAAAGTACCGCTCTTTGAAACGATACCAATAGTTCCTTTCTTGAAAATAAACCCTGGCATGATACCCACCTTTGCTTCTTCGGCAGTAATTACACCTGGACAGTTAGGTCCTATCAAACGGGTTGTCTTTCCTAATAAAAAGTTTTTCACTTTTACCATATCCTGAACTGGAATACCTTCTGTGATACAAACAACTAATGCAATACCCGCATCCGCGGCTTCCATTATTGCGTCTGCTGCAAAGGCTGGAGGTACAAATATGATACTCACATCGGCGCCTGTTGTTTTAACAGCATCGGCAACGGTATTAAAAACGGGTCTATCTAAATGTGTTGAACCACCTTTACCTGGAGTCACACCACCCACTACTTGCGTTCCGTATTCAATCATTTGAGACGCGTGAAAACTACCTTCGGTACCGGTAAAACCTTGTACGATGATCTTAGAATTTTTGTTCACTAATACTGACATGAGGACTGATTTTATTATTTGTGGCGCAAAAATAGGCTAAAAGCCCTTTTTTTACCCTTATTTACCAACAAAAATTATAGGTTTTTTTATAAATGGCTTGTAAGTGCTACTTTTGTCCCTCTCAAGACAAAATTTAAAATTATAATTATGGCAACAACTTCAGACATCACGCGTGGAATGATCTTAAAATTAGACAATAACTTATACACTGTTGTTGAGTTTGGTGAGAATAAGACTGCTCGAGCAGCTGCAAAAATCTGGGCTAAATTAAAAGGTGTAGATAATAAAAGATCTATTGAAAAAACATGGAATAGCGGTGAAACTGTTTACCCTGTTAGAGTTGAGAAAAAGACATATCAGTTCTTATATAAGGATGACAGCGGTTATAACTTAATGAACAATGAGACCTTTGAACAAATAGTGATGGCAGAGGAAATGATTGACGCCCCTCAGTATTTAAACGAAGGTGGAGAAGTATTTGTATTTATGAATACCGAAACTGAATTGCCAATTGGTGCTGAATTACCTGAAAAATTAGACGTTTTAATTACTTATTGTGAGAATGGTGTTAAAGGAGATACGGCAACAAGAGCTTTAAAAGCAGCAACCATTGAATCGGGTGCTACTGTAATGGTGCCTTTATTTGTAAACGAAGGAGAGAAGATTAAGATAAACACTAAGAACGGAGAGTACGTAGAACGCGTTAAGTAATGCTATTATATAAATCCTTTTAAGAAATTTAGGATTTATATAATTACGCCTCTTATGATTTTTAAATAGCCCCCCCCCCATAAACGGGGGCATTTTGTTTACTCTACATTTCAAATACTCAAGATGAAGGGCCCCATAAACGGGCCCTTTTTGCTACCTGTATATTTTTAAATTATGCCCAAAATGCTCCATTTTTGATAAAAAAAGGCCATTTTTTTGTGTTTTTCGCTAAAAATACCCCAATTTTACCCAAAATTGCTAAACATGGACTTAAAACAAATTCACGACCTAATTAAGGTGGTAAACAAAAGTAATATCGGTGAAATTAGTATCGAAGACAAGGACGGTAAAGTAACCATTAAACAAAAGGAAGATAAAATTACAGTGACTTCTGCCCCTGCTCAAGTATATGCCTCTGCTCCAGCTGCTGCTCCAGTTGCTTCAGCTCCAGCTGCTGCCCCAACTGCACCGGTAGTTGCAGATAATTTAATTACTATTAAGAGCCCAATGATTGGTACTTTTTACCGTCGTGCCGCTCCAGATAAACCATTAATGGCCGAAGAAGGAACCGAAGTAAGCCCTGGAAAAGTGGTTTGTATTATTGAAGCCATGAAACTATTCAATGAAATTGAATCAGAAGTAAAAGGAACTATTGTAAAAGTGTTGGTAGAGGATGCAAGTCCTGTAGAGTATGACCAACCTTTATTCTTGGTACAACCAGCCTAGTTTCATTTTCAACTTTAAATCAACAAAATGTTTACAAAGATATTAATTGCCAATCGTGGTGAAATTGCCTTGCGTATTATTCGCACTTGTAGAGAAATGGGCATTAAAACGGTGGCTGTATATTCTACTGCCGATAAAGATAGTTTACACGTAAAATTTGCTGACGAAGCAGTTTGTATTGGTGGTCCAAAAGGAGTAGAGTCTTATTTAAATATTCCACACATCATGGCGGCTTGTGAAATTACCAACGCCGATGCTGTGCATCCGGGTTATGGTTTTTTAGCAGAGAATGCAAAGTTTGCTCAAATATGCGCAGACCATGGCATTAAGTTTATCGGGCCAACACCAGATATGATTAATAAAATGGGAGACAAGATCACGGCGAAAGAGACGATGATAAAAGCAGGTGTTCCAGTTGTACCAGGTGGAGAGGGTTTATTAGAGAATGTTGAAGAGGCAAAAAAATTAGCAAAAGAAATTGTATATCCTGTTATCATTAAAGCAACTGCAGGTGGTGGAGGTAAGGGAATGCGTGTGGTATGGAACGAAAGTGAGATAGAAAAAGCATTTAGTGATGCGAAAATGGAAGCAGCTGCAAGTTTTAAAAATGATGGTTTATACATGGAGAAATTTGTGGAAGAACCAAGACACATTGAAATTCAAGTGGCTGGAGACCAATACGGAAATGTTTGTCATTTGAGTGAGCGTGATTGTTCTATTCAAAGGAGACACCAAAAATTAGTAGAGGAATCTCCTTCACCATTTATGACACCAGAATTGCGTCAAAGAATGGGAGAGGCTGCAATTAAAGCGGCTTCGGCAATAAATTACGAGAGTGTTGGTACTATTGAGTTTTTAGTGGACAAGCATCGTAATTTTTACTTCATGGAAATGAATACCCGTATTCAGGTGGAGCATTGCGTAACAGAGGAAGTAGTAAGCTATGACTTAATAAAGGAGCAAATTAAAATTGCTGCGGGTGAAAAAATATCTGGAAAAAATTACGAGCCTAAATTACATGCCATTGAGTGTCGGATTAATGCAGAAGATCCATACAATGATTTCCGTCCTTCACCAGGTAAAATTACGGTATTGCATACCCCAGGTGGACATGGTGTTCGTGTAGATAGTCATGTGTATGCAGGTTATGTAATTCCTCCTTATTATGATTCTATGATTGGTAAATTAATTACGGTGGCACAAACACGTGAGGAAGCGATTAATACCATGTATCGTGCATTAAGCGAGTATGTGATTGAAGGCGTTAAAACAACTATTCCTTTTCACTTGCAATTAATGCAAAACGAAGATTTTAGAAAAGGAAACTTCACTACAAAATTCTTGGAGAGTTTTAAAATGAAGTAATTTTTAATAGCCTTTTTATTCAAAGATAAAAGGCTATTAAAAATGCTCTGATGATATAAAAATAGGGGCCCCATAAAGGAGCCCCTATTTTTATTTATTGTAAGCTTCTATAAAACTTACAATAATGATATTAAAAATGCCCACGATTTCTCGGGGGCATTTAATTTTGGGGGGATTACCTCTGGGGAATATCCTTGATATTGTCAATCAAATTATCTTAAGAATAACAATTCTCTATACTTCGGCAAAGTCCATAATTCGTCATCTACCAATTGTTCTAATTTATCTACGTGGTAACGGATGGTATCAAAGTATTGCGCTTTTACTTTTGCTTCATAGGCAATTGCTTTTGCTCTGGTGTCAGTTAAGTTGTTTGCCACTTTTCTTTCTTCCACCATGGCATGCACATTTTCATACACTTGTTGAATATGCGTGCTTACGTCTTTTAATAAAGTTAATTGGCCTTTGTATAGTTTTTCTGGTAATGCAGCTTCACGCAATAAACTTACATTTTTCAACAACTCATTCTGATATTTAATAGCAGCAGGGATAATATGATTCGTTGCCAAATCGCCCATTACACGCGCTTCAATTTGTACTTTCTTAATGTACTTTTCTAATTCAATTTCGTGACGTGCCTCTAATTCTGAATGTGTATAAATACGGTTGTCTAAAAATACTTTTTTAGCTTTTTCGGTAACCATAGCATCCAATGCAACAGGTGTGGTTTTTAAATTAGGCAAGCCTCTTTTTTCCGCTTCCTTATGCCATGCTTCGCTATAACCATCGCCTTCAAATAAAATCTTTTTACTTGATACAATATACTTTTGAATTACTTGCATAATAGCAATTTCTTTCTTGTCGCCTTTCTCAATTAATGCATCTACTTCTGCAGCAAATTTGTTTAAAGTGTCTGCAACAATCGTGTTTAATACCGTCATAGGTAAAGCGCAGTTGGCAGTTGAACCTACGGCACGGAACTCAAACTTGTTTCCTGTGAATGCAAAAGGAGAAGTTCTATTACGGTCGGTATTATCAATTAACAATTCAGGGATGCTTCTATGTAAGTCAATTTTTAAGATGGCTTCATCTTGTTCGTCAAACTTAGTGCCTACGCGGCTTTCCACATCGTTCAATACTTTTGTTAAATACTCACCAACGAATACAGAAATAATAGCAGGAGGGGCTTCATTGGCACCTAAGCGGAAATCGTTAGAAGCAGAAGCAATAGATGCTCTTAAAATATCTGCATAATCGTGTACTGCTTTAATGGTATTTACAAAGAATGTTAAGAACATTAGGTTGGTCTTAGGTGTTTTACCAGGTGCCAATAAATTCACACCAGTATCCGTTGCTAAGCTCCAGTTATTATGTTTACCACTTCCATTAATTCCTGCAAATGGTTTTTCGTGTAATAACACTACTAAGTGATGACGCTTCGCCACTCTTGTCATAACATCCATCAACAAAATATTGTGATCTACCGCAATATTCACTTCTTCAAAAATAGGAGCACATTCAAATTGTGCAGGCGCCACCTCGTTATGTCTTGTTCTTAAAGGGATACCTAATTTATAAGACTCGTTTTCAAAGTCACGCATAAATGCATAAACTCTTTCTGGAATAGATCCAAAATAATGATCTTCCAATTGTTGACCTTTAGCTGGTGTAAAACCAAAAACCGTTCTTCCGCATTGCACTAAGTCTGGTCTTGCATTTACCAATGCTTCATCAATTACAAAATATTCTTGCTCCCAACCTAGTGTTGGCGTTACTTTAGTTACGTTCTTGTCAAAGTAATTACAAACAGTTACAGCTGCTTTATTTAAAGACTCTACCGCTTTCATTAATGGTGCTTTGTAATCCAAAGACTCACCCGTGTAGGCAATAAATATAGTAGGAATACACAATGTTTTACCATTGCCAATTTCAATAATAAATGGGGGAGACGAAGGGTCCCATGCCGAATACCCTCTTGCTTCAAATGTGGCTCTTAATCCGCCATTGGGGAAACTAGAAGCATCTGGTTCTTGTTGTATTAAAGCTGCTCCTTCAAATTCTTCAATAGCAGTTCCGTCTCCTTTTAAAGTAAAAAAGGAATCGTGTTTTTCGGCAGTGCTACCAGTTAGTGGTTGAAACCAGTGGGTATAATGGGTAACACCTTTACTTTCTGCCCAAGCGCGCATACCAGAAGCAATTTGACCTGCTACTTGACGATCAATTTTTTTACCGCCTTTCACACTTGCAGATAAACTTTTATAAGCTTCTTCACTTAAATATTCTCTTGCTGTTTTTAAAGTAAAAACACTTTCGCCAAAAACGCCCGTGATTTTGGCGCCTTTAATATCGGGTGAATTTACATGTCCGTGACTCACATGATTGACTGCGTCGGTTCTTAATGACATATGATATATTTTAAAATTTAATAGAAAAGACAAATTTACCCTCATTTTTTACGCCAAATGGGATTTATAAAAGCAGTAATGCACAAAAAATCCCCCAATTTCTTGGGGGATCACAATTTAAAAACACAATTTATGAATGCTGGATCTAAAAAACCTTTGTAAATGAGGCCATTACACCTTAGCAGTTTTCACTGTAGTGATAATTCTAGCAGCAACTTTATAAGGATCTGCTGCAGAGTTTGGACGACGATCTTCCAACCAACCTTTCCATCCTTTTTCTACCGCTCCAATTGGGATACGGATAGATGCTCCTCTGTCAGAAACGCCGAAAGAGAAGTCATGGATAGATGCTGTTTCATGCTTACCCGTTAAACGTAAATGGTTGTCTGCGCCATAAACATCAATATGCTCTTTTACAAATGGACGGAAGGATTCACAAATAGTTTCATACACTTCACGCTTACCACATGTTCTTAATATAGTGTTAGAGAAGTTAGCGTGCATGCCTGAACCGTTCCAGTCCAATGTGCCTAATGGTTTACAATGCCAGTTAATAGAAACTCCATATGTTTCACCAATTCTTTCTAATAAATATCTTGCTACCCAAATTTGGTCTCCAGCTTCTTTTGCACCTTTTGCAAAAATTTGAAATTCCCATTGTCCTGCAGCAACTTCTGCATTAATACCTTCTACATTCAATCCAGCTTCTAAACACACATCTAAATGTTCTTCCACAATATTTCTTCCGTATGCATTGTTAGCGCCAACTGAACAGTAGTAAGGACCTTGAGGGCCAGGGTATCCACCTTCTGGGAAACCTAATGGCTTATTGGTTGCAGGATTCCATAAGAAATATTCTTGTTCAAATCCAAACCAAAAATCATTGTCATCATCTTGAATAGTTGCACGACCGTTTGAAACGTGAGCAGTTCCATCTGCATTCAAAACTTCACACATTACTAAGTAAGCATCCTTACGTTGAGGATCTTTGCAAATGAATACTGGTTTTAATAAACAGTCAGAAGAACCGCCTAATGCTTGTTCTGTAGAAGAGCCATCAAAGCTCCACATATCACAATCTTCTAGTTTACCACTAAAGTTGTTTTCAATTTTTGTTTTGCTTCTTAAAGACTGTGTTGGTTTGTAGCCATCTAACCAGATGTACTCCAATTTAGATTTAGACATGGTACGAATGTTTAAATATTAAAAAAATAATGTATACAAATAATAATGTTCTATTTATCGTATCTGAGCACGAAAATAAGGAAGAATCTTAAATGTTCTAGTCTATATGCTAATAAAAAACATCATTTGTGTATAAATATATAATATATATAAAAATATAATATGATTATTTTGCACAATTCATTGATTTTCAGAGCAAACTGTTTTTTAGAATTCCTTGGGGTTTATTTAATTAATTGAATACTACACATTTTTACTTCTCAATGTTGGTAAATCGGTTCTTGAGTGCGCCCCCCGTTTTGTAACTTTACCAAATCTAAAAAGCCTAATCCTATACAAATGGAAATTACCGTAAAGACCGCGCAGCAATTAAGATTAACCGAGGAAGAATTTGAGATGATTAAACAAAAACTAGGTCGTACTCCAAATTTCACAGAACTATGTGCATTTAGTGGAATGTGGAGTGAGCATTGTAGTTATAAAAACTCCATTAAGTGGTTAAAAACTTTGCCTCGTGATGGAGGTAGAATGTTGGTGGCAGCTGGTGAAGAGAATGCGGGATTAATGGATATCGGAAATGATTATGGTGTGGTATTTAAAATAGAATCACATAATCACCCAAGTGCATTGGAGCCGTTCCAAGGTGCTGCTACTGGTGTTGGTGGAATACAAAGAGATATTTTTACCATGGGTGCAAGACCAATTGCTTCTTTAAATAGTTTGCGTTTTGGAAAATTAGAAGATAAAAAAACACAAAGATTATTAGCTGGTGTGGTGCATGGTATTGGTCATTATGGAAACTGTTTTGGTGTTCCAACAGTTGGAGGTGAATTATATTTTGAACAATGTTATCATACCAATCCTTTAGTGAATGCAATGAGTGTTGGTATTGTGAAAGCGGGTAAAACAGTGAGTGCCATTGCACTTGGAACAGGCAATCCAGTATTTTTTGTAGGAAGTGCTACTGGTAAAGATGGTATTGGTGGCGCTAGTTTTGCTTCTGCCGAAATTACAGCAGACAGTGTAGAAGAATTGCCGGCAGTGCAAGTAGGTGATCCTTTCCAAGAAAAAAAATTACTAGAAGCTTGTTTGGAAGTTATTGAAACAGGTGGTGTGGTTGGTATGCAAGATATGGGTGCAGCTGGCATTATTTGTTCTACTGCCGAGATGAGTGCGAAAGGTGGAGTAGGCATGCGCATTGATTTAGACAAAGTGCCTACGCGTCAACAAAACATGAAAGCTTGGGAATTATTATTAAGTGAGAGCCAAGAAAGAATGTTAATGGTTGTTGAAAAAGGAAAAGAAGCACAGGTATTAGCGGTGTTTGAAAAGTGGGATTTATCTTGTTCTAATATTGGTGAGGTAACCGATGATGGGTTACTTAATTTTTATATGCACGGAACTTTAGAAGCATCCTTGCCTGCATATGAATTAGTATTAGGTGGTGGTGCTCCTGTTTATTCAAGAGACTTTAAAGCGCCTTCCTATTTAGAAAAAGTAAACGCTTTTGATATGAATTCGGTTGCGGATGTGACCGATTTAAAAGCCACTGTTGATGCATTGGTGCAAATACCAAACATCGCTTCTAAACGTTGGGTGTACACACAGTATGATAGCATGGTAGGTGCTGCAAATACAACAACCAATGCGCCAAGTGATGCAGCAATAGTATTAGCAAAGGGAACAGGTAAGGCATTAGCGATGACCGTAGATTGTAATAGTAAATATGTTTATGCGAATCCGGAAGTAGGTGCTATGATTGCCGTATCGGAAGCTGCAAGAAATATTGTTTGTAGTGGTGGTGAACCCATAGGTGTAACCAACTGTTTGAATTTTGGTAATCCTTATGATCCTGAAGTATATTATCAGTTTGTGAAATCGGTTGAAGGAATGGGTGCAGCATGTCGTAAATTTAATACACCAGTAACCGGTGGTAATGTAAGTTTCTACAATCAAAATCCAGATGGTCCAGTATATCCTACACCAACCATTGGTATGGTGGGTATTGTGGATGATATGAAAAATAGAATGACATTAGATTTTAAAAACGAAGGCGATAGTATTGTATTATTAGGTACACAAAGAAATGATATTGGTTCTTCTGAGTATCTAAATAAAATTAAAGGAGTTGAATTTTCTCCAGCACCTTATTTTGATTTAGAAGAAGAGTTTAGTTTACAACAATTGGTGGCTGGATTAATTAAAGAAGCGAAAGTGAAAAGTGTGCATGATATTAGTGAAGGTGGATTAATGGTTACTTTATTAGAATCTGCATTTACCACTAACAAAGGATTTGAAGTAAGTGCACATGATACTAGCTTAAGAAAAGATGCTTATTGGTTAGGAGAAGCACAAAGTAGAGTAGTGGTTTCTTGTAATGCTGCACAATTGGATGCGATTCAAAATGCTGCAGTAGATGCTGGGATTGGGTTTGCTGTAATTGGTAAAGTAACCAATGGCGCAGTGAAAGTGGCAGGTGAAGATTGGGGCAGTATTGGAGATTGGAAAATTAAATATGATACAGCTATTGAAAAACAATTAGCTGGATAAATAAATACATACGTATCTCCTCATGAAAAAACAGCCCTCCATAGTAATTACAGGTACCGCCGGATTTATCGGGTCGGTATTCGTACAATACTTAAATGAACAGGGCTTCACTAATTTATTATTAGTAGATGATTTTGGGGTAGAAGCAAAAAGAAAAAACTGGGAAGGGAAAACCTATACTAAAATAATAGAGCGTCAAGCTTTTTTAGCACAATTTTCAAATGATGAATTTGATATTGATATTATTGTTCATTTGGGTGCCAGGACCGATACAACCGAATTTAATTATGCGATCCACGAGGAGTTAAATGTGGAGTATTCAAAAGTTCTTTGGAATTATGCTGCGCATAAACAAATTCCTTTTATTTATGCATCATCTGCAGCAACCTATGGTGCAGGTGAACATGGGTATGAGGATAGTCACAATATATTGAATCAATTACAACCTCTCAATCCTTATGGAGTGAGCAAGAATGAATTTGATAAATGGGCTTTAGCGCAAACAGTAAAAGGAGAAACCAACAGTCCTGCCGCATGGACAGGTTTAAAGTTTTTTAATGTCTATGGTCCTAACGAAGGGCACAAGGCACGTATGGCTAGTGTAATATTTCATTCTTTTAATCAAATAAAAGAAACTGGATTGGTGAAATTATTTAAAAGTCATCGTCCCGATTATAAAGACGGTGAGCAGTTGCGTGATTTTATATACGTGAAAGATTTGGTGAGTGTTATTTTTTGGATGATGCAACAAATGCTAGCCGGTACTTGGACTAGTAATCATAATGGATTATATAATTTAGGAACTGGTAAAGCAAGATCGTTTTATGATTTAGCTGCAAATACATTTATCGCACAAGGATTACAGCCAAATATTGAGTTCATTGATATGCCTATGGATATCAGAGATAAGTATCAATATTTTACCGAAGCCAATATGAATAAATTACGTGCTGCTGGCTATGATAAACCTTTTTCAAGTTTGGAAGAAGGCGTTGCAGATTATGTTAAAAATTATTTAGTACCCGGAAAGGGTTACTAAATTTTTCATTCCAATTATTATAGTTGAAGCATTTTTTATTTTCAAATTCATTTCATATGTCCAATCATAAAATTGCCATCATTGGTGGCGGAAACCTAGGTTCTTCTATTGCAGAAGGATTAATCGCTAGCGGTTTTGCAAGTGCATCACAAATCACTGTGACCAAAAGAAACTTAAATACCATTCAACACCTTGCAGACAAAGGAGTAAACGCAACTTCCGATAATCAGACTGCTGTTAAGGAAGCCAACTATATTATTTTAGCTGTAAAACCTTTTCAAATTAAAGATATTGTTGCAGATATTAAGCCAATTTTAATTGCAGGCCAACATACCATTATTAGTGTTGCAACAGGTGTTTGGATCAAGGACCTAGAAGAAATGTTGAGCGCTGATTTTTCTTTATTTCGTGCCATGCCTAATACTGCTATCTCTATTCAACAAAGTATGACTTGTATTTGTGCGAATGCAAAAGCAAAAGATCAGGTAGCTTATGTGACTGCTTTATTTGATCAATTAGGAAAGAGTATTGTGATTGACGAAAAATTAATGGATGCAGCTACTGTGTTAGGTGCTTGTGGGACTGCATATGCATTAAGATATATCCGTGCCAATATTCAAGGTGGGATTGAAATAGGATTTAGTGCAGCACAAGCATCTTTAATTGCAGCGCAAACGGTGAAGGGGGCGGCCGATTTATTATTAACAAAGAATACCCATCCAGAACAAGAAATTGATAAAGTAACCACTCCAATGGGCTGTACCATTGCAGGGTTAAATGAAATGGAACATCAAGGATTTAGTTCTTCTTTAATTCGAGGCTTAACTGCTAGTTATAGGAAGATTAAAAACGACATGTAAGTATAAATAAATTTATTTTTTGTCAATTAAAACCAAATAAGAAGCCCTGAAATATTGTTCCATGAAGCCGATTTCGGCTGCCTGCCGCTGAGGCAAATGGAAGCAATATTTCAGGGCGTTATTAATTTAAAAAAGCTGTTTTTAAAAAGTATTAATGTGCTTTTAAAAACGCAATTGCTTTTGCATAGGCATCGGCAGTAGCTGTTGGATTAAAGCTTGGATTACTTGGATTTGCAAAACCATGATTCGCTTCATATCTATTCACAGCTAAATTTTTACCTGCTAATTTCATATTGTTTTCAAAATCATTTACCATGGCAGGGGAAGGGGCTTGATCTTGATTTCCAAAGAAGCCAATGATATCACATTTGATAGATTTTAATTTATCCATATTGGTTTCTGGACGACCATAATACATTACAGTCCCTTTTGCTTGAGGTCCAGCAAGAATTGCAGTTTGTAAACTCCACATACCACCAAAGCACCAACCAACGCTATAAATAGAAGCTTCCGCACCTGCATTTTTAATAGCCCCTTGAATAATTGCGTTCATTCTACCCATGTCTGCACCGCGCATTAATTTCATCGCACTGTCCGGAGTAGCTGCTACTTTTCCATCATACATATCTACTGCAATTACATTCATATCACCTAATGCTGCATAATATTTGTCAGCTTCCAATTTAATATGATCGTTTAAACCCCACCATTCTTGAATTACAATTAACCACTTTTTACTCTTCTTTTTAGCAGGAATAAAATACGCATTGGCTTGTTTGCCATCTGCTGCGTCAAATTGAATCATTTTACCTAATAAATCGGCTGCATTTACCTTAATAGGGGTAATATGCATTGCAGCAAAACCAGTGGTTGAGGCTTCCAATTTATAAGCCTGTAGTGTTTCCATATTTAAACATTCCACAACGTCGCTTTTATTTACCGGACTAAATTGTGTGTTTTCCCAATGCCAGCTCATTAATCCGCCCGCAATTAGGGAAATAAATAGGGCAAAAAGTAATTTTTTCATAGAATTTTATTGTTTTGTTGTGAAATTGTACACTTTTAAATAACAGTTTTAAACATTTTAAGTTCAAGCCCTCAGGCGATTTTTTTCTCGTGGTTTTTTGGCGTAGGTTTGTATGACCTCTCAGCTTTTTTTCCCATTAAAGATAGGTCTATTTAATAAACCCCATATAAAGGGTGGTCCTCATAGGAAACTATGGCTGGGATTGCTTTTTTATGTATTTGAATTTAATAATATTATGGCAAAGTACATTTTTGTAACCGGTGGAGTAACGAGTAGTTTAGGAAAGGGCATTATTGCGGCTTCTTTAGCTAAATTATTACAAGCTAGGGGCATTACTGCTACTATCCAAAAATTTGATCCTTATATTAATGTGGATCCAGGTACTTTGAATCCGTATGAACATGGAGAATGTTATGTAACTGAAGACGGTGCCGAAACCGATTTAGATTTGGGTCACTATGAGCGTTTCTTGAACACACCAACTTCACAAGCCAATAATGTAACTACAGGTAGAATTTATCAAACCGTAATTAATAAAGAAAGAGCTGGTGAATTTTTAGGTAAAACGGTACAAGTGGTTCCGCATATTACCGATGAAATCAAACGCCGTATGATGTTACTTGGAGAAGCGGGAAAATTTGATGTAGTTATAACTGAAATTGGGGGTACAGTAGGTGACATTGAAAGCACACCATTTATTGAAACGGTTCGTCAAATTCAATGGGAATTACCAGTGGAGGATGTAATGGTGGTCCATTTAACATTGATTCCATATTTGAATGCTGCTAAAGAATTAAAAACAAAACCCACTCAGCATAGCGTAAGAATGTTAAGTGAAACAGGGGTACATCCCGATGTGATTGTTTGTAGAACTGAACATCCATTAACAGACGATATCAAGCGTAAGATTGCCTTGTTTTGTAATGTAAAAGCAGGTAATGTAATTGAGTCTTTAGATGCAAGTACCATTTATGAAGTGCCGTTGTTAATGCAAAAAGAGCAATTGGATTTAATAGTAATGAAGAAATTAAACATTACTAAATTCAATGAGCCAGATTTGACAAAATGGAATGTCTTTTTAACGAAATTGAAAAATCCTAAATCAATAGTTAATATAGGTTTGATAGGAAAGTATATTGAATTACAAGATGCCTATAAGTCCATTTTGGAAAGTTTTATTCATGCAGGTGCAATGAATGAAGTAAAAGTGAATGTGGTGAATGTACATAGTGAGAATATCACCTCTGAAAATGTAAATGAAAAATTAGATGGATTAGATGGATTATTAGTAGCCCCTGGTTTTGGAAACAGAGGAATTGAAGGAAAGATTATTGCAGTGCAATATGCAAGAGAAAATAAAATGCCTTTCTTTGGAATTTGTTTAGGTATGCAAATGGCGGTCATCGAGTTTGCTAGAAACGTATTGGGTTTAAAGCAAGCACATTCAGTGGAAATGGATCCCAACAGCCCTGATCCTGTGATTAATATGATGGAAGAACAAAAGCGTATTACCATGATGGGTGGTACCATGCGTTTAGGTTCTTATCCTTGTTTAATTACAGAAAATACTTTGGCGCATAAAATTTACGGTACAACTTCTATTAACGAACGACATCGTCATCGTTATGAATTTAACAATGAATATTTAAATGCCTTTCATGAAAAAGGAATGGTTACTAGTGGGTTGAATCCTGCTACCGGTTTGGTGGAAATTGTGGAATTGCCTAATCATCCTTTTTTTATTGGCGTTCAATATCATCCTGAATTAAAAAGTACGGTAGAAGCACCTGCTCCATTATTCGTTTACTTTATTGAAGCGGCTAAAAAACACGCTACCACCACCGCTTAATTTATGGTTGGAAATATTGCTAACATGTGTTAGCTTTATGCCATGAATAAAGTTAGAATATTAACCTGTACCAGTTTATTTGACGGTCATGATGCTTCTATTAATATCATGCGTCGTGTATTACAAGAAAATGGTGTTGAAATCATTCATTTGGGTCATAACCGATCGGCTTATGAAATAGTTGCAGCTGCAATAGAAGAGGATGTGCAAGGCATTGCGATTACTTCTTATCAAGGAGGTCATGTTGAGTTTTTTAGTTTTGTTCGACAATTATTAGATGCTTCCGGATATAATCATGTTAAAATCGTTGGTGGGGGCGGTGGAACTATCTTACCAAAGGAAGCTAAAATTTTAGAGGCGAATGGTATTTCAAAAATATACTTACCTAATGATGGTTTGGTAATGGGCATTGATGGAATGATAAAAGAGGTAGTGCGTATTTGTTCTTATGTTTTAAAACCACACGCAAAAAAAACATTCCCTAAACTTTCCATTCAAAAATTAATTGATCCGCGCTTTTTAAGCAGGCAAATTACGTTGTTGCAAAATGGTGATTTGAAAATTCCCAAGCAAACTCTACAATCAAAAAAGAAAACTTCCAATACATTAAATTCTGTTCCTATCATTGGTATAACAGGTACGGGTGGCGCAGGAAAATCAACGGTGGTGGATAGGTTAGTTCAATATTATGTACAATGTAATCCAACAAAAACAATTGCAGTTATTTCGGTAGATCCATCTAAAAGAAAAACGGGCGGCGCATTATTAGGAGATCGAATCAGAATGAACTCGATTCATCATCCCAATGTATTTATGCGTTCTTTAGCAACTAGGAGTGATATGCAGTCTGTGGCGCATTCCATGGATGGTGTCATTGAACTTTGTAAGTTGGCTGGATTTGATTGTATACTTATTGAGACTGCAGGGGTGGGGCAAAATGATGCAACAATTGTGGACTATGTAACGGTGCCAGTATATATTATGACGCCAGAATTTGGAGCCCCTACGCAATTAGAAAAAATAAACATGATTGACTATGCGCATGTTATTGGCATTAATAAATTTGATCGTGCAGGAGGTTTAGATGCTTTAAGAGATGTTAGAAAACAATACAACAGATCACACCATTTATTTAATACAAATAAGAATGTAAGCCCTGTTTTTGGTACCATGGCAGCGCATTATAGTGATCCAGGAATGCAGGCAATGTTCAATGCATTGGTGCAAAATATAAATACCATTCATGGCACCCAATTCAAGCAGATAAACAATCCTATTGACTATAACGAAAATCAAATCATAACTCCTACTATTCCCAATAAGCGGATAGGCTATTTAAATGAAATTATTGAAGTCATTCACAAAAACAATGATTGGATCGCAGAACAAAAGCAATGGGTTTCTAAATGGTATTGTGTAAGTAAAACAATGGAGGATCCGATGCTTGCTAAAAACACTGCTTTACTCAAAACGAAAAAAACAATCGAGTCAAATATTCACAGCGAGGTTAAAAATTTAGTCACTGAATGGCCTGCGCTTTATGATAAATACCAGCAAAAGGTATATGAAGACGAAGTGAGGGGCAAAAAATCAACACACCCATTTGTTTTTGAAACCCCCTCTGGTATACAATTGAATAAAGTGTATTTGCCAAAATATGCCGACTGGGGAGATATTGCCGAATGGCAATTAAAGGAAAACACACCAGGTAGGTATCCTTTTACAGCAGGTGTTTTTGAATTAAAAAGAGCCAATGAAGATCCAACTAGGATGTTTGCTGGAGAAGGCTGTCCCGAAAGAACCAATTGGCGTTTTCATTATTTAAGTAAAGGACAATCGGCAGTAAGGTTGTCAACTGCATTTGATAGTGTTACCTTATATGGACATGATCCAGCTATGAGAATGGATGTATTTGGTAAAATTGGAAATGCGGGCGTTAGTGTTGCAACTATTGATGATGCTAAAAAGCTGTATTCAGGAATTGATTTAAACGCTGCAAGTACTTCGGTAAGTATGACTATTAATGGCCCTGCACCAATGTTGCTTGCTATGTTTTTTAATACGGCCATTGATCAAGCTTGTGAAAAATATATTACTGAACAAAAATTATGGCCGCAGGTAAATAAAAAAATAAAACTATTATTACCTCCAACTTTATTGCCTACGTATGAATCAATCCATGTTAATATTCCAATGCATGAATGGCATAATGGACTTGGACTAAAATTATTAGGTATATCTGGTGACCAAGTATTGGATGCTGAAGTGTATCAGCATATTAAAATCAATGTACTTAACAAAGTAAGAGGCACACTGCAGGCTGATATTTTAAAAGAAGATCAGGCACAAAATACTTGTATTTTTTCCACCGATTTCGCATTGCGCATGATGGGTGATGTACAATCTTACTTTGCAAAAAATAGCATTCGAAATTTTTATAGCATTTCAATTTCAGGATATCATATCGCTGAAGCTGGTGCCAATCCAATAACGCAATTAGCATTTACGTTGGCAAACGGTTTTACCTATGTGGAGTATTTTTTAAACCGGGGCATCGCGATTGATGATTTTATGCCTAATCTAAGTTTTTTCTTTAGCAATGGAATGGATCCAGAATATGCAGTAATTGGTAGGGTGGCTCGACGCATATGGGCAAGGGTAATGAAGTTAAAATACAATGCCAATGTCCGATCTCAAAAATTAAAATACCATATTCAAACCAGTGGGAGAAGTTTGCATGCGCAGGAAATTGATTTTAATGATATTAGAACTACGCTTCAAGCTTTGTACGCCATTTATGATCAATGTAATAGTTTACATACCAATGCATATGACGAGGCCATAACAACCCCAACCGAAGAAAGTGTGCGAAGAGCATTGGCAATTCAGCTAATTATCAATAAGGAATTAGGAACGGCTAAGGTAGAAAATACACAACAAGGAAGTTTTTTAATCACCGAATTAACCGATCTAGTGGAAGAAGCGGTGATGCAGGAATTTGAAAAAATCAATGCGCGTGGTGGCGTATTAGGGGCTATGGAAAGAATGTATCAACGATCAAAAATTCAGGAAGAAAGTTGGGTATATGAAACCAAAAAACATGATGGCGAAATACCTATTATTGGCGTAAATACATTTGTTAACGAAAAGGTAAACTTGGCTGTTGACAAACAACCCATTATTAGATCTACCAAAAAGGAAAGGACAAGACAAGTGGCTTGTTTACAAATGTTTAAAAAGCGCAATGAGGGTAAAAAGGATGCCTATTTGGCACAACTTAAAGAGGTTAGTTTGACAAATGACAATTTATTTGAGGTGTTAATGGAAGCGGTTAAATATTGCAGTCTAGGAGAGATCACCGATGCCCTGTATTTAGTAGGGGGAAAGTATAGTCGAAACCTGTAAAAAACATATCTTTGCCCCCACGTTATTACGTTTAAACATTGAATATGAATACAGATAAAAATACGGTCATTGGGTTTGTTTTATTAGCGGGTTTGTTTTTTACCTATTTCTGGTATACCAATAAACAGCAAGTAGAAGCGCAGGCTTATAAAAAACGTTTTGATGATTCCGTTGCATTGGTAAAAACAGCTGCAGAAAAAGCAGCAGCAGCAAAAAATCCAATTCAATTAGATACCACTGCCCAAAAAGCGGCAGCCATAGATTCTGTAAAAGAACAATTTACTACTTTAGAAAACGATTTAATTATTGTTCGCTTTACCAATAAGGGTGGACAAATTGCAGGCGTGACTTTAAAAGCATATCCAAATGCAGATAAATCCAAAGTTGCATTAGGGGATAGCACTAATTTAAATTATCCAGTAAATGCAGGCAACAACCAAAGCGTTCAAATAAATCAGGTCGTATTCCCAGTTGCGAATGTTACTGAAGAAAATGGAGTTAAAAAAATTGAATACGTTTGGACCAGTCCCAATGGCAAAACTATTAAACATATTTTCTCTATTGCACCCAAAAAATACAATGTCGATTGGGACTTAAAAATAGATGGGGCAGACCAACTATTAACAAATGGTCAAATCAATTTTGAGTGGAATGCAAAAACCTATAAGCAAGAAAAGACAGCCGAATATGAGCGTCAAGTTTCAAGTGCTTGTTTTTCTGAGGGCAATGAATTTGATTATATCTCTGCGAAAAATGCAAAAACTTTTGAAAAGCCAGTTCAATGGGTGGGTATTGTTCAACAATTCTTTAATGTTACTTTAATTAATAAGAATGGATTTAGTGCGGGTACAGGAAATGTTCTTGAATTCCACAAGCGTGCAGATTCTTCTAATGGAGTTGCTTATTTAAGAGCGCAATTTCAAAATAAAGTAGCTGGAGCCACGGTAAGTATCCCACTGTCACTTTATTATGGCCCTAACGATTATCAAATCCTAAAAACGCAAGGATCTCCAGAAATGGACAAAATGATCAACTTGGGTAGAGATTTATATTCATTTGTGCGTCCAATTAATAAGTTTATTATCATGCCTGTTTTTGATTTCTTTGCAGGCTTCCATTTGAATTTTGGATGGGTGGTTTTATTATTAACCATTTTTATTCGTTTGGTCACCTCTCCTTTAACTTATTCGAGTTATTTGAGTAGTGCAAAAATGAAAGTGTTAAAGCCGGAGTTGGATGAAATCAAGAAAAAATTGGGAAGTGATCAACAAGGTTTTGCAATGGAGCAAATGAAATTATTTAGAGAAGCAGGTGTAAACCCACTAGGTGGTTGTATCCCGGCACTAATGCAAATCCCTATCTTCTTTGCTTTATATAGTTTCTTCAATTCCAATATTGCATTAAGAGGTCAGTCGTTTTTGTGGAGTACCGACTTGTCTAGCTATGATGTTATTGCAAAATTACCTTTTAGCATTCCTGCATATGGCGACCATGTAAGTTTATTTACCATCACTGCTGTTATCACGAGTGTATTTATTTCCGTGTATAATATGTCTATGACACCTACGCAAGACAATCCTGCGTTAAAGTATATGCCTTATATATTTCCGGTAATGTTGTTATTTATTTTTAACAGATTACCTTCTGCACTAACTTGGTATTATACGGTGTCTAATATTGTCACATTATTATTACAATTGGTTATCCAGAAATATATTATTAACCATGATACTATTTTAGCCCAAATTGACGAGAAGCGTAAAACACCAAAGAAAAAAAGTAATTGGCAAAGTAAATATGAGCAAATGATGGAGGCTCAGAAAAAAGTACAGGCTTTAAAAGATAAAAATAGTAAATAAAGATATCTAATAAAAGACCCTATAAAAGGGTCTTTTATTATCTCCAATTGATAACGTGAAAAGAATTACCCCCTTCTTTATAGTTTTCATTCTGTTCCCGCTTTTTAAATTAAAAGCGCAAACAAAAAATATTGGTGAGTGCGCACTTCAGTACCAAATTGTTCAGCTGGAAACAAAAGATACCATTGGAATTAAATGGGTGTATATAAAAGGGGATCAATGTAAAACCACCATTCAAACCAGCCAGTTAATCCAAACTTTATGGTTTAACATTCAATTGCCTAAAGCAACGATTACAAAGGATATTGGTTCAAGTCATTTTTTACAGGAAATAAACTACCCACCTGTAAACCAACCAACCTTAGTATCTATGAAGGAAATTACAACCGATTCTGTGATACAGATTTTAGGGTACACCTGTAAGCACGTGGAATTAAAATGGAGCGATGGGGTGATTTATCAAATTTGGTATACCCCAGAAATTATGACCACCGTAAGTAGTTTTGAATTGGCTTTTAAAGAAGTGAATGGTCTTGTTTTAAGATATCACATCATTCCAGTAAGTGGTAGTGGAATAAAATATATAGCAACAAGTATTGATTTTAGCCCTATCTCCTTTAATCAGTTTATTATTAACAAAGATCAATATCAAATAATTGATTAGTTGTTAAACTAAAAAAGTTTTTTAAAAAATTGCCGTAATAGAAATTAAAAAAAGTAAAAATTAAGGAGCGGTAGGCGTCTTAAACTTAGAAAGTACATTATAATGATAAGGAATGATGTAAGAAATATTTCCCTTATTATACATTAAATAGTTGGAACCCGATTTTGCATCTGAGCCAGCAAAACCTTTATATTGAAATGATGATTTTAAAGTTGCAAATGTGGCTGTTTTATGTGCCGATAAGCTAAGATTCTTTAAAGTAAATTTTGTTGCTACTTTTTTTGTTTCTATGGTACCCGTTACAATCACTGACGCATATGTGCTGATAGATACAAGTAAAATACTTGTGATCAAAGAAACAGCTATTATGTTTTTTATAGTACGCATGGTTATTACGAAGGTAAATTATTCTTTTTTGAATAGGAAATTTTTATTTTAACCAATTGAGGGTCAATTGTGAACAATAAAATATGGCAATTATAAGCGGGTGTGGTATATTTATTTAGTACCTGACCACTGCATTATTGTCAATTTATTGATTATCAATAACTTATTATAGATTAAAAATATTTCAACTATGTTTGATCGTCATAAGGAGGAAGAAGGGGGGGATATTAAAGAATTAATCCTACGCTATCATAATTTGAAGCAAGGAAGGGCAAATGCCTACATAGAAGAGGACGATTTTGAAAGAATCATAGAACATTTTGATGAACAAGACGAAATTGGGGAGGCTATTCAAGCTGCGAACATGGCATTGGATCAGTATCCATTTTCGGCTTTACTCATGATTAAAAAAGCCGATTTATTATTAGCAACACGTAAATACAAAGAAGCATTAGCCTTATTAGATACCGCAGCATTGTATGATCATAAGGATATGAACTTATTTATTTTAAAGACCGATGCATATTTAGCATTGGATAAGCCCGAGCAAGCCATTGTATTACTGCAAGAAGCTTTGCATTTATTTGAAGGGGTAGAACGAACCGAATTATTATTTGAATTAGCAGATGTTTATGATGATCATGAAGCATTTGATAAAGTGTTTGATTGTTTACAACTAGTTTTGGAAGACGATCCAATGAATGAGGAAGCCTTGTATAAAATTTGTTTTTGGACCGACTTCACTGGACGCAATGAAGAAAGTATTGCTTTGCATAAACGCATTATTGATGAACAGCCTTACAATGCATTGGCTTGGTTTAATTTAGCAGCTGCATATCAAGGATTAAAATTGCATGAAAAAGCAATTGATGCGTATCAATATGCGATTGTAATAGATGAGAAATTTGATTATGCTTATCGCAACATGGGAGACGCCTATTTGCGAATTCGTAAATATAGAGAAGCCATTGAAGCATTAGAAAAAGTATTAGAATTATCACGTCCAGAGGATGTTATTTATGAAGCCATTGGGCATTGTTATCATCGAATGAAAAATTATGCGCAAGCGCGCTTTCATTATAAAAAGGCGGTCCATTTAAATCCTGATGATAGTAGATTGTATCAAAAAATTGCAACTACTTATATGCAGGAAGGACAATGGGAGCAGGCTATTAAGCAATTAGAGCATGCCGTAAGAATTCACAAACATATTAATGAGTACTCTATTTTATTAGGAGAATGTTTTATGCATTTAGGTCAGTTTAAAGAGGCTGCTGTTTATTTTGGGACGGTCGTAAAAAATAAGCCAAAACAAATAGCTGGGTGGGAGTCACTTATAAAATGTTTAGTTGCCAATGAGCAATTGGAAATGGCGTTAGAGCAAACCGAATTAGCTTATATTTCAACTGCAGGAAAAGTTGTTTTTATTTTTTATCGAAGTGCTATTTTATATAAGATGCAAAAACAATCTGAAGCTTTATTGCAATTAGAGATGGCCCTATCTAAATCTTCAAACTTAGTAAATAAGCTAACAAAGTTTTATCCTGAAATGATGCAGGATGCTAAGGTCTCCGAATTAATTAGTAATTATAAAAAGGGGAAATAATCTTATCCAATTGATTTAACTTTGTCACACAAATTTGTTTAACATGATTAATTATAATTTATCTCAAATCCCAGAACGCACTCCAAAGCCTCGTAAAAGTGGTTTAACCATGGTCATGGATAAAGGATTGAGTTTTGGAGAGGCGGAAAATTTTATAAGCATATCAGGCATTCATACCGATGTGGTGAAGTTGGGTTTTGGAACCTCCATGGTGACCCCTAATTTAAGGGCCAAAATTGAATTGTATCAGTCACATGGTTTACCTGTATATTTTGGAGGTACGTTGTTTGAAGCATTCGTAATTAGAAATCAATTTGAAGAATATCTGGCAATGTGTAAGGACTATAAAATTGATTTAATTGAAGTAAGTGATGGCTCTATCGAAATTCCACATGCAGAAAAATGTGGTTACATCGAAAAAATTGCCAAAGTGTCTCAAGTAATTAGTGAAGTTGGAAGTAAGGACGCAGCGCATATTATCCCACCTTACAAATGGATTGAACTCATGACTGCCGAGTTAAGTGCAGGATCCGAATATGTTATTGCAGAAGCGCGCGAAGCCGGAAATGTAGGCATTTACAGAGGAAGTGGGGAAGTGCGTGAAGGATTAGTACAAGAAATTTTAACAAAAATACCTGCAGAAAAAATATTATGGGAAGCACCTCAAAAAGCACAACAATTATACTTTTTAGAATTGATTGGCTGTAATGTGAACTTAGGGAATATTGCGCCTTCTGAAGTAATTCCATTGGAAGCGATGCGTATTGGTTTAAGAGGTGATACCTTTCATTTATACTTAAACAAATAGTTGTGCGACATTTTGGATTAATAGGCTACCCCTTATCACATTCTTTTTCTGAAGGTTATTTTAAAGATAAGTTTCAACGTGAGCATGTGGTTGATGTGCAATATGCAAACTATCCAATCGCAAACATTAATGAATTTGCTTCCTTGTGGTACATGGATGAAAAAATGGAAGGTTTAAATGTGACCATCCCTTACAAAAAAGAAGTGATCCCTTTTTTACAATTTCCTTCCTCGGTTGTTAAATCAATTAAAGCATGTAATTGTATCCGAAAATTTAATGGAGCCTTGTATGGATACAATACAGATGTAATTGGATTTGAAAATTCCTTACTACCCTTTTTGAAACCACACCATACCCATGCATTGTTATTAGGAACAGGTGGCGCATCGGCTGCGGTGGAGTGGGTATTGCAAAAATTAAATATCAGTTATCAGGTAGTTTCAAGAACAAGTAGCGTAAACAAATTAACCTATGAGCAGGTAACACCTGAGATGCTTGCAATACATACATTAATAATTAATACCAGTCCAGTGGGTATGTATCCCAATGTGCAAGATGCACCTGTATTGCCTTACGAGGCAATGGGCATGCATCATCATTTATATGATTTAGTATATAATCCCAATGAAACTTTATTTTTGAAAAAAGGAGCTGCACAAGGAGCGACTATTCAAAACGGATTAGCCATGTTGCACATACAAGCCGAAAAAAGTTGGGAAATTTGGAATGCACCAACGCCAATTGAACAATAATTTACAGACTACTTAAAAATTCAAAAAGTTTTGTTACTGCTTTTTGACGGTGACTGAATTCATTTTTTTCTTCCATATTCATTTGCGCAAAACTTTTATCACTTCCTTCTGGAATAAAAATGGGATCATATCCAAATCCTTTTTCACCCTGCATTACATGTGCAATATGTCCTTTGCAAATACCCTCAAAATAATAGGTTTGTAATTTATTATTGGCATGCTTCCACAATAAACATATTACGGTTCTAAATTGGGCAGTTCGGTTTTCAATGTCTTTTAAATTCAATAAAACTTTATCAATATTCGCTTGAAAATCGCGACCCTCGCCAGCATATCTTGCACTTTTCACACCTGGTGCATCCTTTAAAGCTGTAATTTCTAAACCCGTATCCTCGCTAAAACAATTTTGTTGGGTCATAGAGAAAATGACACTTGCTTTTTCTAAAGCATTTTCTTGTAAAGTGTCATGCGGTTCGGGGATGTCAATATCAATGCCAGCTTCGCTTAAAGTGATAATTTTAAAATCGGGGCCAACCAGTGACTGAATTTCAGCCACTTTATTTTTATTGTTGGTTGCAAATAACAGGGTGTGCATAGGTATGCGTTGTTTTACAAAATAAAGTTAAACTGAAGTTAGTATAATAAATACGATTACAACTGAAACAATTTTTTTAAAAATATCCAAAGTGTTCCTTTTTCTTGCTTGGCTTCTGCACCCGTACCTTGCATAGTGGATAAGGCTTTGCTAAAAAATAAACGGGACTCACCTAGTTCATTTACTTTATACAAAGTGTTAGGTAATTTTATTTTCAGGTCGGTACTCGCAATATCAAAACACATAATTAAAGTAGATGGAAGTGTTTCTAAAATTTGATGTAAACCTGTTTCTTGGTTTCCAATATTAACAAGTGCAATATCTGCAATGGTTAATTTGCAAGCATTTAAAATAGAGGTAAGCAAGATAAAATCAGCTTCATTCAAATACACCGATAGGGGGTCATTTACAATTACCAATATTTTTTTATGATGATCTCCTAAATGTTTTAAAGGCCCAATTGATTTTTTAATTTTTGGAGTTTCTGCAGGGGGAACCATCTTTGCATTTGCAGCAGCGTTTTGTTCCTTATTTTGAATTATTTCCGTCTTTTTTTCTCCATCAGGCAATACCAAAGTATCTTTGTATAAAGAAACCAATACGGAAGCAGGCAATATTGTTTTTTGATCTTGCATTGAATCGGAAAATTAAATGAATTGATTCAATAAGAAAAATAACACTTGTTAGTTATCTCTATTTTATGTTACTTTGCACTTCAAATTTGAGCGCCTAAAAATATTATTATGTCTACACAAAAAATCCCTGTTACTTTAAACGCCCATCCCAAATTACCTACTTTTAATATGGATACCATTGCATTTGGTAAGAATTTTACTGATCATATGTTAGTGGCAGATTTTGAAAATGGGGAATGGAAAAATGTGGAAATTAAACCCTATGCACCTTTTGAAGTGGATCCTTCCTGCGCAACCTTGCATTATGGACAAACTATTTTTGAAGGAATAAAAGCCTATAAAAATGAAAAAGGAGAGGTAGTCATTTTTAGACCCGATCAAAACTTTATTCGTTTTAATACTTCTGCAGAACGTATGCAAATGCCTACTGTACCCGAGTGGATTTTTTTAGAGGGTATGAAACAATTAATTGAATTAGAAAGAGGGTGGATACCCACTACGCCAGATAGTTCATTATATATTCGACCATTTATGATTGCTACGGATCCTTTTTTAGGCGTGCGTCCTTCAGCCACATATAAATTCATGATTATTTTAGGACCAAGTGGAGCCTACCATGCGGAACCCATGAAAATTTTAATTGAGCAACAGTATACACGCGCAACTCCCGGTGGAGTTGGATTTGCAAAGAATGGAGGAAATTACGGAGGTAGTTTATTTCCGGTTGCATTAGCACAAAAAAAAGGGTACGATCAAGTTTTATGGACCGATGCTATTGAACATAAATATGTGGAAGAAGTGGGTATGATGAATGTGATGTTTGTGATAGATGGAAAAGTAATTACACCGAGCGTTGAGAAGGGAACAGTTTTAAAAGGAGTAACTCGGAATTCTGCAATTACCTTATTAAGAGATATGGGTTATGAAGTGGAAGAAAGATTTTTATCCGTTGCTGAAATTATTGACGCACACAAAAAAGGAATTTTCACCGAAGTTTTTGGGGTAGGTACCGCTGCTGTGGTATCTTTTATTTCAAAATTGGCCCATGCTGAATATGTCATGGATTTTGATGTTAGTACCTTAAAAGTAGCTCCAGCCCTTAAAAAAGAGCTTAATGATATCAGAATGGGTAATATTGTGGACAAACATGGTTGGTTAGTTCATATTTAATTAAAGTATTGAAAATCAGCAGTTTGAATTTAAATTAAGCATCTTTTGAGGGGCTTCTAAGAACAAAAAAGGTCAAAATGCTTTATTTTTTTAAAATTAGCCAATAAACATTTTGGTAATTCGTTAACACCCATTACCTTTGCCGTCCGAATTTTTTATAAACAGAATTGAACAAAACAGCATAATAAATGCCTACTATTCAGCAATTAGTTAGAAAAGGCCGTGAGATCATCAGGGCGAAAAGTAAATCAAGAGCTTTGGATGCATGTCCTCAGCGTCGTGGCGTTTGTACAAGAGTGTATACAACTACACCTAAAAAACCAAACTCAGCATTACGTAAAGTAGCTAAGGTTCGTTTGACAAACAAAATTGAGGTGATTGCCTACATCCCAGGTGAAGGTCATAACTTACAAGAACACAGTATCGTTTTAATCCGTGGTGGTCGTGTTAAGGATTTACCAGGTGTGCGTTACCATATTGTTCGTGGTAGTTTGGATACTGCAGGTGTTAAAGATCGTAAGCAGTCTCGTTCTAAGTACGGTACTAAGAAAGAAAAAGCAAAAAAATAATTACAACCATTTTCAGATAACAACTAATTAATATTCGACTGACATGCGTAAAGCACAACCCAAAAAAATTGCATTAGCTCCAGATCCTAAATTCAGCGATGTTCAAGTGACTCGTTTTATCAACAACATTATGTTGGATGGTAAAAAGACAACTGCATACAAAATATTTTATGATGCGTTAGATAAAGTGGCTAAGTTCACTGGCGAAGATGGTTATGAAATGTGGAAGAGAGCAGTTGCAAACGTGACTCCTGCTGTGGAAGTTAGAAGCCGCCGTATTGGTGGTGCAACTTTCCAAATTCCTGCAGAGGTTCGTGCCGATCGTAAAATTTCTTTAAGCATGAAATGGTTAGTACGTTTTAGCCGTGAGCGTAACGGTAAAACAATGGCTGACAAATTAGCGAATGAAATCGTTGCAGCAACTAAAGGTGAAGGTGGTGCTTTCAAAAAGAAAGAAGACACACACCGTATGGCTGAAGCGAACAAAGCGTTCTCTCACTTTAAAGTTTAATTCAGTAAGCATAAAGCTTATTAGATATAGAAAAACCCTAGCTATGCTGGGGTTTTTTGTTGCCCCTATGTGTAGGTTTCAGGAGCTTAATGGGGCAACAAAATGCAACATTATGTTGGTTTACAATGGGGTGGAAGCCTTGTGGATTAGTTTATGGAAAAATTTTGTGGGAAACCCTTGTTCAATCACTAATATCATTAACTTTGCGCCTCGATAAATTGACTTTTTAATGGAGTTAATTTATCGAGCTTTAAAAAATAAACAACCCTAATATGGCGGATTTAAAACTACAAAGAAACTTTGGTATTGCTGCGCACATCGATGCGGGTAAAACTACTACCACTGAACGTATCTTACGTTACACTGGTATGATTCACAAAATTGGTGAAGTACATGATGGTGCTGCTACCACTGACTGGATGGAACAAGAAAAAGAAAGAGGTATCACTATTACTTCTGCAGCGGTAAGTTGTCAATGGCAGTTTCCTACTACATTGGGTAAAAAAGATGCAAACACAAAAGATTATTATTTTAATATCATCGATACTCCGGGTCACGTAGACTTTACTGTTGAGGTAGAGCGTTCAATGCGTGTATTGGATGGTTTGATCGCTTTGTTCTCTGCAGTGGATGGTGTTGAACCACAATCAGAAACAGTATGGCGTCAAGCAAACCGTTATAAAGTTCCTCGTATTGGTTTCGTAAATAAAATGGACCGTGCTGGTGCCGACTTCTTAATGGTAGTAAATCAAGTAAGAGAAATGTTAGGTGCGAAAGCAGTTCCATTACAATTACCAATTGGAGCTGAAGATGGTTTCAAAGGAGTAGTGGATTTAATTAAAATGAAAGGAATTATTTGGGATGATGCTACAGAAGGTATGACTTATGTAGAGACTCCTATTCCTGACGATATGAAAGAAGATGTTGATTATTGGAGAGCTCAATTAATTGAAGCCGTAGCTGAATACGACGACAAATTAATGGAGAAATTCTTCGATAATCCAGATTCTATTTCTGAGGATGAAGTACATGAAGCAATTCGTAAAGCTTGTATCGATTTATCTATCGTTCCAATGATGTGTGGTTCTTCTTTCAAAAACAAAGGAGTACAAACAGCATTAGATGCGGTATGTCGTTACCTGCCTTCACCAGTAGATGTAGAAGATACAGAAGGAACTGATCCTGATACTGGATTAAAAGTTACACGTAAACCAAATGCAAAAGAACCATTTGCTGCATTGGCTTTCAAAATCATGACCGATCCATTCGTAGGTCGTTTAGCGTTCTTCAGATGTTATTCTGGTCACTTAGATGCGGGTTCTTATGTAAGAAACGTACGTAGTGGTAAGAACGAGCGTATCTCTCGTATCATGAAAATGTTTGCGAACAAACAAAACCCAATCGACTTTATCGAAGCAGGTGATATCGCAGCAGCGGTTGGATTTAAAGAAATTAAAACAGGAGATACCTTATGTGATGAGAATCACTTAATCGTATTGGAGAATATGTTTATTCCAGAACCAGTTATCTCAGTAGCGGTTGAGCCTAAAACTCAAGCGGACGTTGATAAAATGGGTATGGCTATTGCGAAGTTAGTAGAGGAAGATCCTACCTTAAGAGTAAGAACAGATGAAGATACTGGTCAAACTATTTTATCAGGAATGGGTGAATTGCACTTAGAAATTATCGTTGACCGTATGCGTCGTGAGTTCAAAGTGGAAATCAACCAAGGTAATCCTCAAGTAGCTTACAAAGAAGCATTTGGAAACACAATTGAACACCGTGAAGTATTGAAAAAGCAATCGGGTGGTCGTGGTAAATTCGCTGATATCCAATTCTCTATTGGCCCTGCTGATGAAGAATGGTTAACTGCAAATCCAGATAAAAAAGCCTTCCAATTCCAAAACGATTTATTTGGAGGATCTATCCCTAAAGAATTCGTTCCTGCAATTACAAAAGGTTTTGAATCTGCAATGACTACAGGTGTATTGGCTGGTTTCCCAGTAAACAATATGAAAGTACGTGTGTTTGACGGATCTTACCACGATGTGGATTCTGATGCAATGTCATTTGAATTGTGTGCGAAAGCTGGTTTCAGAACTGCAGGTAAAAAAGCGAAGCCAACTTTGCTTGAGCCAATTATGAAAGTAGAAGTAGTGACTCCTGACCAATACATGGGTGACGTAACAGGTGACTTAAACCGTCGTCGTGGTATGTTAGAAGGTATGGACAGCCGTGGTAACTTACAAGTTATCAAAGCGAAAGTACCTTTGAGTGAAATGTTCGGTTATGTGACTCAATTACGTTCATTGAGCTCTGGTCGTGCGACTTCAACTATGGAGTTCAGTCACTATTCTCCAGCACCAAACAATATTGCTGAGGAAGTAATGGCTAAAAACAAAGGAAAAGTGAAAGATGAGGAGTAGGCTTTTAAAGCGTCAAATCCTTGATTTACAATAACTTAAGAACCCCTTCCCATCAAACGGAGGGGGTTTTGTTTTGGAAAAGGGAGGGAGGAGAAAATATTTTGAAAAAAAATTAAAAAAAACACAATATTTCTTGAATCTTACCTCACAACCCATTACCTTTGCAACCCCAAGTTAAATTGGAAATAAAGCTATGTCTCAAAGAATTAGAATAAAATTACAGTCTTACGATCACAACTTAGTAGATAAGTCTGCTGAGAAAATCGTAAAAACAGTACGCAGTACAGGTGCAGTAGTTACAGGTCCTATTCCTTTGCCTACACACAAACGCATTTTTACTGTGTTACGTTCACCGCACGTTAACAAGAAAAGTCGTGAGCAGTTCCAATTAGCAACGCACAAGCGTTTATTGGATATCTACACTTCTTCTTCTAAAACAGTAGACGCCCTAAGTAAGCTAGACTTACCATCAGGTGTTGAGGTGGAGATCAAAGCATAAGTATTTATAATTACCATCTCCCAATCACTACCGATTATGCAGTAGTTGAGAAAGGAGCGCTGGTTTGAAGTAAGTAAAATATAAACAGGCCCTTCGAGGTTTGTTTACTTCCGGTACTTCCCCTCTCTTTATTGAGAAACAAAGGAAAAGGTCGGCAGCAAACAGGGATTGAATCCGAGCTACTTTCAAAGGTAGCATCATCATCGGATGTCCTCAGAACCAAACGCGGGGCATAAACCGCAAAAAAGATGAAAGGTATTATTGGAAAAAAAATTGGCATGACTAGCATCTTCGGAGAAGATGGAAAGCAAATTGCTTGCACCATTATCGAAGCTGGTCCTTGCACTGTTACTCAGGTTAAAACTCCTGAAGTAGACGGCTACAATGCAGTACAATTAGCATTGGGCGACAAAAAAGAAAAGCACTCTACAAAGTCTGAAATTAATCACTACGCAAAAGCACATACTGCTCCCAAGAAATTCGTAAAAGAATTCCGCGATTATTCTATCGAAACAACATTAGGCGCTACACTTACCCTTGACATGTTCTCTGAAGGAGATACAGTTGAAGTTGTTGGTACAACTAAGGGAAGAGGTTTCCAAGGTGTTGTAAAACGTCATGGATTTAGCGGGGTGGGTGAAGCAACGCACGGTCAACATGACCGTTCTCGTGCACCGGGTTCTATCGGTGGATCATCCTATCCAGCGAGAGTATTCAAAGGAATGCGTATGGCCGGTCATATGGGTAACGATCGCGTTAAAACAAAAGGATTAAAAGTATTAAAATTATTCCCAGAAAAAAACTACGTACTAGTGAGTGGATCCGTTCCAGGTCACAACGGTTCAATTGTTTTAATCCAAAAGTAATCACCACATTAATCGACAATCATGCAATTAGAAGTATTAGATATAAAAGGCAAAAAAACGGGCAGACAGGTAGAATTACCTGCTGAAATCTTTGGTGCAACTCCAAACGATCACGTTATTTATTTAGCCGTTAAACAATATTTAGCTGCACGCCGTTCAGGTACGCATAAAGTTAAAACTCGTGCGGAAGTACAGGGTGCTAGCAGAAAATTACACAAGCAAAAAGGTACTGGTGGAGCTCGTAAGGGTAATATCCGTAACCCATTATATAAGGGTGGTGGTACGATCTTTGGACCAAAACCACATTCTTACGATTTCAAATTGAACCGTAAAGTAAAAGACCTTGCAAAAATTTCAGCTTTAAGTCATAAAGCAATCGATCAAGCAATTTTAGTGTTAGAAGACATCAATTTAGATGCTCCAAAAACTTCTACAATCGCTTCTATCATGAGCCAATTAAACTTAGACAACAAGAAAACATTAGTGATCTTGCCTGAGTACAACGATAACGTTTATTTGAGCACACGTAACATTCCTAACGTAGCAAGTACATTATTAGCAGATATTAATACATACGAAATCATGAATGCAGATGTATTAGTGATCACTGAAAGTGCTGCTAAAATTTTTAACGAAGAAGAAGCTGCGTAGTCTCTTTTAAAAAAAGATAATCATGAAAGTAACAGAAATATTAATCAAGCCGATTTTAACTGAAAAAGCGAATGCTCAACAAGAGTCATTAAGAAGATATGCTTTTAAAGTAAATCGTCGTGCGAACAAATTAGAAATCAAAACAGCTATTGAGCAATTCTACGGCGTTAACGTTTTAGAAGTAAACACATTAGTTGTTCCTGGTAAAAATAAAACACGTTCTACTAAGTCTGGTATTATCTCTGGTGTAAAATCTGGATATAAGAAAGCATTAGTAACTGTAGCGGAAGGTGAAACCATTGACCTTTACGCAAGTTTATAACAATAGCCCGCGAAGCTGAAAAATTCGTAAGACCAAAAGTCTTTAAAAGTAAAAAAAAACAAAATGGCATTAAGAAAGTACAAACCGATTACAGCAGGAACCCGATGGAGAATTGGGAACGCGTATGCTGAAATCACTACTAACAAACCAGAAAAGAGTTTGTTGGAGCCTCAAAAGAAAACTGCAGGACGTAACTTCCAAGGTCGTCGTGCAATGCGTTACATGGGTGGTGGTCACAGACAACACTATCGTATCATCGATTTCAAAAGAAATAAGAAGGATATGGAAGCTACTGTAGTTTCTGTAGAATACGATCCAAATAGAACTGCATTTATCGCTTTAGTTCAATA
>CANGFA010000016.1 GCA_947453145.1 Bacteroidota bacterium
GTCATCATGAAAAATTGAAGGACGGGCCATTTCCAACTTTGAGTTTCTCTTTTTACAACAGCAAGTGTACTCATACATTGCATAGCGAGCACATAAAATATCATTAAGGATAATGCTGCTGCCAAACTATATACGGGTGTTCCGTCTGGACGTTTAGCGGCCCTTAGTTTTTCGGTTAAGGAACTATTATCGGATGCTTCTACACTATATAAGGTAGCCATGGTGCCCACAAACACTTCACGCGCGGCAAAGGAAGTTACAATGGCAATCCCCATCTTCCAATCAAATCCCAATGGAGCTATGACAGGCTCAATACTTTTACCTAATATACCAGCGTATGAATTTTCTAATTTATGCGTGTGGTATTCTTTATCTAATTGAGTTTTATTATTAGGTGTGGCTATGACTTGCTCATTATGCTTTTGCTCCACTTTTTTCATCTGTTCACTGGGGCCGTAGCTGCTCAAAAACCATAATAATAAACTTATCACCATGATCACTTTTCCAGCATCGGTTACAAATATTTTTGCTTTTTGTATCATGGTTACACCCACGTTCTTCCAACGAGGTGCTCGGTATACAGGTAACTCTAAAATAAAATAACTTTTCTCCTTAATGCGAATAAACCATTTTAGAACCAAGCTAGCTAGTAAAGCCATTACAATACCTAACAAATACAAGCCCATCATCACCAATCCCTGTAAACTTAAAAATCCAAAATATATTTTATGATCAATCACTAGTGAAATTAAAATGGTGTATACCGGAAGTCGTGCACTACAACTCATAAAGGGGGTCACCATTATAGTGAGTAGCCTTTCTTTTTTATTTTCAATATTGCGTGCACTCATGATAGCCGGTACGGCACAAGCAAATCCACTAATCATGGGCATTACGCTCTTTCCATTGAGTCCAACTTTACGCATGAGTTTATCACTTAAAAAACTAATACGCGCCATATAACCCGTGTCCTCCAACAAAGTAATGAGTCCAAATAGAATCATGATTTGTGGAATAAAAACAAATATGCCACCAAGTCCTGCAACAATACCATTTACCAATAAGTCCTCCCACCAAGCGTTTGGTAATACATTATTTAAGTAAGTAGTTAAATGAGTAAAAATCCATTCTATACCATCCATAGGAAATTTAGCCATCCAAAAAACGGATTGAAATAAAATAAACAACACCGAAAACAAAATCGCATATCCACCCACTCGATGCAAGAATATATTATCAAGTCTGTCAGTTCTTTTTTTCTTAGCAGTTGGATCCGGTTCCGTTACCCTGGTTTTCATAATTTCCTGGATATGTCCATATCGCTGTAGTATTTCCTGCGCCTGCGTTTTAGTTTGATTGAAATTATTGTCTATTTCAATCTGGTGAATTTTGTTTTGCATTTCTTCCTCTAAAGGAAATGCTTTATGATGCATTAGGTAGTGCAATGCCGCATAGTCGCTTGTGGTTGGGAATAATTTTTTAAATGCCTCAATCGCAACAGGTGCTAAATTTTTATTATCAATAAAACTTTCTTGATTTTTTGATCTTGGCGTTTCAATAATCCCAACTAATGCATTTTTTAATTCGTTTAAACCTTTGCTTTTTCTTGCATCCACGGCAACAACCGGAATACCTAAATCTTTTTGAAGTCCTGCAATATCTATTTTAATTCCTTTTTTAGCTGCCAAGTCATTCATGGTGAGTGCCAGCACTACCGGTTTTTTTAAGTCAATAATTTGACTACAAAAAAGTAGATTCCTTTTTAAATTACTAGCATCAGCTACTAATAATATAACATCAGTATGCATCTCTAGATCCACACCCATCAGTACTTTATAAGCAACCCATTCGTCCTCTCGTTTTGGATAAAAACTATAAGTGCCGGGTAAGTCAATGAGGGTAGCAGGATGGCTGCCTAAATTTAACTCGCCAGTTTTTTTATCTACGGTCACGCCTGGGAAATTGCCCACTTTTTGGTTCAAACCAGTTAAGGCATTGAAAAGGGAGCTTTTACCACAATTGGGGTTTCCCACCAAGGCAATATGTATACCGGCTTTCATTAGGGAACAAAGCTAGCTTTTAAGATTGGCTAGTGCTTACGAAATTAGAAATTGACCAATAAGGGCAATATTGGGGATAGAAGTCACGTATTTACTAGCTCCTTTACTTATTTTTGCAGTACAAAATGAATCAGATGCGTAAAGTTATTGTAATAATGATGTTGGTTTTGCCAATGGGTTTATTGGCACAAAAATTAAATAAAGCAGACAAAACCCTAATCCAAAGTTTAAAGAGCCATATACAGTTTTTAGCAAGTGACGATTTAGAAGGACGTCGTGCAGGAACCATAGGAGAGCAAAAAGCCATTAATTATATAGTGGATCAATATCAGGGTTTAGCAATACAACCCATGGGAGAAAACGGGTTTATTCAAGATTTTAAAATAGATGAAGGAAAACGTTTTGCCAATGCTGCTTTTGTAAAAATAAATAATCAAAAAGCAATTATAGATTCCGATTTCTTTGCTTTATCAAATAGCGGCACGCGTAATTTTACAGCAAACTCTGCTATTGCATTAAATGAAATCAACCAGGTTTGGTTTAAAGATATTAATGAAGTACTTGAAGAAAATACCAGCAATCCACATTTTGATATCAATGATTGGCTTGCTGCCACTACTTCTCAGCTTAAGAGCAAAGGTGCTGTTGCGTTATTTTTACATAATAGCGGCAACCTAGTGGATAATATTCAGTTTAATAAATTTGATTCTACTAAGTCATTGGATTTGCCGGTACTTTATTTTACAAAGCAAGGGTTTGTAAAATATTTTAATGACGAATCTGGCACTTATGCTATTGATGCCAATATTCAATTTGAACATCCAACACGTACCGCACACAATGTTGTTGGCTTGATAGATAATAAAGCAGCGAATACTATTATATTAGGTGCACATTTGGATCATTTGGGTTACAATGAGGACAAGCACGGATTGGATTTAAATAATTTTATTCACAATGGTGCCGACGATAATGCTAGTGGTACTGCAGCTTTGATTGAATTGGCAAAATCCTTAGTAAAGAAAGCGCCCAAAAATAACAACTATTTAATTATCCATTTTTCAGGAGAAGAATTGGGATTATTGGGTAGCAAATATTGGCTGGACCATCCTACTTATACTGGTAATTTTAATTACATGATTAATATGGATATGGTAGGCAGGTATGATACGACACGTAAATTAACCATTGGTGGTTATGGCACTTCCAGCAAATGGTCCGAAATTTTAGCCAAATCAAAAACAAGTTTATCAACCCATTATGACAGTGCCGGTACTGGACCTAGTGATCATGCAAGTTTTTACAGAAAAGATATGCCGGTATTATTTATGTTTACAGGAAGTCACTCCGACTATCATAAAGCAACGGATGATTGGGATAAAATTAATTATGAGGGAGAAAAAGAGGTAGTGCGTTTGGTGCAAAATATTATTAAAAATACGGACACCTATGGCAAATTGGATTTTTTAAAAACACGCGAACAAAGTATGGGTAAGAGTACTAAGTTTACGGTGAGTTTGGGTGTGATGCCGGACTATGCATTTACCGGCACAGGTGTTAGAATTGAGGGTACTAGCCAGGGTAAGTTAGGAGAAAAATTAGGATTAAAATCGGCCGATGTTTTACTACAGTTAGGTGATTATAAATTAATTGATGTGATGGGTTATATGCAAGCCCTGGGTAAGTTTAAGAAAGGAGACAAAACCACTTTAACTATTAAAAGAGGTGCCGAAGAAATTAAATATGACATTCAATTTTAATTGTCAAAAGTATAGCGTAAAAACATTATGAGTGCAAAATTAATTTTAGATCAGGACGAAATTAACGAACAAGATTTTGAGGGTACACGTATCCTTGGAATTACTGCGCCTATTAAAAATTATCAATTTTGTATTTTACTAAATCAGTATACCGGTTTTGGATTTAAATTTAATCCTGTACATGAAATTGCTTTGAAAAGAAAAAGTAGGACCTATTATTTTTCCATGTATGAAGCAGATGAGCCCAACTCTAATTTTCAACATTTTGTTTACCACAATCAATATGATGGAGAATATCTTTTGCCCGAATTAAAGCATATGGACTTTATCTGGTGGTTAAAAGGGGATTGGATTGAGGACGAAAAAGTAAAAGAAATCACACAAACTATAAGGGATATAAAAGGCGTACAATTGGTGGTGGAGTTAACGCCTGATCAAATTAAGAACAAGGGCAATTTAATTTTTGAATAAATTCCCTTCTAGTACTAGTATCAAAATACAAGAAGTACAATCCTATTCATCCCCGTAATGGAGAGAGGCTTATTATTTTAGCTAGTAATCACAATACGCTTATTACTAGCCGCTTCGCAAACACCAATTGGTTGTGTATATTCAATACCCGCTGTTTTTAAAATGTCCTGCACTTCGCTTACCGAATCAGGATCTACTGCAATTAACAATCCTCCATTGGTTTGTGGATCGGGTAAAATTAAACTTGCTTCTTTTTCATCAATACCTGCTGCTAATTCAATGCCCTCGAAAGTAGCATTCCAATTTCGAGCAGTGGCACCTGGTATTGCTTTTTGGGCAATATAGTTGCGAACCGCTGGTATGATTGGAATTTTTCCATAAGATAGTTTTGCTGTTAAATTACTTCCTTCCATCATCTCTGTTAAATGTCCTGCTAAACCAAAACCAGTTACATCGGTCATAGCATGCACGCCTTTTATTTTTCCTAATGCTTCTCCTGCTTTATTAATGGTGGTTAGTTGTTTTACTAGAAATGCTAAATCGGGCTCCGTTAATAAACCTCTTTTTTGAGAAGTTGCTAATATGCCAACCCCCAATGGTTTAGTAATTATTAATACATCACCTTCTTTTGCAGTGTCATTTCTTTTTAGGTTTTCAATTGACACCAATCCATTTACAACTAATCCAAAAATGGGATCTTGACTATCAATGCTATGGCCTCCCGCTATTACGATACCCGCTTCCGTACAGGTTTTGCGAGCACCTTCCATTACTTGTGCAGCTACACTTGCTGGTAGGGTAGCTAGGGGCCAGCCTAATACCGCTAAGGCAAAAATGGGTTTGCCTCCCATTGCATATACATCACTAATTGCGTTGGCTGCTGCAATTTGTCCAAAGGCAAAAGCATCGTCTACAATGGGCATAAAAAAATCGGTGGTACTAATCATGGCTGTTGTATCATCTATTTGATAAACAGCTGCATCGTCTCTGCTATCATTGCCCACCAATAATTGTGGGATATTATTTTTTGCACCCACATTGTGCGCTGCTAAAATTTCTGAAAGTACCGCAGGTGATATTTTGCACCCACATCCGCCGCCTTTACTATGCTGTGTTAATTTTATTTCCATAAGGGTTTCATTTTTTCAATTGTTTCTAAATCTCCTTCCTGTAACCAATTTTGTATACTACTATTTAATGCTTTACTTAATTCGGTCTGCAATAAATGGATATCCCATTGTTTACCTGTTATTTGTCTAAGGGAAACGGGTTGGGCCCCTTTTATATTAAATTGGGTCTGGTTCACATTAAATCCAATGCCAATCACAGCCCAAGTCCATTCCGTTCCTCTAAGCGTATTTTCTATCAAAATACCCCCTGCCTTTCTGTCACGCCAATAAATATCATTGGGTAATTTTATAAGCGTTTCGTCCCCGGCGTAGGCACTAAAAAAAGTTTTTGCGCCAATTGCAACTGCAGCAGAAAGGCCTTTTTGATCGTTTGGACCCCATTTTTTAGAAGAATTCAAGCTTTTTAACTCCAAAACATAGCTACAAAGTAAGTTTTTTCCCCCTTCACTATCCCAAATCCTACCATGCTGACCTTTACCCTGCGTTTGATAATCAGCACGATAGCAACTGCCAGATACGGCCAATTGCTCATGCACCTGGCTTATGGCATACATATTGGTACTATCTACGATAGACAGTTCTATAAGCGGTGCGCCTAATGTGATAATTGGTGTGGCAGGTGACAAAGAATTGCTATTTTTGTAAAGTTAGTTAGAATCGGTGGTGTCTCCTATATTGGATGGCAAAATGATATGACTAGCAAGGCATTAACAATTAAAAATTAGTATTATTGGAACCTCTTTCCGCATTAAAAGATCGTAAAAAATCTCCAACGCAACTTACGCGAAGTAGTAAAATTTTCAAAACCATTATCGCTGCTATTCAGGATAAAAAAGGAGAGAATATCTTAAGCTTGGATCTTAAAAAAATACATGAAGCCGCAGCCGATTTCTTTATCATTTGCGAGGCAAGTAATACTACACAATTAAAGGCCATTGCCGATAATATTGAGTATGAAGTAAAGCATCAGTGTGGTGAATATCCTTATAAAAGTGAAGGGAAAACAGCCGCTCAATGGTTATTAATTGACTACATAAATGTGGTCGTGCATATAATGCATCCTGAATCAAGAAAATTTTATCAATTAGAAGAAATGTGGAGTGATGCAGACACTAAAATGCATGAGTTATAAAACTTATTTTAGACAAGTTTGTTATATTGAAATACAAAAGTTATAATAAAGAATAATGATACCTGAGAATAAAGATAAAAAAGGTGGCCCTATTGGCGGTGGGCCTAAATTACCTAAGTTCAATATTTATTGGATTTACGGGTTAATTGCAATTAGTTTAATGCTAATGCCCCGCTTGTTTCAAATGGCGCCAGATACAAGTATAATTTCCCACAATGAGTTTGTGAAATTAATGGCAAGTGGAGATATTGAAAAATATGTGAAAGTAGAAAACTCTAAAGTTGTTCATATTTATATTAAGCCTGATAGTCTTTCTAAATCTACTTACAGCAATAAATTTAATTCCAACCTTACACTGGATCAAAAGAAATCAAAAGTAAAAGGAACTTATTTGTTTGAATATAAAGTAGACGACTGGTCGTCCTTTAACAAAGAAGTTCAAGATATTTATACAAAATATGCAATAACTAACATTCCTGATAGTAATACAGATTCAGAAAACGACTGGTTTACAAAAATCCTAGGTGCTATATTTCCTTTCTTATTAATCATAATTGTTTGGGTTTTATTAATGCGCAAAATGGGTGGTGGCAGTGGAGGAAGTGGTGGCCCGGGTGGCATTTTTAATGTAGGAAAATCTAAAGCAACCTTATTTGAAAAAGGTGGCACTAAAGTGAATATTACTTTTGCAGATGTGGCAGGTTTAGAGGAAGCGAAAGAAGAAGTAATGGAAATTGTGGACTTCCTAAAAAATCCTAAAAAATATACCAACCTTGGAGGTAAAATTCCTAAAGGAGCTTTATTAATTGGCCCTCCAGGTACAGGTAAAACTTTATTAGCAAAAGCCATGGCTGGGGAAGCGCAGGTTCCTTTCTTTAGTTTAAGTGGATCTGACTTTGTGGAAATGTTTGTAGGTGTAGGTGCAAGTCGTGTGCGAGATTTATTTAAGCAAGCAAGAGAAAAAGCGCCATGTATTATTTTCATTGACGAGATTGACGCAATTGGTCGTGCACGTGGTAAAAATGCCATGATGAGTAATGATGAGCGTGAAAATACATTAAACCAATTGTTGGTGGAGATGGATGGATTTGGTGGTGACACAGGTATTATTATTTTAGCTGCAACGAATCGTCCAGATGTTTTAGATAGCGCCTTGTTAAGACCAGGTAGATTCGATCGTCAAATTTCCATTGATCGTCCAGATGTAAAAGGACGTCAAGAAATTTTCAAAGTGCATTTAGGTCCAATTAAAGTTTCTGAAAGTTTAGACATTTATAAACTAGCAGAACAAACACCTGGATTCGCTGGTGCAGATATTGCGAATGTTTGTAACGAAGCAGCTTTAATTGCTGCGCGTAAAGGCAAGAGTGGTGTGGAGATGCAAGACTTCCAAGATGCCATTGATAGAGTCATTGGTGGATTGGAAAAGAAGAACAAAATTATTTCTCCAAATGAAAAGGAAGTGATTGCTTATCACGAAGCCGGACATGCTACTTGCGGTTGGTTTTTAGAGCATGCTTATCCTTTGTTAAAAGTAACAATTGTGCCAAGAGGCACTGCTGCATTGGGTTATGCACAATACACCCCTAAGGAACAATACTTATATACGATTGAGCAATTAACCGATCAAATGTGTATGACTTTGGGAGGTAGAGCTGCAGAACAAATTTTCTTTGGTAAAATTTCGACTGGCGCTAGTAACGACTTGCAGCAAATTTCTAAGATGGCATACTCTATGGTCACAACTTATGGAATGAATGATAAAATTGGTAATGTAAGTTTCTATGATCCTTCACAAGAAAATAGTTTCCAAAAACCGTTTAGTGAAGAGACCGGTAAAATCATAGACGAAGAAGTAAGAAAAATGATTGCCGAAGCTTATCAAAGAACCTTGGCTTTATTAACGGAGCATAAGGATGAAGTGGAGAAATTAGCAAAAGCATTATTAGATAAGGAAGTGTTGCATAAAAGTGATGTGGAAGATTTAATTGGCAAGCGCCCTTTTGAACCAGAAAAAAATGGAGATATTCACGAAACTTTTGCACCAACTGAAACAACAGTGGTAGGTCCAACGGATGCTGCTGCAAGTGAAAATGCAAGCGCTGCAAATGAAGTGGCTTCTGAAGATGCAATAGATCATGCAAATGCAACTATTAATGCTGCAGATGCTTCTGGGAATAATGAATAATTTTTCAAATGGAATCACAAGGTGCAAGAAATAAAATATTAAAAAAGATTAAACAGGCATTAAAGTCGCCTGTATCTGTCCCGTTTCCGGATCAGGTTTCTGAAACACCTATTTTTATTCCAACCGATCAGGAATTAGCTATAGGCTTTGCGCAAAAGTTTACAGAACTCATGGGTAAATTTATTTACTGTGAAGATGACGGTGAATTGGCTGCACAACTCTCGGCTTTAATTAAAACTAAGAAGTGGGAAAAGATTTACTCCATAGAATCTGGATGGCTGGATGATATGAGTGAATATCAATTTGATCCTGTTACCACAGATGAATTAGCGAGCTGTGATGCCTCTATTACATTATGTGAACATTTAGTTGCAAGAACGGGCACCATTGTATTAAGTAGTCAACAACTCAGTGGCCGTGCTTCAAGCGTATATGCGCCTATTCATATTTGTGTGGCGTACACGCATCAATTGGTATATGATATTTCAGATAGTTTAGTTCAATTTAAAAACGAGTCCAATTTTATGCCTTCTATGATTACCTATGCAACTGGGCCTAGTAGAACAGCTGATATAGAAAAAACATTGGTGGTAGGGGTACATGGTCCAAAAGAAGTATATTGTTTTTTAGTAGACAAACAAACCGATTAATCTTTTATTCATAACTACGATTCATGGAATTAGCGCCTGATAAAAAAATATACTTCTTGTCCGATTTTCACTTAGGGGCACCCAATGAATTGGAAAGCAGAAAGCGCGAGGACAGGCTGGTGCGTTTTTTTAATGAAACTAAAAAAGACGCCGCCGCTTATTTTATAGTTGGTGATATTTTTGATTTTTGGTTTGAATATAAAACCGTTGTACCTAAAGGCTTTATTCGTATTTTAGGATGTTTAGCACAAATTAGTGATGCAGGAATCCCTTTACATATATTTACGGGTAATCATGATTTATGGATGCAAGATTATTTAAGTAAAGAGCTAAGTGCAAAAGTTTATTTTGAACCAGCGCATTTTAAACTAGGTAGTAAGCAATTTTTTATTGGTCATGGAGACGGTTTAGGGCCGGGCGATTATGGGTACAAGCGCTTAAAGAAAATTTTTACCAATCCCTTATGCCAGTGGTTATTTAGATGGCTACATCCAGATGCGGGCATTAAATTAGCCAATTATTTTAGCGCAAAAAGTAGAGCAAAGACAGGAACTACTGACGAGGTTTTTTTAGGGGAGGATAAAGAGTGGTTAATTATTTATACCAAAGAGCAAACTAAAAAAATGGACGTAGACTATTTTGTTTTTGGTCATAGACATTTTGCAATTGATTTTGATATTAATGAGCACACGAAATATATTAATTTAGGTGATTGGATTAGGTTAAATACCTATGGCGTTTTTGACGGGACTTCCATGCAATTGAAAAAGTGGGAATTATAAATTAAACCAGCACACTATGAACTTAGAGGAACAATTTCTTTCCAATTCTATTAAGAGTTATATGGTTGTAGCCGTTGTTATGGCAGTTACACTTATTTTAAAAAGATTTATATCCCGTTTTTTCGCAAGCATCATTTATACCTGGGTTGATAAAAAAAACCATTCTGAACTTAGAAAGATACATGTCCACAGATTAATCATACCTATTGAAAGATTTCTTGTTTTTGTCGTAGCTATCATTTCTTTTTATGAACTGAAGTTTCCTATTGCTTGGAATTTTCATATCTACAAACTTTCTTCACAGCAAACTATTGAGTCGGGTGTTAAACTTTTATTTATTATCTTATTTATTCGCGTTTGCTTAAGGACATTGGAGTTTATTTCCATTATACTGGACGAGAAAGCAAAACTTTCAAAAAATCAATCGGATGATCAGCTTATATTATTTTTCAGAGATTTTTTTAAAGTAATTCTATACTTGGTTGGCTTATTAATGGTACTCCATTATGTATTTAATGAAAACATTGGCAATTTAGTCACAAGCTTGAGTATTGTGGGAGCGGCTGTGGCTTTGTCTATGCGAGAAAGTTTAGAGAACATCATAGCTTCTTTTATTATCTTTTTTGACAAGCCTTTTACCGTAGGTGACTTAGTGAAAGTAAATAATTTTACAGGCACCATTGAAAAAATTGGATTACGTAGTACCCGTATTCGTACCGAAATTAAAACCTATATATCTGTTCCTAACAAGCAAATGGTTGATACCATTGTAGATAATATTAGTTTAAGAACGGAGCGTAAAATTGAAATGGATTTACAAATAAGTATTCACACTTCAGCGGATGCGTTGCTAGCTTTTGCACATTATTTAAGAAATGAAATTTCTGTGACTCCCAATATTAAAACTAGTTTAGTTTTTATTGCGGAATCTGGAAAACAATTCCACACCATTCATGTAGAATGTTTGGTACCACTTTCTGTTGAGTTGGGAGATTTTCAAATGATGAGAGAGGCTTTAAATATTAAAGCGATTGGCTATGCCAATGAGAATAAAATTACTTTTGCAGAGAAAGGGTAATTATAATTTGAAGTTTTATCTACAAACTACTTTTTAAAGAAACTAAGAATGTTTTTAAATGCTGTAAGCTATTTAACAAAGCAATAGCCTTGTCGGCCTTTTCTTTATTATTTTTCAAATAAGTTTTAGCACCGTCAATTGAATATTTTTTCTCGCGCAATAAATAATAGATCTGCTTTAAAAATGCAATGTCTTGTGCGCGAAATAAACGGTCTCCTTTTCTTGTTTTTCTGGGCTGCAATTGTTTAAATTCTTTTTCCCAATAACGGATTAGAGAAGTATTTACATTAAACCAAACAGCCACCTCTCCAATGGGGTAATATAGTTTCTTAGCTAACTCATCGGGTGAAGGAACATTTAATTTGTCCATATCGCCTTCCATTGAGGCAAATGACTTCCGACCTCTTTTATGATGCGCATTGTTTTTTCCAAAATGCATCGGTGTTCTTGAAACAGTAGGCATTTCATCGTTGACTAAGGAATGCACTTCAGTTATTGGGGCCGCAATTTGCACAGGTTTTTTGACCACTGCTTTTTCACCCCTTGTTCTTTTAATATGAACCGGTTCAATGGGTGCATCCCCAAATAAGTTTAACTGATGTAATTCTTTAGCCATATAACAAAGGTAGGGGAGTATTTATTCGAAGTGCACCTTATAAATGATTGGTGGATAAATTGTTAAGTATGATGTATTTTTGGGGCATGCGCGTCCTTATTTATACTGCTACTTATTTGCCTATTCCAAGACTTATACTATTGGATAGGGTAATATTATTAGTAAAGGAATATGCTGCTTTTTCGGAAAATCAAATTTATATCATTGGGAATGACTGGCCTGCTTCATTTGTAAGCTATTGTAAAGAAATAGAACAAGTTCAGCTGTTAGCACAAAACAATACAAGGGATCTTTTTAAAACGACTACAAACACCATAATCATACATTTCGGTACACATGTTAAAAGTGTTAATCGTATTCCTTTGTTATTTATTCCTTTGCAATTACCTAATGAACTTAAAAACGCCAGTTTCCTACACAAGATGCGCTTGAATTATAGATTTAACAGTTGGATGAAGTTGGCGCAAAAAATATTGTGTGTCAATGACTGGGTATATTCCAGTTTAATAACTAGGTATACTACATTGAGTTTCGCCATCGCACCCGTTTATTTACCCCTTATGGACGTTCCTACTTTCGAATGGAAGGACTTATCCTTAGCAAAGGAACAATTAAGCAGTGGTGATAATTATTTCCTTTGTTTTGCGCCTAAGGAAAGGATTAAGGAAATCGTAAAGGAATTTTCTATTTTTAAAAAGTGGCAACATACAACCATGCATTTGGTGTTTGTTGTTAACAATAAAAAAGAAATTGAAACTGCTTTGCAAGCACTAAAAGGGTATAAGTATATACAGGATATTGCTATTATTGCGGAAAATGATCTTTGTTTAGAATGGATTGCTGCTTCCTATGCTATTTTATGGGAAGGGATAGGCTTTTCTAAGACTACATGGATGGAGTATGCAATGCAATACGAAGTGCCCCTTTTATTGGATGCAGATATACCGCTTCCTGCAAACTGGACAAAATCAGGTGAGGTATTTTCTTTTAAAGAAAAGCAAGCTTTGTCTAATCACTTTAAATTATATTATAAGGATGAAATGTATCGACAAGCTAAAGCCATGACGGGTAAGGAATGGCTGATAACCAATAATAGCTTACTTTCGTGTAACAATAAAATTAATACGCTTTAATACAATGCATCAATCTACAATCCATGTCGCTGTTCATTTAGACGAACAAAAAATCCCCCAAAATATTCAATGGTCTGCTTCTGATAGTACTGCTACTGAGGCGCAGGATGCACGAGCTATGATGCTTACTTTTTGGGACCCCACCGATAAAACTGCTTTGCGCATTGATCTTTGGACAAAAGATATGATGGTGGACGAAATGGCCGACTTCTTTTACCAAAATATTATGGGTATGGGAGATACCTATTTTAGAGCTACACAAGACAAGGCAATGGCCGAAGATTTTAAAACTTTTGCTAAATCGTTTTATCAAAAATTTAGAGCATCACAAATTGATCAAAATCCAAAATAATCCAATTATGAGTTTAGAGACCGACGTAATGTCTTTGATGAAAGACGCAATGAAAAATAAGGATGAAGCAATGCTTAGAGGATTAAGAGCTATAAAAGCAGAAATTATAAAAGCCAAAACTGAGCCAGGGGCAAACGGTGAAATTTCTGCAGAGGGGGAGATGAAATTATTGCAAAAATTAGTAAAACAAAGGAGAGATTCTTTAACCATTTTTGAACAACAAAACAGGGCTGACTTGGCTTCAAAAGAAGCAGAAGAAATAGCGGTTATTGAAAAATTCTTACCCGCTCAAATGAGTGAGGCCGATATTAAAAAAGTACTACAAGAAATTATAGCACAAGTGGGTGCAGCGGGCCCACAAGATTTAGGTAAAGTTATGGGCGTTGCTACTAAACAATTAGCAGGAAAAGCAGACGGGAAAGTGATTTCGGCATTAACCAAGGAATTGCTAACCAGCTAAATTATGTGGTTAGATATATTAACGGGCACCGTATTAATCCTTGCTATTTTGCAAGGTTATAAGAATGGACTAATCAAAGCGGTTGTTTCTTTTATGTCCTTATTTATTGGTCTAATTCTTGCTTTTCAGTTTGCGGGCTGGGTGGCCAAGCAATTAAAAGAACATACTAAAATAGCTTCTCATTTTTTACCCTTTATTTCTTTTTTAATTGTACTTATTGCAGTACTCTTTATATTAAGATGGGTGTCGGCGTTTTTACAACAAGGAGCGCAGTGGCTCATGCTGGGTTGGTTAAATAAATTATTGGGCATTGTACTATATGCTAGTATTTATTTTACCATGTTAAGCGCCGTTGTGTATTTTTTACAATTATTGGGTGTGGTTCAGGATGCTTCCATCAAACAAGCCTATATGTATACCTATTTGCATGATTGGTGGCCTCTTTTTATAGGAAAAATGGGCGCTTGGATCCCTTCCATAAAGCATAGTATTGCTACTTTTTCAAATCCATTAAAGTAAAACATTCCTTCATTTTATCGAATTGTTAATAATTTGAATAAGATAGTGTAGATAAGCACATGAGGACCTTTTTTTGCAACGAATTAACTATCTTTATCCATATTGATTGATATGGAGTACGAAATTAAAAAAGAAGAAAAATTCGAATACCTGGAAGTAGGTGAAGGCGAACCATTAATGCTATTACATGGCCTTTTTGGGGCACTCAGTAATTTTTCGGATTTAATTGAAAAATTCAGAACAACACATAAAGTAATTGTTCCTCTATTGCCTCTATTTGACTTAGATATTTTACATACCAGTGTGACAGGTTTGGCAAAACATGTAACCCAGTTTATAGAACACAAGGATTATCATCATATACATTTATTGGGTAACTCTTTAGGGGGTCATGTTGGTTTAGTTTATATTTTAAATCATCCAGAAAGAGTAAAATCATTAACCTTAACGGGTAGCAGTGGGTTATTTGAAAATGCAATGGGGGACTCTTACCCTAAGCGTGGGGACTACGAGTACATTAAAAATAAAACGGCTCAAACATTTTATGATCCTGCAATGGCAACTCCAGCTTTAGTTGATGAAGTATTTGAGATCACGAGAAACAGACTTAAAGTAATTAAAATTATTGCTTTGGCTAAGAGCGCTATTAGAAATAATTTAGGAGAAGAGTTAAAGCAAATTAAAGTACCTACTTGTTTAATTTGGGGAAATAATGATACCGTTACACCTCCTTTTGTAGCGCAAGAATTTCATAAATTGATACCACAAAGCGAGTTGCATTTTATTGATAAATGTGGTCATGCGCCCATGATGGAAGTTCCCAATGAGTTTAATACCATTTTATCTACTTTTTTAAACAAGCATACTAACTAATGTCTATGTTAGCAGCATCCATTGCCATCAAAGGCTTGCCAATGCTTCATTTAGAAGATAAGGTTGCTTTTGCATTACAATGCATGGAAGACTTTGATGTTCAACATTTGCCAGTAGTAAAAGAAGACTATTTTATTGGATTGGTCAGCAAATCGGATTTATTAGATTCTGATGAAACAAACCCAATAGAAAATATAGCTGATCAATTGGTAAGAATTGGTCTAAACGGCACTGCACATTTTTTAACTGCATTGGATTTATTTACCAAGCATCATTTATCCTTATTACCTGTATTAATTGAACAACAAGAATGTGTAGGGGTTATCACTCAAACACATTTAAATGACCGACTTGCTCAATTTTTAGGAGTTGCTCAACAAGGAGCTATACTGGTTTTATCTATATCTCCTTTACAATATTCTTTAGCCGAAATGAGTAGATTGGTGGAAACCAATAATGCACAAATTTTACAGTTGAATACATTTTACGACGAAGCAAATGCGAATTTAATTGTCACACTCAAGCTTAACAGAGACGAAGCTGGGGCAATCATTGCCACTTTTCAACGATATGATTATCAGGTTGTACATTATTTTGGGAATTCTCCATTGAATAACGATATCGAGGATCACTATCATCATTTAATGAATTACCTAGATGTTTAAAACCGTTATATCTTCTATCTTTTTTTGTTTATTTTTTTTTGGAGTACATTTTCAAACTTCTGCACAGTTTTCTATTTCAAATATTCAGATTGAAGGAAATCAGAAAACAAAATCCTATATCATTTTAAGGGAACTCCCTTATTCCATTGGCAGTCTTGTTCCTAAGGACTCGCTTCCCTTATTAAATACCATTGCACAGCAGCAATTAATTAATACTTCTTTATTTCATGAAGCTTTAGTAACCACCCAAATTTTAGACAGCAATCACATTACTATTAAAATAAAGGTTACAGAAAGATGGTATTTTTTTCCATTACCTTATTTTAGATGGGTCGATCGAAATTTTAATGAGTGGTGGAACGAACAACACCATAGTTTAGATAGGGTGAATTATGGCATGACTCTAAAACAGGCCAATGCAACGGGTAACAATGACAAACTTACTTTAGGACTTATTACTGGGTATTCACAGCAAGCCGTTGTGCGTTATCAGTTTCCTTATCTGGATAAAAAAATGCATTTTGGTATGGGATTAGGTTGGCAGTATTTCGCACAAAAAGAAATGAATACTTCTACTTATTTAGATAAACAGGTTTTTACTAAAACGTTTAATGCTATTCAAAATGGGTATAGAACTAATTTGAATTTATTTTATCGACCCAATTTATATGAACGACATAGTTTGCAAATTGGTTTTGGTAATTATGCCATTACAGATAGTGGCTATCGCATCCAACCCCGTTACCTTCCTAATTATACCAAATCATTTTCTTATATCGATGCTAGCATTTCATTCTCCAAAGTAAAATTTGATTATAATAGTTATCCCACACAAGGAAGTAGTCATGAATTTTCCATATACCAACGTTTTAGTGGTGATAACAATTTAACCTCACTTCAATTAAGAAGTGTTATTGCAAAAAAACTAAGCTCCAAAAATTTCTTTTTATTTGAAAGCAATTCACAGGCAAAATTTTTACCCAATCAAAATTTTATTGATCAAAAACTTTTGGGTTATGGAAGTATGCAAATGAATGGTCTTGAGTACTATGTGGTAGATGGAAACGCAGGTAGCCTTTTTAAAGCGGAATATCACCATTTATTGGGTGCTTATACGGTGCCTAAAGAAAGTAGTTTTGGTCTTATTAACAAGTTTAATAAATTTTTACCGGAAATAAAATATAGCTTTTGGTTAAAAGCCTTTACCAATTTGGGGTATGTGTATAGCGAAAAACCTGCCAATGCTAGTAAACTTTCCAATACTTTATTAAGAACCGCTGGAGTAGGCATTGATATTATTAGTATCTATGACTTAGTGATAAAAATTGATTACAGTGTGAATCAGTTGGGAGACAAAGGGGTATATTTGCATGGAGGAATTAACTTTTAAATGGAAAGGATGAAGGTTGCAATATATAGTAGAGGGGTAGATTTAGATCAACAACAATCTTTAAATGCATTGTTGGCTGAATTAAATAGGTATGACACTACTATTTATGTGTTTGAGGATTTATTGGTTAAATTCTCACTTACCAATCCGCCCGATAAAACGCCATTAATTCCTTTTAATTATTTTTCCGAATTACACAATTCTATTGATTGCTTAATTAGTTTAGGTGGAGACGGTACGGTACTAGATGCGATCACTTTGGTCGGAGATACCCATATCCCTGTTTTGGGAATTAATTATGGAAGATTGGGTTTTTTAGCTTCCATTTCCAAAGACGAATTAAGTTTAATGGTAGATGCGTTAGTGAATCGTACTTATGTGATTGAAAAAAGAACTTTGTTACACTTAGATTCTAATGTCCCCATTTTTGGAGCAACCCCTTTTGCCTTAAATGAGTTTGCTATTCATAAAAGAGATACTTCTCCTATGATTAAAATTCACACTTATTTAAATGGTGAATTTTTGAATTCTTATTGGGCCGATGGATTAATTGTAGCAACCCCAACCGGTTCAACTGGATATAATATGAGCTGTAATGGCCCCATTATTTTTCCAGATGCTGCAAGCTTTGTTATTACGCCAGTGGCGCCACATAATTTAAATGTTCGTTCTATTATAGTGCCAGATAGTTCGGTCATTTCTTTTGAGATTGAAGGAAGGACCGAAGAACTTATTTGTGCATTGGATGCGCGCAAAGAAATAGTAGGAAAGCATATTGAACTAGCCGTTAAAAAAGAAAATTTCGTGGTTCATTTTATACGACTCAATGAAAATAGTTATCTTTCAACCCTAAGAACAAAGCTCACTTGGGGCTTGGATAAAAGAAATTAAGGCATGCGTAAGATTCAACTTTTATTATTTATAACCATCAGCTGCTGTACACCTCAATTGTATGCTCAGCATATTTCGTTGGTAGAAAATAAAGGAGAGATTGGATTAATGGGTGGTGCTTCTTTTTATAAAGGAGACATTGCATCTGATATATTTTTCTACAAGCCCAATGTTGGTGTTTTTTATAAAAAGCAATTGAATGATTATGTTGGCGTTAGATTAAACTATGAATATATTTCATTGGGCGCAAATGACTTACAATCCAACAATTTTTATGATTTTAAAAGGGGATTAAACTTTACGCGCGTTTCACACGATGTTAGTGTGATGGGCGAATTTTATTTTTTAAAATTCATTAACGGTAATAAGCAGTATCGCTTCACACCTTATGTAGGTTTTGGTATAGGTGCATGGAAATCCATTAGTGGTTCAACCAATATAGACACCCCAAAAACCCAAAGAACTATTTTGTTCCCATTGAATTTGGGTTTCAAATATAATGTTGGAGGTTCATGGAATATTTTTACCGAAGTCACTTACCGATTCACCAACTCGGATAAGATTGATTATTTCTCGGATATCAATTATCATATACCTAAGGGTGCTGCAACCATTTTTCAGGCAAGCACTTCCGGCTACGACCAATATTTTAGTACTAAATTAGGTGTCTCCTATAATTTACTTACGGTCTATGGATTGAACCCAAGGAAAGATCCTAGAAAAAGGGACAATCTTTTTAGTAGACCAGAAAAAAATCAAGGCGGAAAATCCTTAATTAGTCGCTTTTTTGGCTTATTTAAGCGTAAATAAGCAGGGTATTTTCTTATTTTTACATTATGGAAAAATTGGATACGGGGAGGTTGCCTAAGCACATTGCTATTATAATGGATGGAAATGGAAGGTGGGCCAAGGAACAGGGTCAGGACCGACTTTTTGGGCACTATCATGGGGTAGTGAGTGTACGTAAAGTGGTTGAAGCAGCTACTGAAATTGGCATTCAATATTTGACTTTATATGCATTTAGTACTGAAAATTGGGATCGACCTCAGGAGGAGGTAAGTGGCTTAATGACCCTTTTTGTGGATACCATTGCCAAAGAAGTACCCGATTTGCATAAAAATAACATCAAATTACAATTTATCGGGAACCTTCAAATGCTTCCAAAAGAGGCCCAAGAGGCACTTTCCAATGCCGCTCAAAAAACAGCTCAAAATACAGGTTTAAACCTTATTATTGCCCTTAGTTATAGTAGTAGATGGGAGCTGGTAGAGGCCACCAAAATAATAGCACAAAAAGTGCAAAATGGTCAGATGGCACTGGATGAAATTACCGAAGCTACTATCTCGCAAAACCTTACTACAAAGGACTTCCCGGATCCTGAACTCATGATTCGCACCAGCGGAGAATGTCGCATAAGTAACTTTTTATTGTATCAATTGGCCTATGCCGAATTGTATTTTACAGATACTTTATGGCCGGCATTTAGGAAGGAAGATTTAGTAAAAGCTTTAATGGAATATCAGTCCAGGGAGCGAAGATTTGGAAAAACGAGTGAGCAGGTTCAAACAAATTAAAAAATAAAATAATATATTTTATTTTCTTTTTTAACAAAGACTTTGAAATATTACGAGTAATTTGCGACACTTTTAAAACATAAATGTACAGCCCCAAGCAGATGCAGAAACCGCTCCAATTTATAATAGGTATTTTAGCCCTTTTCTTATTGTCAAACAACAGTTTTGCCCAGGATGTTCCTGCCAAAGATTCCGTTGCTCAAATTAATGTGAAATTGATAGGCATTTTTAATCAAAAAACGCCTCAGAAATACAAGATCAGAAATATCAAAGTGGTTGGTAATCAAAACTTTGATGAAAACCTTTTATTGTCCTTATCTACCTTAAATGTGGGTGATGATGTTACCATTCCCGGTGGTGATAATTTTGCCAAGGCTATTCACAAGCTAATGGACCAAAATTATTTTAGCGATGTGAGTGTGTATTTAACTGATGTTCAGGACAAGCAAATTGATGTTGAAATTAATGTAGTGGAACGACCTCGTTTATCTAAGTTTATTTTTTCAGGTATTCGAAAATCTGACAACGATGAATTGTCTGGTAAAACAGGATTACTACCTAACAGGGTGGTTACAGAGAACATGAAAATTACTGCAGTAGAAGGTATTAAAAAGTACTACGCAGAAAAAGGTTTTCAGGATGTTAAAGTAATCATCAAGGAAAAGAAAGATGCAGCAAGAAAAAATAATTTATTACTTGAATTCGCAGTAGATAAGGGGCCTAAAGTGCGTATTAATAATATTAATTTTGGTGGCAACTTAGTAGACGAAACTAAGCTTAAGAAAAGCCTTAAAGAAATACACGAAAAATCTAGGTTAACATTATATCCAATTAATGACAAACCAATGATTGTTAAAACCAATCCTTATACGGTTGCCGATTATTTACGTGAGAACGGATATTTAACTTTCACCAAAACCAGAAAAATATTAAATCCGTACGCAAGATTTTCTCTTTCTTCTTCTAAGTTTAATATCAAAAAGTATGATGAGAGTAAAGACAATCTTTTAAACTTCTATAACTCATTAGGATATAGAGATGCCGTGATCGAAAAGGATACAGTGTATCACAACAATGCTGGCAATTTAAATATTGACATGCAATTAAAGGAAGGGCATAAATATTATTTCGGAAACATTACTTGGAGAGGAAATACCAAATATCCAGATTCTTTATTGTCTGCCATATTAAATATTAAAAAAGGGGCTATTTATAACCGTGAAGTTTTATACAATAAGTTAGGTAAAACACAAACAGCTGAAGGCGGAGATATTAGTGGCTTGTACCAAGATGACGGTTATTTGTTTTTTGCAGTTGATCCCATTGAAACTGCCGTTTACAATGACACCATTGACTATGAAATAAGATTAAGAGAAGGACCGCAAGCAACCATAAAAACAATACGCATTGCAGGTAACGAAAAGACAAAAGATTTTGTAATTCGTCGTGAAATTAGAACGGTTCCAGGTGATAAATTTAGTCGTACCTTATTAATTCGTTCACAACGTGAGATTGCACAGTTAAACTATTTTGATCAAGAGAAAATAAAAATCGATCCTATTCCAAATGCCGAAGACGGAACCGTGGACATTAATTACGGCGTGGAAGAAAAATCCAGCGATCAGTTAGAGTTGAGTGCAGGATGGGGAGGCTATATTGGTTTAACCGGAACATTGGGTGTTACATTCAATAACTTCTCTTCGAAAAATTTATTTAAAAAATCGGCATGGGATCCATTGCCAATGGGGGATGGTCAAAAATTAAGTATTCGTGTACAAAGTAATGGAAAGGCCTTCCGATCTATCAATACTTCTTTTACAGAACCTTGGTTTGGTGGCATCAAGCGTAATTCTTTGTCGGTAAGTATTTTTAATACAAAGTATGGTCAAAGCATTAACCAAACAACCGGAATGTATGATATTAATGCTGCCGATAATCAATACATTTCTACCACAGGTGCAACTGTTACTTTTGGTCGTCAACTTACTTGGCCGGATGACTATTTTTCTTTTAGTTCAGGTTTAAACTATACAAGATATACTTTAAAAAATTATCCAATTGATCCTTACAACCTGCCTAATTTTAATAATGGAAATGTAAACAACTTTAATATCAGATTGGCTTTACAAAGAACTTCGGTGGATCAGCCTTTGTTTCCAAGAACAGGTTCTACTTTCTTATTAAGTGCGCAGTTAACACCTCCTTATTCCCTAATTAATCCTTCGGTGAACACAGGGGGTAATCAGTTTGAATTATTAGAATATCATAAGTGGCGCTTTAATGGGGAATGGTTTATTCCATTGGGTAAACCAGCTGGGGAAGACCATAATAAACAATTTGTATTGCGGTTCGCTGCTAAGTATGGTTTCTTAGGAGGCTATAATAGCAAATTAACCATCTCTCCGTTTGAACGTTTTCAATTGGGAGATGCAGGTTTGAGTAATCAGTTTGCATTATTAGGTTATGATATTATTGCACAACGTGGTTATCCAGTATATCAAAATTCGAATCCAAAAATCAACCCCGATCAACAAACTGCTACACAGCACTTTACGATCTTTAACAAATACGCAATGGAAGTAAGATATCCATTGAGTTTAGCGGCAAGTAGTACTATTTACGCATTAGGCTTCTTTGAAGCAGCCAATGGTTGGTATAGTATGAAAGATTACAATCCATTTGAGTTGCGTCGTTCGGTAGGTATTGGTATGCGTTTTTACTTACCTATGTTTGGTTTATTGGGATTTGACTACGGTATTGGTATAGACCGATTGAATAATGTTAATGCATTAAAAGATGCGGGTAGATTTACCTTTATGTTAGGTTACGAACCTGAATAGATATTTAGCTTAAAACATTGAATATGAAATGTAATAAATGGATCCCCTTTTTGACAATTGCCTTATTTTTTGGCTTACAGTCAAATGCACAAACAAAATATGCCGTCATCAATACCAAGTATATTTTGGAGAAAATCCCAGAGTATAAAGAGGCAGACAAAAAATTAAAAGAATTGGGAGACCAATGGCAGATGGAGATAGATAACAAGCAAATGGTTTTGGATAAAATGTACAAAAACTATGAGGCTGAGCAATTTATGTTATCGGAAGAACTTAAAAAAAAGCGTGAGGATGAGCTATTTATAAAAGAAAAAGAGCTTAGAGATTTACAAAAAAAGCGTTTTGGCTACGAGGGGGATTTGTTCAAAGAACGCCAGAAACTCGTTAAACCTATCCAGGATAAAGTGTATAATGCAGTACAAAAAATAGCTGCGGCGCGTGCTTATGACTTCATTTTGGATAAAAGTGAAGGAATAACCATTATATTTGCTGACCCAAAACTGGATAAAAGCGACGATGTTTTAAGACAATTGGGCGTTATTAATTAAAAACACAAACACAAAAAATAGAGTATGAAAAAAGGTTTCTTATTTGCAGCTGTATTGTTAGTTGCAATTTCATTTACAAACAGTGCTTCTGCACAAACTGTTAAAATTGGTTATTTTGACGAGCAAAAAGTAATTGCTTTATTTCCTGGTATTCAAGAGAAATTAGATACCGTTTTGCAATCTTATGCAAAGGATACCTTACAAGATGAGTATAACTATACTTTAAAAAGTTATCAAGTAAAAGATAGTATCTACAGAAAAGATTCTTTAGAGTTATCTAAAAGACCAAAAGCTTTACAATTGTCAACTGACGAATTAAATCAATTAAAATACAAGTTGATCAACTGGCAACAATACCAACAAGAAGCAATGCAAAAAAAGCAAGAAGAATTGTTGTTACCTTACAGACAAAAAATATTTGCTGCAATGTCTGAAGTAGTTGCAGAAAATAAGTACACTTGGGTGTTGAATGAGTCTGTATTATCTCCTTATTTCCAACATTCAATTGCAGACAACTTAGCCATTAGAACTGCAATGAAGTTAAAATTACCTTTACCAAAGGATGTAGAAGAAGCTTTCAGAGTAGCAACTGGTGGAGCACCTGCAAAGGCTGCAACTCCTGCTAAAAAGCCTTAATTTTTTTAAAAATATATTTACTAAGAACCTCGTTGTTATGCAACGAGGTTCTTAGTTTTACAGTAAGAAATTATTTTATGTCGGCACCCATTGGCGTTTTTGATAGTGGATATGGCGGATTAACCATATTAAAGGAATTGAAAAAACAATTACCTCAATATGATTATATCTATTTAGGCGACAATGCGCGCGCCCCTTATGGTACCAGATCATTTGAAACGGTGTATGAATATACTTTGGAAGCGGTGAAGTGGTTTTTTGAACAAGGATGTGAATTGGTGATCCTAGCATGTAATACTGCTTCTGCTAAAGCGCTCAGAAATATCCAACAATTAGACCTGCCAAATATTGCACCAGATAAAAGAGTACTGGGAGTGATTCGTCCCTCTTCGGAAGTACTAGGGAATTTTTCTCAAACAGGAGCAGTAGGTATTATGGCTACAACCGGCACGGTTCAAAGTGAAAGTTATCTGCTAGAAATGGCTAAGTTTTTTCCTAAGGTGCAGGTGTACCAGCAGGCCTGCCCTATGTGGGTCCCGCTTATTGAAAACGGCGAATATGAACAACCTGGTGCAGACTATTTTGTAAAGGCCTATTTGGATGCCCTTTTCAGTCAATCTAAGGACATAGACACCATTTTACTAGCGTGTACCCATTATCCATTATTAGAAGCTAAAATCAAGTCCCATTTACCTTTAGGCGTTAAGATTATTTCACAAGGAGATATTGTAGCCCAAAGTTTGGCACAATACCTTGATAATCACCCCGAAATGGCTCAAAAATGTAGTCAAAGTGGTCAAATCCAATTTTTCACTACGGACAATGCAGAAACCTTCGAAAAGCAAGCAAGTGCTTTTTTTGGCCAAAAAATTGAAGCAAATCACGCAGATTTAGCCTAAGATTTCAAAAAAAACCCTATTTTTGCCGTCCTTTCACGGGTAGTGGTATGGTGACTGCTATTAGAAACGGATTTTGAACAAAAGTATAAAACAAAAGGGCATATAGGAATACTCCTAATAACCCGATAAAAAAAGTAGAATATGAAACGTACATTCCAACCTCATAAACGTCGTCGTAAATCTGTTCATGGATTCCGTAAGCGTATGGAATCAGCTAATGGTCGTAAAGTATTAGCTAGTCGCCGTAAGAAAGGACGCAAGAAACTAACTGTATCTAGCGAGAAAGGATTAAAATAATTTAATCGCAATCCCTAGAAATTGATAATTTTAAAGTCCTCTCGATATTCGAGGGGACTTTTTTAATGCCCACCCCTTAATTTAATTTTTGCCTAAATTCTTTACATATCAAAAAGCAGACAAGTTAAAAAGTCGTAAGCAAACACAATTTTTGTTTGCGAAAGGGCAGTCTATGAATGCGTTTCCCATTAAATTAATTTACACCATTGAATCCTTAACCACTTTAAGCGAAGCATTACCAAGCCCGTATTTAAATTTACAAACCATTCAGGAAAAAGGTCAATTGCAAGCTGGAGTAGGGGCGCCAAGTAGAACATTTAGAAAAGCAGTTTTGCGCAATAGAGTAAAGCGATTATTACGTGAAGCATATCGATTAGAGAAGCCTACATTTGTTACCAGTGCTGCTTTACGAGGCAATAGGGTAAACCTCTTTTTTTTATACACGGATGCGGTTGTTTTACCGCAGTTGGAAATACAAGAAAAAGTAAAACAGTTGTTAAGTAGATTGTCAGAAAAACTAAACAGTATAAATAATAGTTCTGATCCTAAACTGACTAAATAAAATAGATAAAGCTAAAGCGCGTAATGAGTAACCTTAAAAAAATAATTGCATTTCCTTTTCTGCTTTTAATTCGATTTTATCAGTATGTGCTTTCGCCCTATTTAGGTGGAAATAAATGTAGGTTCACGCCCACTTGTTCTCAATACACGGCAGAGGCTATAAAAAAGTATGGCCCCATAAAAGGGATCTTTCTAGGGGCCAAACGTTTAAGTAAATGTCATCCAGGAGGTGGTCATGGTTTTGACCCTATTCCTTAATATTTATTTTGCAGCATTGAATCTTTCTGCTACAACAGCCCAGTTTACAACATTCCAAAATGCGGCTAAATAGTCTGCTCTTCTGTTTTGATATTTCAAATAGTAAGCATGTTCCCAAACGTCAGCACCTAATAATGGTGTACCTTTTACTTCCGCAACATCCATTAAAGGATTGTCTTGATTTGGTGTAGAACTTACTTCTAATTTTCCATCTTTTACAATTAACCAAGCCCAACCACTTCCAAAACGAGTCATGCCTGCTGCAGCAAATTTTTCTTTGAAAGCATCAAGGCTTCCAAAAGCTGCTGTAATTGCTTCAGCCAAAGCACCAGAAGGTGTTCCACCTGCATTAGGTGCAAGACTAGCCCAGAAAAAGCTATGGTTCCAGTGACCACCACCGTTATTTCTCACTGCAGGGCTAATGGTTCCTGCAACAGCTACTAATTCTTCCAAGCTTTTGCCTTCATTAGGTGTGCCAGCAACAGCCTTGTTTAAATTGTCTACATATGCTTGATGATGCTTGCCATGGTGAATTTGCATGGTTAAAGTATCAAAATGGGGTTCTAATGCTTCGTGTGCGTAGGGTAACGCTGGTAAAGTAAATGACATATTTTTTTATTTAATTGTTTGATCAATGAATTGTAAAATTACAATGCTTTCGCTTGATTCAAACGATAGCGTTACATTTTTTTTAAAATAGTGAGTAGCATTGAATATTTTAAATTTTGGTCTTAACAAAAGCGTATATACTAATTTGAGCCGAACGTTCGAGCATTGCGCAGCGAGAGGCGAAAATTAGGTATATATGCTGAGTTATCGCTTTGCTTTAAAAAAAGCCTGCATTAGCGATGCGCATTCTTCTTGTAAAATACCGCCTTCCAAAGTAGTGGCAGGATGGAAAGGGTTTTTTTCCGTTACTCGACGGTAACTGTTTTTTTCGTCATAGGCGCCAAATACAATATGACCAATTTTATTCCAATACAAAGCACCAGCACACATTAAGCAGGGTTCAAGTGTAACATATAAGGTAGCATCTGGTAAATACTTCATTTGCAAACTTTCACAAGCGCTGGTAATGGCTAAAATTTCGGCATGCGCAGTTACGTCCTTTAATAGCTGCACTTGATTATGTGCTTTTGCAATTATTTTTTCATGCATGACAATGACAGCACCTACGGGTACTTCATCAACGTCAAAGGCCCTCTGTGCTTGAACGAGGGCCTGACGCATGTATTTTTCATGAATATTTTCCAATGGATCGATACTAGACACTATAGCTTTTGAATTTTAATATTTCTATAAGCAACTTCATTTCCATGGTCTTGTAAAGCAATCTTACCTGAGAATGTTTTTCCAAAATCAGGCATATCACCTTTCCCAAATTTTGATCTTCTAATTAACTCTTTCCAAGCATCATCACCTAAATGTGTTTTAATCACTGTAACATCATTCATGATTAATTCTAGTACTCCTTTGTTTGCAATGATATCTACTTTATTCCACTCGCCATAAGGCTTAACGTGTCCTTCTTCTCCAACGATTAAGTCGTAAAGGTTACCTGCGCGGTGACTTACAATTTTTGCGTCCGGATGTCCATCATTATCTAACACTTGAAATTCAGGTCCTGTATAAAAAGTGTAATCATATTTTTTAGGATCATCTTGTACAAAAAATAGAATACCACTATTGCCGTTTTTTGAAATCTTCCATTCTAATTGCAAATGAAAATTAGTATAGCTTTCATTGGTTACTAAATCACCACCACCTTTCCCATTCACTCTTGCAGTTGGGTCAAAAGTAATGGTACCATCAATCACCTTCCAGGCAACACCTGCAGCATCTTGTCCATAGCTATGCCAGCCCGTCGTTGTTTTGCCATCAAATAAGTTGGTCCACTTTTCTTGTGCAAACATTTGTGTGCAAGCAAAAATAGCAATGAGTGCAAGTAATCCTTTTTTCATATGTAATTATTGTGTTGTTAAAATACTATTTCAAACTTAAAATATATTTCACCATTAATTCAGCATCTGCTTGACTTAATGTAGCATGCGCTGTCATTGGGATAGGTCCCCATACGCCACTTCCTCCTTTTAAAATTTTGCCAGCTAACATTTTTACATTCGATGGTGTGTTACTATATTTTTTTGCAACTTCCTTATAAGCAGGTCCAATTACTTTTTCGCCTAATTTATGACAAGTTAAACAGTCACTCTTAGCAAGTAATGTCATTCCTTTTTGGATGTCTGCTTTATTGTCAACTGGAGCGGCTGTAGCAGTTGTGGTAGCTGTTGCCGCTGGCATTGCTGTAGTTGTTTGTGTTGCCGCTGCATTCACTGTAGTTGTTTCGGTACTTGTAGTATTCGCTGTTGCTTGTGGTGCAACTGTTTCTATAGCTTTGTGTTCTCCACCACCGCATGCCACTAATAATACGCCTGCTAAAATTGTTCCTAAAACCTTTTTCATACTTTAAAATTTATTCGTTTTATTTTTTTTGTTTATTGAATGCCTAATATTTTTTTATTAAATGCTTCATCGGATCCAGTACTTGCAAAGTCATCGAAAGCCTTTTCGGTTACTTTAATGATATTGTTTTGAATGAATACCGCACCTTCTGCAGCGCCCACTTCTGGATGTTTTAAACAGCATTCCCACTCCATCACTGCCCAACCCTTATAGTCATAGGCAGCGAGTTTGCTAAAGATACTTTTAAAATCTACTTGACCATCACCTAAAGATCTAAATCTTCCGGCACGGTCAATCCAATTTTGGTATCCACCATATACGCCTTGCTTTGCAGTTGGATTAAATTCGGCATCTTTAACATGAAACATTTTAATACGTTCATGGAAAGCGTCAATGTATCCTAAGTAGTCCATGCATTGCAATACAAAGTGGGATGGATCATATAATAAACAGGCACGTGGATGTTGATTTACTTTATCTAAAAATAGTTCATAGGAAACGCCATCATGCAAGTCCTCACCTGGATGAATTTCATAACATAAATCCACGCCCACTTTATCGTATTCATTTAAAATGGGCATCCATCTTTTTGCTAGTTCGGTAAAACCAGTTTCTACCAATCCTGCAGGGCGCTGTGGCCATGGATATACAGTATGCCATAATAAGGAGCCACTAAAAGTTGCTGAAGCATTAAGCCCTAAATTTTGAGATGCTTTTGCAGCGTATTTTAATTGTTGCACTGCCCATTCGGTTCTTGCTTTTGAATTACCTCGTACTTCAGCTGGTGCAAAACCATCAAACTGTGCATCATAAGCTGGATGTACAGCAACTAGCTGACCTTGTAAATGTGTTGAGAGTTCTGTAATCTCTAACCCTGCTGCGTTTACGATGCCTTTAATTTCATCGGCATAGGTTTTGCTTTCCGCTGCTTTTTGCAAATCTATACAACGTGCATCCCAACTTGGAATTTGTACTCCTTTAAAACCTAAGCTAGCAGCCCATTTGCAAATACTTTCTAAAGTATTAAATGGCGCTTCGTCTCCCATGAACTGTGCTAAAAATATACCGGGTCCTTTAACTGTTGTCATCTTTTATTTTTTTACTATGCCAAATATGAATTTACATTTTTACAAAACGTAAGGCGTCCATTTTTTATCTGAATGTGCGGAAGCCACTACATTGTCAATAAATGCCATCCCTCTTATGCCGTCTTCAACTCCTGGGAAGTCTAACATTTCTGGAGTAGGTGTGGTACCATCTATTTTACAACCTAATGTTAATGCAAAGTTGCGATAGATATTTGCGAACGCTTCTAAATAACCTTCTGGATGTCCTGCCGGTGTTCGACAATTATGACTTGCCGCTTTGTATAAATGTGCACTTCCAGCTCTTAATATTTGTGATGGAGCGTCCAACCATTTCACAATTAAAGAATTAGGCTCATGTTGGAACCACTCAATACCGCCTAACTCGCCGTATACTCTAATTTTTAATGCATTTTCTTCACCTGCAGCTACCTGCGATGCCATTAAAACGCCTTTAGCTCCATTGTCAAATTTTAATAGCACTGCACCATCATCATCCATAACACGACCTTCGACTAGAGTATTTAATTCGGCACAGATATCGGTAATTTTTGCACCCGTAATATATTCAGATAAATGCGCTGCGTGGGTTCCAATATCTCCCATCACTGAACTTTTTCCCGATTTTTTTGGGTCGGTTCTCCAAGCTGCTTGTGCGTTTCCTTCTCTTTCGGATAAACGACTCAACCAACCTTGTGGATATTCTACCCATACTTTACGAATCTTGCCCAACTTGCCGTCGGCAATCATTGCTTTGGCTTGCTTTACCATGGGATAGCCGGAATAGGTATGTGTTAAACAAAGGGTTAATCCTGTTTCGTCTAATTTTTGTTTTAATTGTTTTGCTTCCTCTAATGAAAAAGTGATTGGCTTTTCTATCACTACATGAAAGCCATGTTCTAAAGCCATCATGGCTGGAGCGAAATGCGCAAAATTGGGCGTTACAATGGTTACAAAATCCATACGCTCATTAGCAGGAAGTGCTGCTTCCGCTTTAATCATTTCCTCATAAGTAAGATAGGTTCTGGATTCGGGCAAGAACAATGCTTTTCCAGAAGCTACTGCAATTTCCGGGTTAATGCTTAAAGCACCACAAGCCAGTTCCACTAATCCATCCATATTGGCTGCTAAGCGGTGAATGGCACCAATAAAGGCATCTTGACCTCCACCGACCATTCCCATGCGCAATTTTCTATTCATCTTTTTAAATTTTAAGCTAAGCAATTGTTTATTATTGTGTCATAATAACACTTTCAAAATATTACAATAGCAATTTCCCTCTATTTTCTCAAAAAACCCCTTTTTTTCGACAAAAATATTTTAAAAGATTGCAAATAAAATTTACATTTATAAAATCATTGCTGCTTATTAAACCAACTATTTATTGCCATGGCTTCAAATGTGAATAGAAGAAACTTAATCAAACAAGTTTTATCGGGCTCCGCCGCTTTAGCTGCAGGAGTGGCCCTGCCAAAATCGGTGTTGGCTTCGGTAAATGAACAAGCTGCAGTTCAAAGTTTTCCTTCAGCGCTTACTTTAAAAGGAAATATTAATCACTCCGTTTGTAGATGGTGTTATAGCGATATGAAATTGGAGGATTTGTGTAAAGTGGTTAAAGAAATTGGCTTTGGTGCTATTGATTTATTAAAACCCAACGAATGGCCCACTGCTAAACAATATGGTTTGGATTGCTCCATGTGTTATACGCCTGGTGAAACCAGTTTAACCAAAGGTTGGAACGATCTAAAAAATCATGATTGGTTAATAAAAGATTATTTAGAAGGGATTAAATTAGTTGCCGATGCCGGTTATAAAAATTTAATTTGTTTTGCGGGGAATAGAAATGGAATGGATGACGAAACAGGATTACAAAACTGTGTAACAGGTTTAAAACAAATTATGCCATTGGCCGAAAAATTAGGTGTAATTATTCAAATAGAGTTATTCAATTCAAGAATTGATCACAAAGATTATATGGGAGATAAGTCTGCTTGGGGTATAGAATTATGCAAGCGTTTAGATTCTCCTAATTTTAAAATTCTTTTTGACATTTATCATATGCAAATAGACGAAGGTGATATTATTCGTTCTATTCAAAACAATCATCAGTACTTTGGACACTATCATACAGCGGGTGTACCAGGTAGACATGAAATTGATGAGCGTCAAGAACTATATTATCCAGCTATTATGCGCGCTATTGTTGCAACCGGATACAAGGGATATGTTGCTCAAGAATTTATGCCTGTAGATAAGGATCATATCGCTTCTTTAAAAACGGCAATTAACATTTGCGACGTATAAAAAATTAATCGTAAACAACTATTTTTAAAAAACAATTTCACACAAAATAAAATTTAACACAATGGCGGGACAAAAGTATGATGCAATCGTAGTGGGTTCTGGAATTAGCGGCGGATGGGCAGCTAAAGAACTTACCGAAAAAGGACTTAAAGTATTGATGCTTGAGCGTGGAAGAAATATTGAGCATATTAAAGACTATGTAAACGCAAATAAAGAAGCTTGGGAGTTCCCTCACCGTGGTGGCAGAACACAACAAATGATCCAAGATTATCCAGTTTTAAAAAGAGATTATCCTTTGAACGAAACCAATTTAGATTATTGGGCGGTAGACAAAGAAAGTCCTTATGTTGAAACTAAACGATTTGACTGGTTTAGAGGATACCATGTAGGGGGTCGCTCCTTAATGTGGGGTCGTCAAAGTTATCGTTGGTCTGATTTGGATTTTGAAGCCAATGGTAAAGAAGGTGTGGGTGTGGATTGGCCTGTTCGTTACAAGGACATTGCTCCTTGGTATGACTACGTAGAAAAATTTGCTGGTATTTCTGGTAACCGTGATGGTTTGGATGTATTACCTGACGGGCAGTTTTTACCTCCAATGGATTTAACCTGCGTAGAGAAAGATGTGGCTGAAAGACTTAAAAAAGAATTTAAAGGAGAGCGTCATTTAATTATTGGACGTACTGCAAATATCACCGTACCTCATATGGGTCGTCCGGGTTGTCAATTTAGAAATAAATGTTGGTTGGGTTGTCCATTTGGCGGCTATTTTAGTACTCAATCCTCTACTTTACCAGCTGCTATGGCAACAGGTAATTTAACCTTAAGACCTTTTAGTATTGTAACTGAAATTAAGTATGATAAAGATAAAAAACGTGCAACAGGTGTAACAGTTTTAGATGCGGAAACCAATAAAACTATTGAGTACAGTGCAAAAATTATTTTTGTTAATGCATCCACTTTAAACAGTACCTGGTTATTAATGAATTCTGCAACCGATGTTTGGGAAGGTGGTTTGGGTAGTAGTTCCAATGCGTTGGGTAAAAATTTAATGGATCACCATTTAGGTATCGGTGCAGGTGGTTTGGTTGAAGGATACGAGGATAAATATACTTTTGGTCGTCGCGCCAATGGATTCTACATTCCAAGATTTAGAAACGTAGGTAACGATAAGCGTGATTACTTGCGTGGATTTGGATATCAAGGTGGTGGTACCAGACAAGGATGGCAACATGAGGTAGCTGAGTTTAGTATTGGTGCCGGATTTAAAGAAGCCTTAACCGAGCCAGGTGTTTGGACCATTGGTATGGGTGGTTTTGGGGAGATGTTACCTGATCCAACCAATAAAGTAACCTTGGATAAAACAGTGAAAGATAAGTGGGGCTTAAATGTATTAAACATTGATTGTGAGTTAAAAGAAAACGAACATAAGATGCGTAAAGACATTTTAACGGATGCACAAGAAATGTTAGAAAGAGTAGGTGTTAAAAATGTGCAAGCACATGAAGGAGATGGAACTCCAGGACGTGGTATTCATGAAATGGGTACAGCACGTATGGGTAGAGATCCAAAAACTTCGGTATTGAATGGCAATAACCAAGTTTGGGATGCACCCAACGTATTTGTAACGGATGGTGCTTTTATGGCCAGCGCTTCTTGTGTGAACCCATCCTTAACTTATATGGCTTTTACTGCACGTGCAGTTGATTTTGCCGTTAGTGAATTGAAAAAAGGAAACTTATAATTTTAAAAAACTTTATAAATAATATTTTATGATGAACAGAAGAGAAGCCTTATCTAGAGTTGCGATTATTATGGGCGGAACTATTTTAGGCGCAGATGCTTTTGCATCTGGTATTAAAATAAGCACAACTAATATCTCATTAACTAAAGCAGACATTGCATTTTTAAATGAAGTGGCTGAAACCATTTTACCAGCAACCAAAACACCAGGCGCGAAAGCAGCTAAAGTGGGGGAGTTTATGCAAATAATGGTGAATGATTGTTATGAAACAAAAGACCAGGCTATTTTTACGGAAGGCATTAAAAAATTAGACGAGGCATCCACAAAATTAAATGGTAAAACATTTATGCAGTCTACACCAGCTCAACGCACTAATTTATTAATTGCATTAGATAAGGAGGCAAAGGACTACCAAAAAACAAAGAAATGGGAAGATCCTAAGCATTATTTCAGCATGATGAAAGAGTTAACCTTAACGGGCTACTTTACATCAGAAATAGGCGCTACCAAGGCTTTACGTCATGTAGCTGTACCTGGTAAATTTATTGGATCATATCCTTACAAAAAAGGTGACAAAGCTTGGGCAACTAGCTAGTCATAAAAAAATAAATAACATGAATAATTCAAGAAGAGATTTTCTCCGCAATTCGGCTTTTGCAGGTTTGGCATTATCTATGCCTTTTAAAAATGAATTAATGGCAATGGGCGCTGCTAAAAATTCTTTTGGCATTCAATTGTGGTCTGTTAAGCAGGCTTTATATAAGGATACCATGGGTGTATTAAAACAACTAGCAGCGGATGGTTATAAAAAAGTAGAAGGCTTTGAAGGCAACAATGGATTGTTTTGGGGCATGAAACATACCGAATTAAAAAAAGTGATGGATGATTTAGGTATGAAATTTGTTTCATCGCATTGTGAAATTTCTAAAGACTTTGAAGCGAAAGCTGCTCAGGCTGGTGAAATAGGAATGAAGTATTTGATTTGTCCTCACAAAGGAGCGCAACCAAGTATTGATAATTACAAAAAGTTCGCCGACGAATTTAATGCTTGTGGAGAGATTGCTAAAAAATATGGCATTCGTTTTGCTTATCACAATCACGATTATTCTTTTAAACCCATGAATGGGGTGGTGCCTCAGGATGTGATGATGCAAAATACCGATCCTAAAATTGTTGACTTTGAAATGGATATGTATTGGACAAGCGTAGCAGGTGTCGATCCATTGGCTTACATGGATAAGTTCCCCAATCGTTTTAAATTAGTTCACGTTAAAGATTTAATTAAAACAAATACTTCCGAAGGACATGAGTCTTGTGTGATTGGTAAAGGAACCATTGATTATAAATCTCTTTTACCTGAAGTAGCAAAGCGTGGAGTAAAACATATGATTGTTGAACAAGAAGCGTATACTGGAACCAATGAATTAGATGCTGCTAAGGATGACGCAGCCTATTTGAAAACATTAAGCTGGTAATAATTCTTGAAATGTATTTGAACACATTTCCATTGTATAAAAAAATCCCGAAGCAATTGTTTCGGGATTTTTTTATTTACTGTATTATATAATGGGTTATTTTTTTACTTCAATTAAGTTGGTAGTTTTAATGATGGTGCTTAATGCATTGTATAATGCTTCCATATCCTGCACACTGTTAAATACATTTATGGAGTAGCGCATGTAAATATCATCCCCTTGTCGCATGATTGGAATTTCGATATTGAATTCCTTGAATAAGGTTCTCTGTAATACCTCTGGCTCTTTGGTGTGAATAGGGATGCTAATCATTTGTCCAATCCATTCACTAGTTAAAGGGCTAATGGGGGCGGTTCCAAGTAATTCATAAAACTGGGGTGCTTGGGCAAGTACCATTTCGTGACATTGAAGGGATAGGGTCGGCCAATTATTATCCTGCATAAAAATAATACTCATGTTTACAGCTAAGAAAGCTGAAAAGTCTCTAGTACCAATCATTTGATGGTAGTCTAAAAATGACGAGTTAGAAGGCTTAGCCGCTTTATAACCCCAGCTTACTACCAATGGCTCGCAAAGATGTTGAACACTTTTATGTGCATATAAAAAACTTGATCCCTTTGGCGCCATCATCCATTTATGACAAGCACCTACATAAAAATCTACTTCTAATTCATTTATTTTTAAATCTACATGTGCGGGAGCATGTGCGCCGTCCACAATGGTGATGAGTCCTTTAGATTTTGCAATGGCACAAATTTCTTTTACGGGAAATATCAATGCGGTGGCACTGGTAATATGACTAATAAAAACAGCTTTAGTCTTAGGTGTTAAGCCAGCAAAAAAATCTTCAATGAATTGTTCTTTGGTCGTAATGGGTAATTGAATTGGTTGTCTTTTGTAAATCGCTTTCTTTTGACTACAATAGTAATCCCAGGTTCTATCACAAGCACCGTATTCAATATCGGTTGCTAAAATTTCGTCCCCTTCTTCCAAAGGGAATGCCTTTGCAATAATATTCACTGCAAAACTTGGATTGGTTACATATACTAAATCATCTTTATCGTCTACATGTAAAAATTTTGCTAAGGCGGCACGTGAAGTGGACAAATATTCAACACCATCAAATGCTATAAATTGCACTGGCTCTGCCTCTAATACTTTTTGCCATTGTTGGTAATAATCAAAAATGGGCTTGGGGGTCGCGCCAAAGGAACCGAAGTTTAAAAAATGAATATCATTCCTTAATAAAAACTGGTCTTTTAAATTATTATTCATATTAGAGTGGTTGTAAATTTTTTTATTTGTATCCATTCGTATGTTCAAAGTTAAGTAAAAAAAATCCCCTCAACATAGGAGGGGATTTCGATTTTTAAACTGATGTATTTTATACACCCAAGCTCCAACCTGCACGATACGTTCTTTTTACAAATTGATTCGCTGGTTCGAAATTGGTGATTTTCATATTTGGACCATCCCATGTTAATTGAATATTACGACCTGGATAGGTGGTTTGTCCTTTTTTGTCTGTGTCTTTATAGTCGTAACTTCTAATTGCAAGATTTCCCATTAAAACAGATTCAGTTAAAGGGCCCGCAATATCAAAATGAGAACTTAAGTTTTTATGTTCTTTACTTCCATGACCTGCTATACAAGCTTCTACCCATGCAGAATAATGACCTTCAGCACCTCCTTTTACTCTTTCAATAGTTTGAGGCACTTTGGTTGTTGCAGTTCTGCTTGTTGGTAATAATTGAGGATTTACGCCATAAGTACCTGCCATCATCTTTCCTTTGGTTCCTTCAAAAATTACGCCATTTCCGCCGTCACCCATTACTTCATTAGGTCCTAATTCTTCTGGACGTTCTGGTTGAATACCTCCATCCATCCAATGTAATTTAACATCTGGTTTACCATTTTGTCCTTTAAAAGTTAAAATGATATGAGAAGATGCTGGTGGACTATCTGGAGAATACACTCTTTGCCAAGGGGCTGTGTAACGTGTTGCTACGCTACACTCGGCAGCCACTGGATAACCTAAACCTAATACAGCAAATGCAGGAGCCATAATATGACAAGCCATATCTCCCAATGCACCGGTACCGTAATCCCACCAACCTCTCCAGTTAAATGGTAATAAATCGGTAAAGTAACTTTTTTCAGGAGCCGTGCCTAACCACAAATTAAAATCCAACTCTTTAGGAATTTCATTTGCAGTAGCTGGACGAATTACCCCTTGCGGCCAAACCGGTCGGTCGGTATAACAATATATAGTATGTACGTCGCCAATTAATCCGGCATTGTACCAATCTTGTAACATGCGAACACCATCACCAGATGATCCTTGGTTACCCATTTGCGTAACAACACTATAATCATGTGCTGCTTTAGTCATCATTCTTGCCTCATAAATATCGTGTGCCATTGGTTTTTGTACATACACATGTTTGTTTAATTGCATTGCTGCCATTGCTTGTACTGCGTGCATATGGTCGGGTGTTGAAACAGAACATGCATCAATGTGCGTGTGTTCTTTTTCTAACATTTCTCTATAATCCTTATATACTTTAGCTTTTGGATAACGCTTACGACTTGCAGCTGTTTGGCGCTCATCTACATCACATAAAAATGCGATATCTGCTTTACCACTATTGTAAAAAGCGAATAAATCGCTTTCTCCTTTACCGCCAGCACCAATACCGGCAATTTGTAATTTGTCACTTGGTGCAGTAAATCCTTTACCGCCCAGTACGTGTCTTGGCATAATGTAAAATCCGCCAAGCGCCATCGCCGAGTTTCTTATGAAATCTCTTCTCGAATTAGCTGAGTTTTTTCTAGACATAGCAATCTTTAGTTGTGTGGTTTAAAATCGATTTAATTCTTTTTATCAATCGCCCCGTTAAATTATTAAAAAAACAGTAAAAAACACAATTATTTTGATGAGTGAACAAAAGGATCCTTGCTTTCGTTATTAAAGCTTAAATTGCTATCTCCCAAAGCCAAATTGTATGAAAGAATCAATACAACAATTAAGAACGTATTTCTTATCTGGAGCCACCCAAACCTATGATTTTAGGCTTAATCAGCTTAAAAGACTCAAAAAAGTAGTGCTTGAGCATGAAAAAGAAATATATGAAGCACTCTATGCCGATTTAAAAAAAACCAATGAAGATGCATGGGCCACTGAATTAGGTTTTTTCTTAAGCGAACTCAATCATACCATTGAACATTTAAAAGGTTGGATGCAACCGGCTTCGGTACCTACTAATTTGCTCAATCAACCTTCAAGTTGTTTTACGATTCATGAACCCTTGGGTGTTGTATGTATAATTGCTCCATGGAATTATCCTTTTCAATTGTTGTTAACGCCTTTAGTGGGCGCTATTGCTGGGGGTAATTGTGTCGTTTTAAAGCCCAGTGAATTTGCACCAGCAACAGCTAAAGTAATGGGCAAAATTATTCAAGCCTTATTTCCGAATAATTATATTTTATATGTAGAAGGAGAAGGCGCAACCGTATTGCCTCCATTGTTAACAGAAAATAGATTTGATCATATTTTTTATACCGGAAGTACACAGGTAGGAAAAATAATTTACAAATATGCTGCAGAACATTTAACTCCTGTTACATTAGAGTTGGGAGGCAAAAGTCCTGCGGTGATTACTTCTGACGCCAATTTACGGATTGCAGCACGTCGTATTGCTAGCCCAAAATATTCCAATTGCGGACAAATGTGTATTGCACCCGATTACGTTTTAGTGCCTACGGAATTAAAAGATAAATTTATTGAGGAACTAAAAAATGCGATTCAACAATTTTACGGAAGCAATGCAATGGAGTCTGAACATTATGGAAAGATTATTAATGATAAGCAATGGCTAAGGATTACTGCTTATTTATCGGAAGGTGAAATTGTGTATGGTGGAAAGTCGGATAGAGATAAATTATTTATTGAACCTACAATTATGACAGGTATTCATCCCAATGCAAAAATAATGCAGGATGAAATATTTGGTCCCATTCTGCCCGTACTAACTTATCAATCTAATGAGGAAGCGTTGGCCATTATTCAGCAGCATCCAAATCCGTTGGCATTTTATGTATTCACAGAAAATAAAACAGATGAGCAATATTGGTTAACCAATGTGCCATCCGGCGGCGCATGTGTGAACAATGCCACATTGCATATTACCAATCATGATTTACCCTTTGGCGGTAGGGGTTATAGCGGAATAGGAGGTTATCATGGTAAATCAAGTTTTGATACTTTCACGCATTTAAAATCAGTTTTAAAAACACCAACTTGGATAGATCCTAATTTCAAATATCCTCCTTACACAGGGAAGGGTTGGTTGTTGAAAAAACTAATTGGTTAATATATATTAAAATAATGCTCCTTAAATTAGAGCTGGTTTGAAAATAAAAAAAACAGTCATGATAAAAATTGCCATCGCCTTTGGTGTTTTGGTTACTGCTACATTAATTATGAAGAAGCCCGGTATGTCTTACAGACAATCGGTTTTAAAAACAATCTATCCTGCGATTATGTGGTCAAGTAAGGCCGCTGGTAAAAAACAAACCTTAACAAATACTAAGAATGCCGCTTCAACAGTTTCTTTTTATACTTTATCGGTAAAGGATATTAATGGTAATGAATTTAAATTTTCAGATTTAAAAGGTAAAAAAATATTAATTGTAAATACGGCAAGTAACTGCGGGTTTACGGGACAATATGAAGCTTTAGAAAAATTAGCGCAACAATTTGGAAATAAATTAGTGGTGGTTGGATTCCCTTCCAATGATTTTAAAGAACAGGAAGCAGGTGCTAATACCGATATTGCTAGTTTCTGTAAAAAAAATTATGGCGTTACTTTTCCGTTGATGGAAAAATCAATGGTCATAAAAGGGCAAGCTCAAAACGAAGTACACAAATGGTTATCTGATATTTCCATTAATGGATGGTGCAATCAGGAGCCCGCTTGGAATTTTTGTAAATATTTGGTGAATGAGCAAGGGGTGCTTACACATTATTTCCCAATGACAGTGGATCCCATGGCACCTGAAGTGATTTGCGCAATTGAAGCGAAATAAAAATCTCAAAATGAATCCATAAAAAATAAGGAGCCTCGCAAGAGACTCCTTATTTTATTAGTACTTTTAATTAATGGGGCAATGTTCGTGATAGTTTTCTAGTACAATTTTACCAGACTCAATCACCATGCCTTTATATTGTTGTTTTATTTCGTCTAAGACCGATTCTATTTCTAAAGGATCCGTGATACGCACTAATTTTGCACGGTAATCTTTAATGCTAGGAAGTCCTTTTAAGTAGTTGGCATAGTGTCTTCTCATTTCGTTAATACCTGCTATGGGTCCTTTCCATTCCAAAGATTTTTGTAAATGTTTTCTGGCAACCTCTACTCTTTCTTCAATGGTTGGATCGGAACGTTTTTCGCCAGTAGCTATAAAATGTTTTATTTCTCTAAAAATCCAAGGATATCCAATGGCTGCTCTTCCAATCATAATCCCATCTACTCCATATTTATTTTTATACTCCACTGCCTTTTCAGGTGAATTAATATCTCCATTTCCAAAAATAGGAATCGTAATGCGTGGATCATTCTTTACTTCGCCAATTAAAGTCCAGTCTGCTTCGCCCTTATACATTTGCATTCGCGTACGACCATGAATGGCCAAAGCTTTAATACCAACATCTTGTAATCTAAGGGCTACTTCGCGAATATTTTTACTGTTGTCGTCCCATCCTAATCTTGTTTTAACCGTTACAGGTAGGTTGGTACTTTTTACAACCGCCTCTGTTAAGCGCACCATTAAATCCAAATCTTTTAACACACCAGCACCGGCCCCTTTCATGGCTACTTTTTTTACGGGACAGCCAAAATTGATATCAATTAAATCGGGGTTTACCGTGTCTACAATTTTGGTACATAAAGCCAAGGCTTCTTCGTCACCTCCAAATATCTGAATGCCAATGGGGCGTTCATAATCGTAAATATCCAATTTTTGTTTGCTTTTAATAGCATCCCTAATAAGCCCTTCACTACTAATAAATTCAGTGTACATTAAATCGGCTCCATTGTCCTTACAAACGGCTCTAAATGGGGGGTCACTCACGTCCTCCATGGGTGCGAGTAATAAAGGGAAATCGGGTAGTTGTATATTGCCTATTGAAACCATATGAATTCATTATCTTGCATCCTATGAATGCTTGTGCAAATGTAACAATAAATTGTGTTTAGATGAATAATGATAATAGAAGCCTTTTTGAGATGAATCCAGCCATGCGTTTTGTTGTATTTTTTGTCATGACCGGTATAAGTTTATTGCTTGGGTTCTTTATTAGTTTTTCCTTTGCTGCTTTTATTTTACATGTTCCATTCTCGGATTTACCAAAGGCCATGTTAGATCCTACAAATGCAGGTATATCTTTAATTACAAACGCCTTTGCTACAATCATTTCATTTTTGATACCAAGTATTGCGGTTGCCTATTTTACAAATGGGGAAGTGTCGCGAAACATGGGGTTCCATAAAATTAAAAATAGCAAGCAGGTATTTTATATTATCATACTTTCTGTTGCAGGATTATATCTAAGTGGCGCATTGGCAAGTTTAACACAAATAATTCCTATATCACCCCATCTTAAAAAATGGGCATTGGAGTTAGAGGAAACGTATAAACAGGCTATGGGTGCTATTACGCAAATGAAAAGCATTGGCGATTTATTTGTTAATTTGACCTTAGTTGCATTGGTTCCAGCGGTGGTGGAGGAATTGTATTTTAGAGGGGCATTGCAAAAAACGCTAAAAGATTGGTCGGGTAATGGATGGTTAGCGGTGATTATTACAGCAATTATTTTTAGTGCCTTTCATTTTTCATTTTTTGGATTTTTATCTCGTATGGCATTAGGAATTTTATTAGGTTTAATTTTTGATTACACGAAAACAATTTGGCTTCCAATATTATTACATTTCATTAATAATGGAGTGGCTATCACAAGTATTTATTTAGTGCGTAATGATGTTAAAAAAATGAATCAAGTAATGGATGAAGGGATGCCTATTTATATGGGGGCCATTGCAATAATAGCTGTGGCTTTTATTTTATATGAATTAAAAAAAACAACCTACCATGAAAGATTGGAAAATGATATACACTAGCTCCAGTCTGCCAACAGCAACCATGGTGACTAGTTTATTAATTGAAAATGAAGTGCCTGCAAAACTATTAAACAAAAAAGACACATCTTATGTATTTTTAGGTGCGGCAGAAGTTTATATCCCAGCTAATTTTTTTAATATTGCCAAAGAAATACTAAAGTCCATTGAATTAGACATTTTGGACGTATAATTGTATATTGAATTAAACATAAATAAGATATGGCATTGAATTTTTCAGTTTTTAAGGTAAGGGCTTTATCGGCTATTGTTTTTGCAGTCATTATGATTGGTGGACTTGTTTGGAACAATTGGTCATTCTTTTTTCTTTTTACAACTATTGCTGTGGGCTGTTTAGTTGAATATCAAAAATTATTAGCGCTTATTTATCCCAGTTATAAAAATATTTCACTTATTCATAAATGGGGGTTACCTATTTTAGGATTTGTTATCATGATGACCTTGGCAAGTAACACCTTAGGTATCAAAGACATTAGTATCAAATTTGTTGGCAGCAGGACGGTGCCTTTTATTTTAGGGGTAATGTTATTATCTGATATTTTCTCAAAAAAATTTAAATTATCAAATTGGGCGATTAGCTTTTTTGGACTAGTTTATATTCCCATGAGTTTATCCTTATTTTTTCAGTTGAGAGCTTTTATGGTAAATACATTTTTTATGGATTGGAGTTTTTCTATTCCACTTTTAGTCATTGCTTCTATTTGGGTAAATGATACCATGGCTTATATTGTAGGCTCGGTTATTGGAAAAACGCCGCTTTCCTCGGTATCTCCTAATAAAACCTGGGAGGGTACCATAGCAGGCGTTATTTTAGCTGTATTAATAGTGACAAAGATTTGTGGAATTTGGATCCCGATACAAGAAAAATTTATTTTTTTAATTAGTTTGGTAGCTGCCATAGCAGGCAATTTTGGTGATTTATTTGAGAGTAGTTTAAAAAGACAAGCCGGTGTGAAGGATAGCGGCAAAATGATGCCTGGTCATGGTGGATTTTTAGACCGATTTGACTCTATCTTATTAGCAACTCCTTTTGTTTGGTTATTGCTTCAGATTTTATTTTCTCCCGGAAATTAGTTTTAACTTTGCGCTTTAAATTTATTGCATGACTATACATAAAGAAGGAACTGCCACAATTGCTTTAACCGCATTTATAGTAGGGCTCTTAAACATCGCGAACTTTTCTTACCTATTTCCAATCAGTGAAATAGCTGCTTGGATAGTGTTCCTAATAACATTTGGCTTGTTCTTATTCATCATTTCTTTTTTTAGAATGCCTAGCCGAAATTGGACTTCAGATACTTCTGCGATTGTTTCTCCTGCAGACGGCAAGGTAGTGGTGATTGAGGAAGTAGAACCGGATGAATACTATAAAGAAAAAAGAATTCAAATTAGTGTATTTATGAGTCCTGCCAATGTGCATGTTAATCGAACACCTATTGCAGGAAATATTATCTACAATCAATACCATCCTGGTAAATTTTTGGTTGCTTGGCATCCAAAATCTTCTACCGACAACGAGCGCTGGTCTGTGGTTATTGAAAATGAAAAAGGAAGTATTTTGTTAAAACAAATTGCGGGCGCATTAGCAAGACGTATTTGCAATTACGCTACCGTTGGAACTACATTTAATCAAACTGCCGAATATGGATTTATTAAATTTGGCAGTAGAGTGGATTTGCTATTGCCCTTAGATGCTAAAATTAATTGTAAGATAGGAGACATTGTAAAAGGTGGCATTACTGTTTTAGCGAATTGGTAATATCGGCTTAGTCCAGTAAGCGTAAGAATTTAATAAATTAAAAAATGTTTTCAAGCTCTTTTAAATGGGTGATGGTGTAGGTGGCTGGCACTGTTGGTACTGCGTTAATATGATTTACAAATACCGAATCCATACCTATATTAATGGCCCCTTGTATATCGGCACTTTCATTATCTCCAATCATAATACTTTCTGATAGTATTGCGTTTGATTTTTGTAATGCGTATTCAAAAATTTCTTTATGGGGTTTTAAACTATTACTTGCTTCTGAGGTAATTACTTGATTAAAATAGGACGCTAAATTTGAATTTTCAATCTTTTTAAATTGTACCGATTCAAATCCATTGGTGATTAGGTGCATTTGATAACCCTTACCTTTCAAATATTCTAAAATTTCAAGGGTGTAAGGAAACAAGTTTGTTTTATTTGGTAATATATCTAAATAATCAACAGACATGGCTCTTGAAAGTGACTCGTCTGCAATTTTATAATCCAACAAACTTAAATAAATACGCTTCCATCTTAACTCTTCTTGTTTAATGAATCCTTTGGTATATCTATCCCATAAACGGTGATTATGTATACTATACCCATCAAAAAATGCATCAAAGTTGTCAATGCCTTTTTCTGTTAATTTATATTTATGATGCAGATCTGATAAGGTTTCTTTGGAATTCATTTCAAAGTCCCAAATGGTATGATCTAAGTCAAAAAATAAGTGCTGATAGGGCATGTCGCTATAGGTATTATTTATAAGTAACGAATTTACAGGATTGCTTCCTATCTTTATTGTATATTAATATCATTTTTATATGAATATTGTAATAACAGGAGCTTCTAAAGGAATTGGGTTTGCGATTGCCGAAATATTTGCTGCAAATGGACATGATTTATATTTGACAAGCAAAACACCTTTGTCATTGGAAACTGCAGTGGCCTCTTTACGTAAGCAATTTCCAACGGTGAAATTAGAAGCGATGTCTGCAGATTTGTCTATTCAAAAAGAAGTAACTGCTTTTGCCAATTGGTGTCTTGAAAAAACACAACCTCATATTTTAATAAATAATGCGGGTTACTTTGTGCCAGGCAAATTACAGGATGAGGCAGATGGTCAATTGCAAAATCAGTTAAATACGAATTTATTTTCGGCTTATCATTTAACTAGGGCATTACTTCCAAGTATGTTAACTAGTAAAATGGGTCATATTTTCAATATCTGCTCCATTGCTTCCTTACAAGCTTATGAAAATGGGGGCGCTTATAGTATAAGTAAGTTTGCTTTACTTGGTTTTTCAAAAAATCTAAGACTCGAGTTAAAAGACAAAGGAATTAAAGTAACTGCTGTATGTCCGGGTGCCGTTTATACGAATAGTTGGTCTGGTTCAGGGGTAGATCCTAAAAGAATTATGGAATCCAGTGATATTGCAAAAATGATATATACTACCTCTCAATTAAGTCCACAGGCAGTTGTAGAGGATATTGTGATGCGTCCTCAATTGGGCGATTTATAGCGTTATCTTACAGGCGCTCCTCTGTATCATCTATTCGAGGTGTTGTATAAAAACTTTCCCTCGCTTTTTTAGTAGCCGCTAATCTTTCTACAATTACTTGTGCAATTAATTTACCTGCATCCTCATTGGGGTTGGAGCTTAATATATTTTTAAGTTTTGCCTCTGAAACATCTATTCGATATAATATTTGAACCAATCTGGAAAAATCATTTTTAATAAGTTCATTTATAGCTATTTCTAAATTAGGGGTGTCTAATTTTTCAAGTGCTTGTAAATTTATTTCCATAATAAAGTATTAAATATATTTTTCAATTACGCCCAAACTAAATAAAGCAAAGTCATATTTAACAGGATCCTTTGAATCTAAAGTTCGGCAATAATCGGTTAACTCCAATGCAGCCTGCCAGTCCGTTTGAGGTCTTTTTAAAATGCCCATAATGCGGGAAACCCTTGCTACATGTACATCAATTGGAATAATTAATGCTGCCGGTTTTATGGCATTCCATATTCCAAAATCAACACCCTGGTGATCCTTTCTAATCATCCATCTTAAATACATGTTTAATCTTTTACAAGTAGAACCTGATACGGGACTGGAAACATGCTTTTGTGTTCGCCTGGGCGCATCCTCTAATGACATAAAGTAAGATTGAAAATGGACAAGTGCTGCTTGGACTGAATTAATTTTTTGACCACTCACTTGATTCTTAAAAAAAGCATTTTCTAAACTTTGATGTTTACTAAAATGTTGTTTAAAAAATTCAATAAAGTATAATGCATCTGTATCATTAAAGGTTCGGTGTTTAAAACCAATTATTTTTTTTAAATCTTTTGGTCCATGATGCATACAAAATTCATACGGACTTCGGTCCATACGATCTAGTAATTCGTTGCTCTTATTGATTATGGTGGCGCGATTGCCCCATGAAAAGAGGGCTGCAAATAAACCTGCAATTTCAATATCTTGTTGTTGCTTAAATTGATGAGGTATGCAAATAGGATCATTGGCAATAAAATCGTACTTATTGTATTGCTTTACTTTTTGATCCAATATTTTTTTAATCTCTAGCGATGTATTCACTTTTACCCAATGGCTTGTTCCAAATCTGCAATAATATCTTCGGCATCTTCAATACCTACACTCAATCGGATTAAACCATCTGCTAAACCATTGGCAATTCTTTGTTCACGAGGAATAGAAGCATGGGTCATACTCGCAGGATGATTAATCAACGATTCAACACCACCAAGGCTTTCGGCTAAAGAAAATATTTTGGTGCTAGATAATACTTTCGTTGCTGCGGCAATGCTATCATCCTTTAAGGTAAAACTCATCATGCCTCCAAAGCCGCGCATTTGCTTTTTAGCAATTTCGTGATTAGGATGATCTTCAAATCCACACCAGTATACCTTTGCCACTTTTGGATGTTGTCGTAAATAGGCGGCCACTTTTATACCGTTCTCACAATGCCTTTGCATTCTTACATGTAAGGTTTTAATACCTCTTAAAACCAAGAAACAATCTTGCGGACCTGGTACAGCGCCGGTACTTTTTTGGATAAAATAAAGTTGATCTCTTAAGGTTTCATCATTCATCACTAAACATCCTTGAATAACGTCACTATGACCTCCTAAATATTTAGTAGCAGAATGCATTACAATGGTAGCGCCATCATCCAATGGATTTTGTAAATAAGGAGATGCAAAAGTATTGTCAACACATACGATACAATTGTGCTTTTTACCAATCGCTGCAACTGCTGCAATATCCGTAATGTTCATTAATGGGTTAGTTGGTGTTTCTACCCAAATGAGTTTTGTTTTTGGGGTAATGGCATTGGCTACATTTTCGGCGTTGGAAGTATCAACATAGGTAAATTTAATACCCATTTTCTCATGAACTTTTGAGAACAATCTATAAGAGCCACCATACATGTCATGCGCTGCAATCACTTCGTCACCGGGAACTAATAACCGCATCACGGCATCGGTTGCAGCAACACCACTACCAAAGGCCAAGCCAAATTTTCCGTTTTCAATAACGGCAAACGCTTCTTCCAGCGCAAATCGGGTTGGGTTTTGACTTCTTGCATATTCATAGCCCTTATGTACACCCGGAGCGGATTGCACATAAGTAGAGGTTTGATAAATTGGCGTCATAATAGCACCCGTACTTGGATCGGGGTGGGCACCTGCATGAATATATTTTGTACCAAAGTTATTTTTATTGCTCATTGTGCTTGTGTTACTTTTAAAATTTTTTTTTATCATGCTATATTTATCCTGCACTTAGTTTAAGTCCGTTTTAAACTTATCTAAGATTGTGGAATTTGATTTCCGTTTTTAAACATACGATAGGAAAATACCGAAGGTATAATTACCATTATTGCAATGCTAGAAATAAAAACAATAAAGGCTGGAGCGGATGGTAAAACAAGGGTTCCAAGGGCCTGAACAATTCCTCCATACAACCATACTTTACCAGCTACCTTATGTGTTTCATTCCAGTTGTCTACATTTTCTAAAGTCCATGGTAGTTTGAATCCAGCAAAATAATTTTGATGCAATTTGGGCATATACCAACCCATTATTGAAAAAACGATACCTAAAAAGGGTAGCAATAATTTAGTGATATTAATTTTTGCTCCTGTCGCGGAATAAGTAATAATTAAACCCATGATGCTCATAAAAATCACCATAAAAAGGGCAAACTTCTTAAACATGCCATCATCTTCCTTTTTAAATCTTTTAGGGTCAAAGTTTTTTATATTGGATAGCAAGAAAAAGGTAAACAAACCCACAACAGACATGATCCCTGGCCCTAAAAAAATACTTTCCTTTCCTCCAAAACCATCGGCCTCCCCCCTCATATTAAAATGAGTAGGAATGGTGCCAGGTAAACTTGGATAAACATAGGCTGCGTACCCAAAAGGGATGGCTAATAGGATAAGGGCTAATAGTAGGTTGGGTGTGGTTTTTTTCATAGCCTTCACAAGGTACTATTTATGCCCAAAAAAAATTACTTTTGCATCAAATCTGAAAAAATGAGCAAAGGACCTGTTTCCCAATTTATTGAACATCAGTACAGACATTTTAATGCTGCTGCTTTAGTAGACGCTGCTAAAGGATATGAAACCCATTTATTAGACGGCGGCAAAATGCTGGTAAGTTTAGCAGGTGCCATGAGTACGGCTGAACTAGGTATTAGTTTGGCGGAAATGATCCGTCAGGATAAAATTGCCATTATTAGTTGTACTGGCGCTAATTTAGAAGAAGATGTGATGAACTTAGTGGCGCATAGCAAGTATAAAAGAGTACCTAACTATCGTGATTTAACACCACAGGACGAGTGGGATTTATTAGAGAATCATTACAACCGTGTTACAGATACATGTATCCCTGAAGAGGAAGCTTTTCGTCGTTTACAAAAGCCATTGGAAAAAGTATGGAAGGATGCAGAAGCTGCTGGCGAAAGATATTTCCCGCATGAGTTTTTATACAAAGTGGTTTTAAGTGGCGTGTTGGAAGAATTTTATGAGATTGATCCCAAGGATAGCTGGATTGTAGCAGCTGCTAAAAAGAACATTCCAATTATCGTTCCAGGTTGGGAGGATAGCACCACCGGAAATATTTTTGCTTCTTATGTAATTAAGAATGAATTAAAAGCAAGCACCGTTAAAAACGGTATTGAATATATGGTGATGTTAACAGAGTGGTACAGAGCCAATAGTGGTGGAAAAGGCGTAGGCTTTTTTCAAGTGGGTGGTGGTATTGCGGGTGACTTCCCAATTTGTGTAGTGCCCATGATGTACCAGGATTTAGAATGGCATGACGTTCCTTTTTGGAGTTACTTCTGTCAAATAAGCGATAGCACTACTTCTTATGGATCTTATTCAGGTGCGGTACCGAATGAAAAAATTACCTGGGGTAAATTAGATATTCATACGCCTAAATTTATTGTTGAGAGTGATGCTACCATTGTAGTGCCATTGATCTTTGCCTATATTTTAGGACAATAGAAGATTACTAAATATTTGTAATTAAAAAAGCCCTTAAATTTTATTAAGGGCTTTTCTTATTAACGACTTGGCATGTTTAAAGGAATGTCTCTTTTCAACATCTCATCTCTGTTGGCAATTTCACAGGCTGTATAAAATACCATTTGAGTTCTTTTTCTCATTAATTCAAAATTGATCTTTTCAATGGTGTCGGTTGGTTTATGATAGTCAGCAAGCAACATACCATCATAGAAAAATAAAATAGGAACTCCTTTTCTTGCAAAGTTATAATGGTCACTTCTGTAATAAATCATGTTCTTATCATTTGGGTCATCGTATTTATAATCCAAAGTGATATTGCTAGATTGTTTATTTGCAGCTTCATTGATAATTGGCAAATCAGAACTTAATTTATCATGTCCAATTACATAAACATAATTTAAAGAATCAGCTGAAGTACGCTCTGTGTCCACGCGGCCAATCATATCGGTATTTAAATCGGCAGTAGTTTTTTCCAATGGGAATAAAGGATGCTCTGAATAATATTGAGAACCCCATAAGCCTTTCTCTTCTCCACTTACAGTCATAAATACAATCGTACGTCTTGGGCTCTTTCCTTTTTTTGCAGCTGCTGCAAAAGCCTCTGCCATTTGCATTACACCTACGGTACCAGAACCATCGTCGTCAGCACCATACCAAATAACATCACCTCTTTTCCCTAAATGGTCATAGTGACCCGTTAAGAATAAGTATTCCTCTTTTTTATCTGTACCTGGTAAGTATGCAATAACATTGCTACTTTCTAAATTCTCTGTTTTTTTGGTGGCTACCAATGTTACGTCTGCATTATAATCTCCTTTAGTCATGCTAGATAAATCCGCAATGCTTGCACCCGTTTTTGCTAAAAGTGCATTGGCCACATTCGTTGAAATATTCGCCATTAAAAATCCAGGTCCGTCGTTCTTTTTTAAGTACAAATTTCCTTTTGTTTCCGTGGGTGTTTTGCGAGGGAAACTTGCAGATACCACTAATAATCCTGCTGCTCCTTTTGTAGATGCAACACGCATTTTAGCCATTGGAGATGCAGGGTTTGCATTAAATGCACGATTACCACCTTGTCCCATAGCTGGCATACCAGCACTTGTACCCTCTAAGATCACTACTAATTTTCCTTTAACATCTAAACCAGTATAATCATTAATACCCTTTGTGTCATCCACAATTCCATAGCCTGCAAAAACAACATTGGTATAATCCCATTTACCACTTACAATACCTTGTAGCGAAAAAGTAAAATCTTTATCCCATTCAAAAGTAGTTCCATTTACGAAAATTGCTTTCGCTGTTAAGTTGTCTTGGTAAACTGGATAGGTTTGTTGGTAGCTAGTGCCATTTCCAGGTAACAGCCCCATTCTTTTAAATTCTGATTCAATAAAAGCAGCTGCTTTCTTTTGACCAGGACTTGCTGTTTCGCGGCCTTCCATCTCCGCACTTGCGATAACAGAAAGCTTTGCTTTTAAAGCTTCTGCGGTAATCACATTACTAAATTTAGTAAGCTCTTTTCCTTTTTGAGCAAAACTAATGGTGCTTATGAAAAGCGATAAAACCCAAATTAATTTTTTCATCTAATTGATTTTTTTAAAAATGGTTTAATTAATAATTTAAGAACAAGCAATTTTATTCACCCTATTTTGATGTCTACCTCCTTCAAAAGGGGTAGTCATAAATTTTTCTATCATTTCTTTTGCTGCATCTAAACTTACAAAGCGAGCTGGTATGCAAATCATATTAGCGTCGTTGTGTAAACGGGTCAATTCGGCTACTTCAGTTAACCAACATAAACCAGCGCGTATACCTTCATGTTTATTAGCTGTCATGGCAACCCCATTTGCACTTCCACAAAATAAAATACCAAAGCTTGCCTCACCCGTTTCAACACTTGTTGCAGTAGGATGCGCAAAATCGGGGTAGTCCACGGAGTCACTGTTATAAGTTCCAAAATCTTTTACAGTATATCCATTTGCTTCCAACCATAATTTTACCTGAGACTTATAGTCAATACCAGCGTGGTCCGATCCAATGGCAATGGGCTTTGAAACATCAAATACAAATGACATATATTTATTTATTTAAGTTCTTTTTATTATTTAGGACGCAATTTTAATCCCATTCTTCGTCTTCTATCTCCATTGATTTATAAGCCCATCTTGAAACAAAAATGCTGAATTCAAATAGTGCATATAAAGGAATGAAAACAATAGTTTGACTATACCAATCTGGACTTGGCGTAATAAATGCAGCGACTACTAAAATAATCACGACTGCATATTTCCTTGTTTTACTTAAAAACTTAGGCGTAACTATTCCAATTTTAGTAAGTAAAAATACCGCTACTGGCATTTCAAATGCAATGCCACAACCCAATATCAAGTTGGTTAAGTTATCCAAATAGTCTGCGAATGTTGGAATGGTAGTAATGATACTTTTGGTTCCTAATTGAAAGCTTGCTAAAAAATTAAAAGTGAATGGACCTAAAACAAAAAATCCAAAAGCAGCACCTAGGAAGAAAAAGAAAGAAACCCAAAATATAGCGAACCTTGTATTTTTTACTTCTTTGTCTTTTAAAGCCGGTTTAATAAATCTCCAAACCTGCCAAAATACAAAAGGGAAAGCCACAATAATTCCCCCCACCATGGCCATGCTTATGGCACTTAAAAACTGGCCACCAAATGTGGTACTTTGTAATTGCGTTTTTACAGGAGGCATACAAAGGGAGTTTCCCAAATGTAACCAATGACTTAAATTGCAAAAAGCTCGGTAGGTAATGAAATCTGGATTTAAAGGACCCGTAATTACATTGTCCATAATCCAATCTCGATAGATGAAAATAACAATCGCAGCTATTAAAATGGAAGATAGAGATCTAACAATAGTTCCTCTCAATATTTCAAGATGATCAATAAAAGACATCTCTGAATCTTCGTTCTTTTTAAATCTATCAAATATGGCCATGTAATTAATTCAATGAGGGCTAAAGTTAAGGCTTCTCGGGCAAAAAGGGAAGCCATTTTCCTAAAATAGTTTTAGTGGATTTTTACCTTCACTTTTTCAATCCTGGTATCACTTACAGCCAAAATTTCGGCGTCAAAATGGGCTAGTTTAATCAGGGTCTTCACCTTGGGAATGGCTTCGTGGCAATGTATTAAATATCCGCTTAATGTTTCGGAGTTTTCAGCACCAAAATCAATGCCATACTTCTCTGTTAAATAATCTAACTCTAAACGGCCACTGAATATAAAATCCTTGTCAGATAACTTTTTCTCAATAAATTCTTGTTCATCATATTCATCATCAATTTCTCCAAATATTTCTTCTAATACATCTTCCATAGTTACAATGCCAGCGGTACCTCCAAACTCATCTACTACCCAGGCGATACTTTTTCTTTTTTTAGAAAAAAGATTTATCAAATCCGCGGCATTCATACTTTCGGGCACCAATATAATTGGATGTATAATGGATGCAATATTTTTTGGTTTCTGAAACAAGTCCAATTGATGCACATAACCAACGATGCTGTCCAAAGTATCATCATATACGATTAACTTACTTAGTTTAGTCTCTACAAACATGTCGCTTAATGCTTGTATGGTTGTGTTAACTTCTACGCCAATAATTTCTGTTCTAGGAACCAGGCACTCTCTAATTTTGATATCTGGTAAGCTTAATGCATTTTCAAATAAGTCCTTATTTAATTCCTGTTGCTCGGGATGCTCAATGTTTTGTTGAACAAAATGAGCTAAATCCACTTTAGAAAAGGCTTCTTTTTTATTTACTACTTTAACTTGCAATAAGTTACTTACTACCCATTGCGCAATACTTACTAATATTTTTGTGAGGGGACTAAATAGAATATGGAAAAATCTTGCAATGTAGGCAAAGCGCGCAATCATGGTGCTAGCCCTTGCTTTAAAAATGGCTTTAGGAATAAGCTCACCAATAATTAAAATCACCATCGTTGAGAGGATGGTATTGCCTAATAATATTGCATATGCGCCCGTATTTTTTGGCCATATATAGGTGTCCAATAATTGTTCAAATAAAATGCCAAAAACCACTAGGGAAATGTTTAGACCAATTAAACAGGTTCCAATAAATTGAGTGGGTGCTTGCAAAAATTTAGCAATGATTAAACCGGCAGGGTCGCCGTTTTTCTTTTTTAACTCTAGGCTTAATCGGTTGGCACTCACAAAGCCAATCTCATATCCTGAGAAGAAACCTATTAAAATTAAGGAAGCAATAATAGCCAGTATCATAGTTAAAAATTACGCATATTTATTTTATAATGCAACTGTATCTGAAATAATTGCAAAACTATTTGATTGCGGCTTAAAAATCTTAATATCGGTTAAGTCTTGATTGGCCTCGAATCCTAATCCATATACTTTAGAAATTGGATTGTGCTGTTTAACAACTACTTCTTTATCTGTGTGAAAAGTACTCGTCTTTTGATCCCAATACATTTCTCTACACCACAAGGTATCGCCTAGGGTCGTATACACCACTACATTGCCTCTTAAAAAAAACATATTCTCTTCCTGAATATATTTTGCATAGTTGGCACTTAATTTACTATTTACAATTGCGCTATCCTTGTAAAAATCTACCTTAATGGTATTTGGGAATTCCACCATTTGGCCACTATCCTGTAAATATTTTTTCATTACAGGTGCCATCATCTTTGCCGTCATCCTACCACCGTCACTCATATAAATTGCCACATCCTTACCTATATCAATGCCTCCTTTATTTTGGCTTAAAGCTTTTACCTCATTAATATTGTTTTCACAGGAGGCCATAAAAAAGCAGCTACATAAAATGGTAACTGCTGTAATATATTTAGTATGAAATAAAGGATTAATCATATTTGCGTTTGTTAAACCAAATATCACTTAAACTATATCCAAAAGTAAATTGAAAAAAGTTTTCTTGATAGCTATTTACGATGGTTCCTCTATTACCAAATTGGAAGGCCATATTTAGCAATGAAAATTGGTAATCGTAAGAGCGATATTTTCTAATTGGGAATCCAGCTCCAATGGAGAAGCTAGTTACCTTTAATCCGTTTTGATCTATATTGATATAGTCTTTTCCTGTATTAAAACCTGCTCGGTAGGTAACTGTTGACCAGTAGTTTTCATAGTCTAATGCATTTGGACAAAATTGCACACAAACCCTAGTCATATAAGAGTTTGACAATAAATCATTTTGGCCATAAAAATTGTACTTGTCTTTCCAAGCTGCTTTATCAAATTCTAAACCCACTACCCATTGGTCATAAATTCCGTTATTGCTAATTTCCTTTTTATGAAAAGAAATTCCGGCAGTATAAATGGCAGGTAAATTAATGCTACCAACATTATTGGATGACAAGGATACTGTGTCTAAATGTGTTTCTGTACCGGTTGTAAAAGTACCGGTGGATCTTAGAATATCTTGTTTGCCTGATAAAGTTTGATCCAATGTTGCTGTTGCACCATAACTTAAGGTATACTCTGTTTTATCTGTTGCTGTTTTATGTTGAACCGTTTTTAGGGGTATATCACCTAAAATACCTAAGTGCAAGAAAAAACCTCCAAACAAAGTATTGGTACTTGCAATGGATTGATAAAATGCAGTAGAGTCCGTATTATATACAAATGATTTTATGTTTTGAATTTTCTTTTTCCCAAAATTATAACCAGTATTAAAACCTACACTTAAATGTTTCCATGACTTACCCGCTCCAATAAAAGCTTGGTTCAATCCACCTTGTCCAATGTAGTTATTATACAAAGTATCGCCACTTGACATTACTTTTAATTCATCTATGGAGTAATTAATTTGGGTTAAAGGTCTTAGTCCAAAAGCCATCCCAATTTTATGCACTTTGTCTATTGGAACTCCCACAGCCACATAGTTGGGGACAAAATAAGTAGAGTTGAATTTAGAAACCGGATTCTGTCTCCTAAGTGAATTGTTGGTTAAATTCATGCCTAAGTCAAAAGTGGTCATGAATAAACTACCATAGGAAGCAGGATTATTAAAGTTAACTGATTGACCAAAACTTCCATTCATACTAGAAGTGTAGGCAGCCGTGAAACCTCCCAAACCCTGACTGGTGGCGTTTTGACTATTAAAAACCTCGTTGCCTAATCCATATCTAGAAAACGGAGAATTAATTTGAGCTTTAGCAGGTAATAGAGAACAAACTAAAACGATTGAGGGTATCAGCCTAAGTATTTTTTTCACAAATAGCATAAAGTCCTTTAAATATTAAATTTTGGTCGGCAAATATCCTCTTTTTTAAGTGAGGCGCAAAATAACAAATGTCCCCGCCGGTTAATAGCACGTTAAAGTTGGCATATTTTTGTTCATAAGCCCCAATAATACCGTCAATTTCGGCTGCAATTCCCAAAATGACCCCACTTAAAAGGTTGGTTTTGGTGTCATATCCCACTAAAGTGAACTCAGAAGAGGGCTGGATAAGGGGTAAAAGCGCTGTTTGCTCATGCATGGCCTTAAAACGCATTTGCATGCCAGGAGAGATGCTTCCCCCCAAAAATTGGTGTTGATTATTGACAAAATTGAAGGTAATACAGGTTCCCAAGGAAATAGCTAAACTATGTTGATGGGGGTATTTATCCACTGCTGCTGCAATAATAGCTAAGCGATCTGCTCCAATGGTTTCGGGTTTTCCAACAGGACTCGTAAAATTAATGATAGAGCTGGGCCCTAATAAATGAAATGAGCTGTTTTGAGATAAAAGGGCTTCAATACCTTTATCATGGTGAATCACCGAGGATAAAATGGTTTTAGCCGGGGTCCATTTATTGATTAGTGCTGTAATTTCAAATGTATCTCCTTTTTCAAGCACTACCACTTCCAACAACTCATTTTCCTTAAAAATGGCCGCTTTTAATCGGGTGTTTCCAAAATCAAAACAAATGGTGGTTGACATATACTTTTTCTAAGCTCAAATTTAAACCCTTTGTAGCAAAGTTTGATTAAAACAGTAGGCAAGTTGCAAAAGATTTCGGTTATTTGGAGAACAAATTAAAAGGACATGAAGATTGCCGGATTTACCATTATCAAAAATGCAGTGACCAATGATTTCCCCATCTTGGAAGCCATTCGATCCATTCTTCCTGTGGTGGATGAAATGATTGTTTTAATTGGTGATTCCAGCGATGAGACCATTGCCTTAATAGAATCCACTGGAGATCCTAAAATAAAAATTCATCATTCGGTTTGGGATAAAAATTTAAGAAAAGGAGGAACGGTGCTTGCCGTTGAAACAAACAAAGCTTTTCAGCTAATTGATGATTCATTTACTTGGGCTTTTTATATTCAGGGAGACGAGGTAGTGCACGAAAAATACCATGCAAATATTTTAGCTGCTTGTGCGCAGTACGAAAAGGACGAAGCAGTGCAGGGATTATTATTCAGGTATAAACATTTCTTTGGAACCTATGATTATGTTGGTGATAGCAGAAAATGGTATGCGCACGAAACACGCATTATTAGAAATAATAAATTGATTAGTGCGTATAAAGATGCACAAGGATTTAGAATAGGCAAGTCCAAATTACCAGTAGCCGCTATTAATGCGAGCATTTATCATTATGGTTGGGTAAAGAGCCCCGAACAAATGCGAAAGAAACAAAAAGAGAGCGCTACTTTTTGGAACGATGACACAAAAATGTCAGCAATTATTTCTAGTCCTGATTATTATGATTTTTCGGGATTCGATTCTTTAGAAAAATTCACGGACACACATCCCAATGTTATGCTAGATCGGATTCAAAGAAAAAATTGGGCTATTGATTTAGATATTTCAAAAAAGAATTTCTCTTTCAAAAACAGAATTTTATATTATTTTGAAAAGTGGACAGGTATAAGACCTTTTGATTTTAGAAATCATCAAATTATTAGACCTTAATGTTATACAGCATACAAGAAATAAAGGAGGGTGTTAAAAAAGGAGACTTTCTTTTTTTATCAAAGACAATTTCGCATATTGAAAATCAGGAGGAAGGCGCTGCTGCGTATACATCCGAATTGCCCATGGACAAAGTGCCTGTACTTGGATTTACAGGTCCTCCAGGTGCAGGAAAAAGCACCTTAATAGCCTCCCTAGTTGGCGCGCTTGTGAATGAACAAAAAAAAGTAGCTGTTCTTTCCGTGGATCCAAGTTCTGTAATTCATGAAGGTGCATTATTGGGTGACAGAATTAGAATGAGAGAGTGGTATTTGCATCCGTCTGTTTTTATAAGATCCTTAGCTACCAGGGGACATTTGGGTGGATTGATACAAAACATAGACCAAGTAGTTTTGCTTTTGCAATCCGCAGGTTTTGATTATATCATTTTAGAAACAGTAGGAGTGGGGCAGTCCGAAGTGCAGGTTGCAAAAATTGCTTATCCAACCGTATTGGTATTGGTGCCAGAAGCGGGGGACGAAATTCAAATGATGAAATCTGGTTTATTTGAAGTGGCCAATATTTATGTAGTAAATAAATGTGATCGACCTGAAGCGCAAAAATTTGCCAATCATTTAAAACAAACATTAGCAGATAGAAGTAGTGCTGCTAAAAAAACTTACATAGTTCAAACCACTGCAAATACTAAAGAAGGAATTTTGGAATTATTAGACGTTATTAAACAATTTGGTTAACCACTAATCCATGAGTCATTTAAAATTAAAATTTAGTAAACTTTTTGATAATAATAAAGTAGCAGCTATTATTTGGTTTGGATTGGTGGCGATTGCTTTGTTGAATGCAGTAAAGGGAGATGCGTATAATAACTTTATCATTTTTAAACAGTCTTTTTTCCATTTAAAGAATCATACCAATTTATATCTGGAATATATTAATGAATACAAGGATCATTATTATTATAGTCCAAGTTTCCCGGTTTTTGTTATTCCTTTTGCATTTTTACCCAATTTAATAGCGCCCTTTGCTTGGGGTTTCTTTGATGCCGGTATTTTGTATTATGCCATTAGGCAATTACCTATTAAGGCAAAATATCAAAACTTTATTTTGTTGCTTTCGGCAAATGAAATGATGAACGCAAGTTCTAATTTACAAAGCAACGGTATTATGGCTGCTACTATTATTTTGTCTTTTGTTTATTTATTAAAGCAAAAAGAAAGTAGTTCGGTGCTGATGATGCTGCTAGGATTTTTTATAAAGTTGTATAGCATAACCGGATTGGCTTTTTTCTTTTTCAGTAAGAATAAAATTAAGTTTATTCTATATTTTATAGCTTGGGCCATCGTTATTATTTGCCTGCCCCTACTTATTACAAGCCCTGCTAACTTAGTACAGTGTTACCGAGATTGGTTTGCCGCATTATCCTTAAAATCTAATTTTGACATCACCGTTTCGATGCATCAAAATATGGTGGACATTACATTACAGGGAATGGTTAAAAGAATTTTTAATTTACCCAATTTAGTAAAGTGGTATTTTATTATTCCAGCATTAATTGTTTTTGGAGCGCAGTATTTGTTTTACAATTATTTTAAACATCCTGTTTATCAACTGTATATTTTATGTTCGGTATTGCTTTTTATAATTGTGTTTAATACTGGAACCGAATCGCCTACTTATATTATTGGGGTCCCCGCTATTTGCTTATGGTACACTTTGCAAGAAAAAACAAAGTGGATGAACGTGCTTTTTATAATAGCAATATTTTTTTCCAGTTTCTCTTACTCCGATTTGCTTACGCCTTGGGTAAGAACACATATTATGATGCCCTATGCATTAAAAGCATTGGGTTGCTTTATGGTTTGGGTAGTCATTGCAATACAGATATTTACCAAACAGTTTTTAAAAGTAAGTGTCGAGAAATTAAAGGTATATTAATTTAGTAAGACTCAATTTTTAAAAAACAGGATTATCCTTGCTTTTCATTCTTCCACCATCTAATGGCGATATAGCCCATGATGGCAAATGGCATGGCAGCTAAGTATAAAGTGCCAAAATTAAAGCCCTTTCCAGCGTCCTCCCCCATTTGACTGGCTGTTTTAGTACAAATTGCACACTGAGCAAATAGGCTGGCTGTAAAAACTTGTAGGAGGATAATAAGTAAGATGCGCTTCATAGGGGCAAAATTACAATAAAAAAACCCGAACGTACAAAAGCAGTTCGGGGAATCTTATTAGAAAGCAAACGGTCTTATGCGCTCGCTTTAGTCGCTTTTTTAGCTTTAGTAGTCTTGTGAGGTCTGCTCTTTCCGAAAGAACCTAAGAATCTTTTTCCTTTAGCTGTTTTTTTATCTCCTCTACCCATAATAGTGTGTTTTTTAGTGATTGGATAGCAAAAATAAAAAAACCCCCTGATATAAGGGGGTTTTTATTGAAATAAATTTCAAATTACAATTTTCCGCTTAATTCTTTACCAGCCTTGAATTTTGCAACTTTTTTAGCTTTGATCTTGATTGTAGCCCCAGTTTGTGGGTTACGACCAGTTCTTGCAGCACGCTTAGATACTGAGAAAGTACCAAAACCTACTAAAGTTACTTTGTCACCTTTTTTCAAAGATTTAGTTACTGCTTCGATGAAAGCATCTAAAGCTGCGTTAGCTGATGTTTTTGGTAAATCTGCGCTGTCCGCGATGTGTGCGATTAATTCTGCTTTGTTCATAGATGTGTTTTTTATAGTTTTAAACGATAGAACAAATTTATTAGGTTTTATGAA
>CANGFA010000017.1 GCA_947453145.1 Bacteroidota bacterium
AAATATATAATTTCAGATTTTGCCCCTAATTCAATAAATTTGGTAAGGCCTTAACGATTGCCTGCATTACCATGAAAAGAAGAAACTTTTTAAAAGATAGCGCCGTGTCTACCATGGGCATCTTCATTACTAGTAAAATTAATATGAATCCAACTACACCCGTATATGGTCATAACCATATGCAATATACCCTGGACACAAAATGGGGGAATTTAAACGCGGACCAAACACCAGTGAATGATTGTCACGAAATGATACAGGATGGCAAAGGCCGTATAGTATTATTAACCAATGAAACCAAAAACAATATTATTGTTTACAATAAAAGTGGAAAGTTATTGGAAAGCTGGGGACATGATTTTCCAGGAGCCCACGGTTTAACAGTGCAACATGATGGCAAGAACGATTATTTATTTATTACCGATACAGAAAAACATCAGGTGTATAAAACAACCATGGAGGGGAAAATAATTTTTACCATTGATGCACCAAAAGATGTTCCAGCGTATGTAAAACCAACCGCTTTTGTACCTACTGAAACTACCGTTTTACAAAATGGTGAATTTTATATTGCCGACGGTTATGGCGCTCAACATATTATGCACTATGATGAGAAAGGAAATTTAAAAAATGTTTTTGGCGGTAGAGGGGAAGGAGATGCCCATTTTGATAATGCACATGGTATTTGTGTTGATACCCGCAATGGCAAGCCTACCCTACTTATTACGGATCGTACGCGCAATGCCTTTAAACGTTTTAGCATGAACGGAAAACTAATGGAGGTGATTCATTTGCCTGGTGCATGCGTATGTAGGCCTGTAATTAAAGGTGCATATTTATATGCAGCCGTTTTACGTTCACCTAATTTAGACACAGAACATACTGGTTTTATTACCATATTAGATAAGCACAATAAAGTAGTTTCTAATTTAGGAGGTAGCGAGCCAACTTATGTGAATGGCGTATTACAGCCCATGTCACAAACCGATAAAATATTAAATCATCCACATGATGTTTGTGTAGACGATGATGGTAATATTTATGTTGCACAATGGGCTTCTGGAAAAGTGTACCCTTATAAATTTTCAAAAGTATAAATTTGATCTTTTTTAAAAAATATAAATTAAGCTTTGTACTTATATTCATTGTTACCCTTGTAGCAGTAGGTACTTATTTTTTTGCATTCAGTAATGCGAAGGCTAAGAAACCTATATCATATAATAAAGACATTAGACCCATTTTATCTGACAAATGTTTTTCCTGCCACGGGCCTGATGTTAATAAGATGAAAGCGGGGCTAAGATTGGATATACAAGAAAAGGCCTATGCAGAACTACCCAATAACAAAGGGCATTATGCGATAGTCCCCGGAAGCATTGAGAAAAGTGAACTCATCAGAAGGATTGAATCCAATGATCCTAATATTGTAATGCCCAAGCCCGAAAGTCATTTAGCGAGGTTAACACCTGCCGAAATAAATTTATTTAAGCAATGGGTTAAGGAAGGTGCTAAATATGAAAAGCATTGGTCCTTTGTAGCACCGCAAAAAACGGCAGTTCCAAAAGTGAGTAATACAAGTTGGGTAAAAAATGAGATAGATTATTTCATTGCGGAAAAAATGGAAGAGAAAGGATTGTCACCTAATAAAGAAGCGGAAAAAGAAAATTTAATCAAACGCGCTTACATCGATTTAAATGGATTACCTCCAGCTTACACCGAACTTCAAACCTGGATGAGTAATAAAAGTGAAAACTGGTATGCATTATTAATTGATCAACTCATGAACAAGCCGTCATACGGTGAAAAAATGTCGGTGTTGTGGTTGGACCTTGCCAGATATTCCGATTCCTATGGATACCAGGATGATAATATTAGAACACAATGGCCATGGCGGGATTGGGTCATTAATGCATTTAATAAGAATATGCATTATGATGAATTTTTAACACAACAAATTGCAGGCGACCTCATGCCTAATAGTAATAAAGAAACCATTTTAGCCACTGCCTTTTGGAGAAATCATAAATACACCGAGGAAGGGGGTGTGATTGAAGAGGAATACAGGGTTACTAATAATATAGATAAAACCAGAACCTATGGCAAAGCCATCTTAGGTGTGACCATTGAGTGTGCGCAATGTCATGATCACAAATACGACCCTTTCTCCGCGAAGGATTATTATCAATTGTATGGCTTCTTTAACATGAGTAAAGAAAAAGGATATGAAGGTGATGTAAGTGTTTCCACCCCTGCAAAAAATCCAAAACTTTTTATTAGTGTCGAGGATAGGAAAAATTTATTAACCTATATCAATACAAAGGACACCAATCAATTAGAAGTATCGGTGATGGGTGATACCATTAGGCCTACCTATTTATTAAGTAGAGGACGTTATGATGCACCGGCAGATTTGGTGCAACCAGCTGCTTTAAAATCTGTGATGCCATTTGATACTACAAAATTTGAACGCAACCGATTGGGATTGGCAAAGTGGACGGTAGATAAAAAGAATCCATTAACCGCAAGGGTATTTGTGAATTTTATTTGGCAGGATATTTTTGGAAAGGGTTTAGTAAAAACATCTGGTGACTTTGGATTACAAGGCGAACTCCCTACGCACCCCGAATTATTAGATTGGTTGGCCGTGGATTTTATGGAACACAATTGGGATATAAAATATTTGGTCAAAAAAATAATGTCTAGTGCAACCTATACACAGTCTAGTATTATAGAAAAACAACATTTGGAAAAAGATCCTGATAATAGTTATTATGCCAGAGCGCCGCGTATTCGTTTAAAAGCGGAGTTTATTAGGGACTGGGTATTAAGTACCAGTGGACTTTTAAATAATACCATTGGAGGCCCAAGTGTTAAACCTTATCAACCCAAAGGGGTATGGGAAAGCACTACTTCGGGACGAGGTCAATTAGCAGCTTATAAACAAGATCATGGGGACGCATTGTATCGCAGAGGCATGTATACTTTTATTAAACTAACTGCTCCTCCTCCAAGTATGATGATGTTTGATGCAAGCAATCGGGATCAATGTGAAGCCAAGCGCTCTAGCACCAACACACCTCTGCAAGCCTTAAATATGCTTAATGACCCAGCCGTATTAGAAGCATCAAGGGTACTTGCACAAAAATTAAGTAGTGAAACAGGAAGCATAGAAGATAAAATACAAAAAGCATTTGAGCTCATCTTAATAAGAAAACCAAAATCTTCTGAAAAAGATAAATTGGTAGGTTATTATCAGGATCAAGAAACTTATTTTAAATCCAATAAGGGATTGATTCAAAAAACATTGTCAACAGGAGAATATAAAACAGTTCAAAAAGACAAGAACGAATTGGAAGCTGCAGCTTTAATGAAAACCTGTTTGCTATTGTATAATTTGGAAGAGGCGATTACTAAATCATAGCGCATGAAAGAATTTATAGAACACGGATTAAATCAAAATCGAAGAAAGTTTTTATCTAAGCTCAGTTTAGGTATAGGGGGAATGGCATTGGGTTCTTTAATGATCCCTGGGATATTTGATGCAAGTAATGAGGAAGATTTATTTAATAATGTACTACCCCATTTTGCCCCAAAAGCTAAACGTGTTATTTATTTATTCCAAAACGGCGCACCCTCTCAATTAGATTTATTTGATTATAAACCCATGTTACAAAAAATGCATGGACAGGATTTGCCAGCAAGTATTAGAGGAGGACAACGCTTAACAGGTATGACGGCCAATCAAACTAAATTTCCATTAGCAGGTACGCGATTTAATTTTACACAAAACCAAAATACGGGCGCCTATTTTAGTGAAACCATTCCACATATTGCTAGCATAAGCGACGACTTATGTATCATAAGATCTTTGTATACGGAAGCCATCAACCACGATCCTGCACTTACTTTTTTCCAAACAGGTGCACAAGTAGGCAACCGTCCAAGCATGGGTTCATGGATTAGTTATGGATTAGGAAGTGAAAATAAAAATCTACCCGCCTTCACCGTTTTATTAAGTAAGGGAAAAGGAAATGGCCAAGGGGTATATTCCAAATTATGGAACAATGGATTTTTAGATTCTATACACCAGGGCGTACAATTTAGTAGTGGCGAAGAACCTGTAAAATATTTAAGTGATCCTGAATTTATTGATCGAACTGACAAGCGAAAAATGTTAGACGAATTAGCAGACTTAAATCAGGAATCTTATAAGGAAATTGGTGACCCCGAAATTGTGACTAAAATTCAACAATACGAATTGGCTTATCGCATGCAAATGGAAGTACCCGAAGTCACTTCCTTGCAAAATGAACCAGAATCGATTGTAAAAATGTATGGGCCGGACTGTTTACTGCCTGGCACCTATGCAGCCAATTGTTTACTAGCACGCAAACTCTCCGAGAGTGGTGTACGCTTTGTACAATTATATCATCAGGGTTGGGATGGTCATAATAATTTACCCAATGAACTTATTGGACAATGTAAGGATGTGGACCAACCTTCGGCTGCTTTAATTAAGGATTTAAAACAAAGAGGATTATTAGATGAAACCTTGGTGATTTGGGGTGGTGAATTTGGAAGAACCAATTACTGCCAAGGTGCATTAACAAAAGACAACTACGGTAGAGATCATCATCCAAGATGTTTTACTATTTGGATGGCAGGTGGCGGCGTAAAACCAGGTGTATATGGAGAGACAGACGATTTTGGATATAATATTAATACCCTTCCTGTGCATGTGCACGATTTTCATGCAACGGTATTGCATTTAATGGGCGTAGATCATGAAAAATTCACTTTCAAACATTTAGGAAGACGCTATCGTTTAACCGATGTAGCTGGCAATGTGGTAAAAGAAATTATAAGCTAGCATGAAAAAAATAAGTAGTCAAAATGTATTGGAAAACATCCTTTGGGTTATTAATCCATACTTGCTTTTGCTATGTATATTCATTGGCAAACTAAATGTAGGTCCTTGGTTATCCTGGATTGGACAATGGCATCCTGTTGTATTGCATTTCCCGATTGTATTGGGCTTATGCATTAGTTTGTACATTTTCGTTAATTATAAACCCATCCTCCAAGAACCGGTTGAACAAAAATTATTTACTCTACATGCTTTACTAGCATCCTTGGTTGCCCTATTTGGCATATTTATTTCTAAAGGCGGCAACTATGATAAAAACATATTGCTTATTCATCAATGGGGCGGATTGGCCATTTCTTATTTGGCATGGTTAGTGGTGCTCGTTCCCAAAGCCTATTTTATGGCGCGACCCTTATTTAGAAAACTATTTGGGATTGGTTATGTATTGGTGATAATTATTTTCACCCATAAAGGAGGACAGCTCACGCATGGTAAAGACGCACTCTCGCTACCTAAAAATGTAAATAATCAAACTATAATTAATAAGCCCGATTCCTTAATAACGGTTTATGAAAAAGCAGTGCAACCCATTTTAATTAATAAATGTGTAACCTGTCATGGAGGAGATAAAATAAAAGGAGACTTACAATTAACCAGTATCGAACTCATAAAAAAAGGTGGCAAGCATGGCAATCAGTTATTAGAACGAATACATTTGTCGCTCAACGATGAAAAACATATGCCTCCCGTGGATAACAAACAACTTACTAAGGAGGAGTTGGCAATTATTACCAAATGGATGCAATTGGGAGGAGACTTAAATAAAACCTTGAAGGCCTTAGATAAAAAAGATAGTTTATTCATTTTAGCTAGCCAGTATATAGCTCCTAACTTTAATAAAGCTACCGAACAACCCAACTTGGACGCATACAATAGTAACTACGTAAGTGTGCAATATGATTTTCATGGCGCTTCTACTATAAATGTGAACTTTTTTCAGGGCAGTTTTTATAAGACAGCATATTTAGAAAAGCTAAATAAAATAAAAGATCAGATTATTACTTTAAATATGCAAAATATGCCATTGCAAAAAAAAGATGTGGATATCATAAATGGCTTTTCGAATTTGGAGAAATTAAATTTAAACTATACTAAATTAAAAATAGAAGATATACAAGGGCTAACTTCTTTGAAAAAATTAAAATCTTTATCCTTAGCTGGAATGATTATAGATAATAATAAGCTAGAATCCATTATCAAACCCGGGAATATTCAAAAAATACAATTATGGGCGAATGGATTATTTAAAAAGGATTTAAATTCCTTGATCACAAAATATCCTTCCATTGCATTTACAGTAGGTGATAATTTAGAAGACTCAGTTATGAAGTTAAATAAGCCTTCGATACAACAGGATAGCACTATTATTACGGACAATGTAATTGTGCCTATTAAGCATTTTTTAAATGGTGTTACAATTAAATACACCATTGACGATTCAGAACCCGATAGTTTAAATAGCCCCACTTATACAGCACCTTTAAAATTAAATAAGAACACTACAGTGAAAACAAAAGTGTTTAAAAAGGGATGGTTATCCAGTGATGTAGTACAGAAAACATTTTATAAATCTTCCTTAAGTGCCGATACCATTATTTTGCTTACCCAACCCGATCCTAAATATATGGGTAAAGGTGGCAATACCATTATTGATCATGAATTAGGCGAAATGAATTTTGGAAATGGAAAATGGTTGGGCTATTCCAAAACCAATATGGAATTTATAATGCAATTTAAAAATCCAACACAACTTAACGAAGTAATATTTAATTCACTAATTAATACGGGTAGTTATATATTTCCAATTCAATCCATTCAGGTAGAAGCAAGCTTGGATGGGAAAACTTATAAAGCATTACAGTCTATGGATTATAGCGCTATTTCAAAAGCTTATACCAAGGAAACCAATATCAACCAAGTACAATCCTTTACAATAAAAATTGACAAAAGTGCAGCTTACCCTTTTTATAAATTTACCCTGCGTAATTTAAAACAAATTCCAACCTGGCATCCAGGCAAAGGAACCCCTGCCTGGATTTTTGTAGACGAGGTGTTTTTTAATTAACGAATCACCATCCACTTATAACCATTGGCAGGAATGGTTATGGTAATTTGAATATTTTGATCCGCTCCCATTGTGCATTTTTTAGTCATACCCAATTCGTCCATAAAAGTAGCTGTGTCTGTCATTCCTGTATAATATAATGGGATAGAAATATTTCTAGTAATATCCATATTTGTGGGGTTAAATAATAGTACAAATCCTTTATCTGCTCCCAATGGATCCACATGCATCCATCCATCCCAATCGCTACCATCTGCTCTTCTTAAAGGAATAATATCGGCATTTAAAATAGTGCGGTACTTTTTATACCAATCAATAGTAGTTTGGACCATGTTTCTGGTGATTTCAGAATCGTATAACCTAGGACCTCGATAGCAGGCTTGTATTCCTGCCCCAAAATATTGCATCATTAATTGTTGGTAAACTTTGAGATGATCTTGTAATGGCTCCAACACTGCTTCAGGCCCACCACCCTGGTATTTTGTGAGTGGAACAAATCCCCAGCCCATGGAAGGAATTTTTTCCTTAGTCCCGTCAATAATATTTTGTCTGTTTAAAATAATTTGTTGTTCACGGGATAATGAAAAATTAACTTCTCTATACCCTACTGCAATTTTATGTGTGCCATCTAAAAAATACCAATCTGGTGCGTTAATATATACACCCATTGCATTTAAACTTTGATACAATTCCTTTTGGATATTCATTTGCTTCCATTGGGAATCATCTAAACCTTTATGACCCGGATGCGTTTTAGAAGCGCATACATCCCCTGGATAAGGCCCGTCATTTTCCCAAATATCAAAATGGGTTTGTTTGTAAAATTGTAAAATCTTATCTCTGTAAGCTAAACCCCATGTACTGCCAAAGCAAGGAGCATTCCCAAAAAAAGCGCCTCCTGGCTTTCCTGTTGTAGGATCAATCACATCGTCCTGTGGACTTATGGTTCGGCTACTAAATAAAGAATAGCCTCCTAATAAAATATGTTTTTGATGTGCATAATCAGATAATGCTTTCCATCTATTTATATTTTGCGCACTACTATCTTCCATATTTAAATGACTTCCAAAACTTAAAATCACGGCTTCAAATCCAGTAGCTACACATTGGTCAATAGCTGTTCTTACTTCCTGGTCATTCTTACTTACCAAGTGCATAAATATGGGATTTTGCGTAACCCATGGTGCCACAGTACGATACATTTTTTTAATCATCAGTCCCCTGCGGGTTCTATCATAGCTATCCATGAGTAACTCAAAAGTTCTAACCGATGTAAATTTTTTATTGGAAGCTAATTCAATACCAGGTGCTTTATCGGGATACACTCTTAACAAGCAGGGCGTTTGATAATTATAATTTACTTGGGAAGTATAAGAGGAATCTATATCCCAATGCGTGGTATGATCGCTAATGTCATAACGCATAGAATTATTAAAAGCATAATTGGTCTCTATATATATTCCATGCTGTTTTTTCATTTCTTCCGGCCTCCCTACTACGGCGCTTTCCTCTTCTACCAAGCCTAACACTTCATTTATAACTCGGTCTATTTTTATTAGATTATTCCCATTTTCGATACTAACCCATTTACATAATAATGGTAAGCCATCATACATATTATAATGCACATTTACTAATATCCCTTTTAATGCAGGTATTTTAGATTTAAAATGCAAAACTAATTGTTTGCCTTTAAATTTTTGAACCGAAGGTCCATAAGCAGCAGGTATCCATGTTTGAGGATTGTATTTTACAAAACTGTCAATGTTTGTAATGCTGTAATTTATAAAATAAAAATCAGAATCATTGGCATACAAACTTTTTTCCCAATTCAAATTTAAATAGGCTTTTTCTTTTTGACCACTCAAACCACCAATTGCATAACTCGTTTTATTAAGCACAATACTTGCCTCTGGTTCAATGCTCCTTAATAATTGTTGACCATTGGTTAAATTGGTATAATCAATACAGGCTAAATTTGGGCTTATTAAAAAGGATCTTCTTAGTAAGCCATTTTCTATCACAATTTGTTTATCTGTTGCAATGACTTTTGCAACAAAGTGATTAATGTTGTCACCATCAATTAGCCAATCTTTTTTTATGCCACCTGTACCTAAATCATGCACTGCATTTTCTTGTGCAAGCAACTTAATAGTAGTTAAGCAGTGCAAGAAAAAGAAAAGAATAAATTTATTTAACCGCATTCTTCAAAATTTTAAATACGTCTATTTTTTTCCTGTTGCTGCCCATATAATGCCAGCAACAATATGACTTAAATAAGATGGATCTGAAAAATCGCTGGGTAAATGTCCAAGGTTCGTATAAAAGGAACGGCCTCCGTCAAAATTATGGTACCAGGCAATGGGATGAAAAGCACCCATTCCTTTACCTGCAACCGCTGCTCTGTTTGGATTAGCTTCCCAATTAGCAATTGGATTATAGGTTTTTTCGTCTACAGATAAAATAGTTTTTAATCCTTCCACTTTATCTGGACTAAACTCATACCACTCGTCGGTCCATTGTTTATTATTTGCAAAACCCTCTAGTCCTGGGAAACTAGCATCCAACACATTTAATCTTGCACTTTGAATTGCTGGATGAATTACAAACATCCTTCCTACTAATTGGGTATACCAAGGCCAATCATACTCGGTATCAGAAGCGCTATGAATACCCATAAAACCTTTACCAGATTGTATAAAGCGCTCCATTACTTTTTGTTCCTGCTCATTTAATATATCACCCGTTGTATTTAAAAAAATAACTACTTGGTAATTGGCCAGGTTTTTATCATTAATACCATAATTATCTTCTAATAAATCTACTTGAAAATGATGCTTAACACCCAATTGTTGGATGGCTAAGACTCCAGCATGAATGGATTCATGATGCCAGCCTCTTGTAGTGGTCACTAATAATGCTTTAAACTGTTTTTGGGCAAATACGGGTACAGTACTTCCAATACACATTAAAGTAAATAACAGGGAAGCTTTAATAAATTTCATAGTATACATTTTGGTATACTAAATATAAGAAATTCATCTCTAATCCTCAATCACATTTACTTTTGGAACCAAGATATGCATTATTAACCATGCCAATAAATAGGAAAGCGCACAAACAGCGAACATAATATAATACGCAATCTCAATTTTACCAATAGCACGGTAATGCACGAATAAATTCTTTTGTACAAGTAAGGATAATAAAATGCCTCCAATGGCGCCAAACATACCACCAATACCCGTTACAGAACCTACGGTATGCTTAGGGAACATATCACTTACGGTAGTAAAAATATTGGCACTCCAAGCCTGGTGTGCAGCAGCAGCAATACCAATAACCAATACGGCCAACCACATATTAATAGAACCAAGGTATTGTGCAAATAAAATAGGTATTACTAAGAAGGCGTACATTAACATGGAAGTTTTACGTGCGCGAAATACTGGCCAATTTTTACTAATTAATTTTAAAGGAATCCATCCACCTCCAACACTTCCAATTACGGATAAGCTATATACCGCCGCAACAGGTAATGCAATAGCGGTTCCCTTTAATCCATATTGACTTTCTAAAAAGTCGGGTAACCAGAAAAGATAAAACCACCAAATAGGATCCGTTAATAATTTACCAATGGAAAATGCCCAGGTTTGTTTGTAGCCCAATAACATGCCCCAACTATATTTTTTTTCTGCTTTAGATATTTCGTTGGCCTCTAAAGGTTCAATATCGCTATTAATATATGCCAATTCCTCGGGCGTAATTTTAGGATGGGTAGCAGGTGTACGATAATATTTTTGCCAAAAGAACAACCAAATCAATCCTAATAATCCTGTTATCACAAACGCCCACTGCCAACCAAAATTCACGGCAATAAATGGAACCGTTAAAGGGGCAACAATTGCACCAATATTAGCCCCCGAGTTAAATAAACCTGTTGCCAAAGCTCTTTCCTTTTTAGGGAACCATTCGGCAGTTGTTTTAATTGCTGCAGGAAAGTTACCTGCTTCTGTAATACCCAATGCAGCTCTTGCTGCTGCGAAACCAAAAACATTTTTAGCAAATGCATGTAAAATAGCTGCCAAGCTCCACAAACCCGTTGCCCAACTATATCCTTTTTTGGTACCAATTTTATCAATGATTCTACCTGCCAACATCAAGCCAATAGCGTAACTTATTTTAAATGCAATTTCAATATTAGCGTAGTCCGCATCATCCCATTTTAGTTCTTTTGAAAGCGTGCTTTTTAATAAACTAATCACTGCTCTATCTAAATAATTAATAGTGGTAGCGAAAAATACCAAAGCGCAAATGGTCCATCTTAAATTTCCGATCTTTTTTTGCATAAAATTATTTTAAACCTTCAATGGCTAATAATTGTTTTGAAATAGTGGTTAGTTCACCGTATTGTTTGTTAGCTAATACATTTTTAGTAATTAGTTTGCTGCCCAACCCTACACCTGCAGCACCCGCTTTTAACCAGGACATAATACTTTGTTCTGTTGCGTCTACCCCACCAGTCACTAAGAAATGAATATCACTAAAAAGGGGCTTAATGGCTTCAATAAAACCTGGACCTAATACATTACCTGGAAATAATTTTACAATATTACATCCAGCAACTTGTGCGTTGTGAATTTCAGTAGGGGTCATACAACCTGGTATCCATAATACTTTATGCAAATAAGCAATATCTGCAACCGATGTATCAAAAACAGGACTAATTAAAAAATCGGCACCCGCGTCTATATATTTTTTTGCGTCTTCTTCATTTTTAATAGTGCCAATACCTAAGAACAAATCTGGCATTTCGTTTTTTATGGCAACCAATGCTTTAAAATTTTCCAATGCATTTGCCCCTCTATGTGTAAACTCAATGGTTCGAATACCGCCTGCATATAAAGCTTTTACCACCTCCACTACAACGGCTACATCGTTTTCGTAAAAAAGGGGGATTAACTTAGAGGAGAGGATGTGTTGTGATACCTTATCTATACTATGCATATCTGTTTTTTAATATCTAGACTGTATTAATTGAATAGACTGTTTAGTGTAATCGCCCACTTCCTGCAATTTACCAAAAGCGGCACTTGCAGCAAAATTTATAACTTGTTCCAAAGAGAAATTGTGTTGTAAGGAGCCAAAAATAAGCCCTCCCATAAAGCAATCTCCACTGCCCACCTTATCGACAACGTTTTCGGTAAAATGTTCCTTACATACCAAATGATGTTGCGCATTGGTAATGGTTGCATAATATCGAACCGCTTCCCCTTCAGAAAAACGGAAGGTGTTTGCCACCGTTGTACATAATGGATACCTTATCATTATTTCTTTAGAAACCTTTTCGGCTTGTTGTATATAAAAATCTTTTTCGCAATCTTCATTCAATGCAGGATCTAAAGCTGTTCCCAATAATTGATGCGCACTCCAAATATTACCCATAATTACATGACAGTATTTAACAAGGGAAGGCATTACCTCCACTGGTTTTTTTCCATACTGCCATAACTTAGCTCGGTAATTTAAATCCACCGAAATGGTCATTCCTTTTTTGGTTGCAAATTGCAAAGCCTCCTCGCAAACCTCTACTATACATGGGTTTAAGGCGGGACTAATAGCAGTGAAATGAAACCAGTCATATCCATCCAATACTTGCTCCCAGTTAATCATGCCTGTTTTTAAAAAAGAAAAAGAGGAATAAGCACGGTCATAAATTACCCCTGCATTTTTTAAATCGGCCCCCATGGGTAAGGTATAGGTTCCAATACGTTCGCCACTTATTAAAATACCAGAAGTATCAATCCCTTCGGCTTCCAAGGATTCCATAATTTCTTTTGAAATATAATTATCGGGAAGAGCGGTGCAATATTTTACAGGCATGCCCCAATTGGCTAATGCTTTACCCACATTCAGTTCTGCACCACCAATAAATACAGGCATCGTATGTTCCCGTATCCATTGCTTTTGCAAGTTGGGTGAAAAGCGTAATAATAATTCTCCAAAACAAAATACTTTCTTCATAGGTTGCAAATATATAAACCCAAATTCATTATTTATGATTTGCCATCCCAGCCAAAATATTCATTGGCATTATTAAAGCAAATGTCCTGAATTATTTTACCTGTCCAAGCAATATCATTGGGAAGTTCGCCCTCTTCTATTTCATTTCCAAAAAGATTGCAAACTATTCTTCTAAAATACTCGTGTCTTGGATAGGAAAGAAAGCTTCTGGAATCGGTTAGCATTCCCACGAAACGACTAAGTAAGCCCAAATTACTTAATGCATTTACTTGTCGCTCCATTCCGTCTTTTTGATCCAAAAACCACCAAGCACTTCCAAATTGAATTTTTCCGGCAACGCTACCGTCGTTGAAATTTCCAATCATTGTTGCCATCAGTTCATTGTCGGCAGGATTTAAATTATAAATAATGGTCTTTGTTAATTTATCATCACTATCTAATTTATTTAAGAATCTAGCTAAGGCTGCTGCTTGCGAAAAATCACCAATACTATCCCAACCGGTGTCAGGACCTAATTTTTGCATCATGCGTGCATTGTTATTTCTGAGCGCGCCTAAATGATATTGTTGTATCCAACCTTTTTCCCAATCCCATTCGGCAAAATGCAATAGCATACAAGACTTAAACTTACGTTGTTCGGTTAAGTTTAATTCTTTGCCACCATGTACTTTTACAAAAATGGCTTCAATTTCTGTTCCCGTAAATTCCTCGGCATAAATTTCTTCTAATCCATGATCACTCACATTGCAACCCATACTTGCAAAAAAGTCATGTCTGTTTTGTAAGGCATATAAGAAATCTTCAAAAGAAGAAATGGATAAATTAGCTGCCTTCTCAAGTTTTTTTACATAGGCAACAAAATTTGCTGCGTTACTTACTTCCATGGCTTTATCGGGACGGAATGCAGGAAATACTTTTACTGCAAATTGGCTATCCTTAATATGTTGATGGTATTCCAAAGAATCAATTGGATCGTCGGTAGTACATATAACACGCACATTCATTTTTTGAATTAAACCCTGAGTGGAAAAACTAGGATCCTGCAACATAGCGGAAGTCGAATCATAAATTCCTTTTGCAGTGGTAGGATTTAAATTTTCTTTTACCCCAAAATATCTTTGTAATTCCAAATGCGTCCAATGATATAAAGGATTACGCATGGTATAAGGAACGGTCTCCGCCCACTTCATGAATTTTTCTTCATCGGTTTTATTACCAGTACAGTACGCTTCATCTACACCATTGGTGCGCATTGCGCGCCACTTGTAATGATCACCGGACAACCAAGCATCGGAAATATTTCGGAACTGCATATTTTCTGCTATCTGCTGTGGAGATAAATGACAATGATAATCTATAACAGGCATTTTTTGCGCATACTCATGATACAGCGTTTGTGCCGTTTTTGATTTTAATAAAAAGTTTTCGTCTAAAAAAGGTTTCATTATAATTTCTATTTATACTTTATAAACTCACCCCACGCTTCCATGGAATAAAATCGTCTTGGTTTAACAACACTGCTTTAGGGGTTACTTCACCACTTGCAGCTTTAATACAATATTCTAAAATGTCCTCACCCATTTGTTCAATTGTTTTTTCACCTTCAATAATGGGCCCGGTATCAATGTCAATTATGTCCGCCATTCTTTTAGCAAGTGCTGTATTACTTGATACTTTAATAGTTGGACAAACAGGATTGCCTGTAGGTGTGCCTAAACCAGTTGTAAATAAAATCAACGTTGCACCTGCTGCTGCTTTGCCGGTAGTAGCTTCTACATCATTGCCTGGTGTACACACAAGGTTTAAGCCTTTTTTTGTAGCGGGCTCGGTATAATCTAATACATCCACTATAGGAGCGTTCCCCCCTTTTTTCGCAGCACCTGCACTTTTAATGGCATCGGTAATTAAACCGTCTTTAATATTTCCAGGAGAAGGGTTCATATGAAAACCGGATCCAACTTGTAATGCAGCATCCGAATAGGATTTCATCAAATGAATAAATTTATTGGCCGCATCTGGATGAATGGTTCTGTTAATGAGTTCTTGCTCCACACCACATAGTTCTGGAAATTCAGCTAATAAAACAGTTCCCCCTAATCCTACTAATAAATCGGCACAATAGCCCACTGATGGGTTTGCAGAGATGCCACTAAATCCATCGCTACCTCCACATTTTACACCCAAGCATAATTTATCTAGTCCAGCTGGTGCACGCTTTTGTTTATTGGCTTCGATTAAGCCCTTAAAAGTGGCTTGTATGGAAGATGCAATTAATTCGGGTTCGCTTAATGATTTTTGTTGCTCAAATATAAATAAGGGCTTATTGAAATTAGGATTGCGTTCTTTGATGTCTTTTTCAAAATCTGACAATTGTAAATTTTGACATCCTAAACTTAAAACGGTAATACCTGCAACATTTGGATGATCGGCATAGGCTGCTAATAATTTACTTAATACTGCAGCGTCTTGGCGAATACCGCCACAACCACCTTGGTGATTTAAAAATTTAATGCCATCGATGTTTTCAAAAACACGATGATTAGATAAGGTATTGGGCGCCAAAGAAACCGATTCACTAATATCTTTTCCCTCTTTGAAAGCAGTAATTAAATCCTTGGTATAATTTTTATACTGATTGGAAACAGAATAGCCTAATTCATTATGCAACGCTTCTTTAATCACATCTAAATTTCTGTTCTCACAAAAAACAGTAGGAATAAATAACCAATAATTAGCAGTACCTACCCTGCCGTCTGCACGGTGGTAACCATTAAAGGTTCGGCCTACAAATTTAGAAACGTCGGGTGCAGTCCAACTATAATCATAGGGTTTAAAAACATAGGGTTCCGATGCATGGTGCAAATTATCGGTAGACATGCGTGCACCTGCAGCTACGTCCATGGTCACTTTCCCAACCAATAAACCGTACATTAATACAGCACTTCCTTTAGTAAGGTTATGCATATAAAACTTATGTTTCGCAGGAATGTCTTCTTGCAATACAATACGGTCTCCTTCAAATTCCATGGTTTGACCTTTGCTTAAATTTTGCAAGGCCACTAACACATTGTCTTTGGGGTGCACTTTTAAAATGAGTTGTTTCATATTGCTAATATATTTTTCATTCCTTTTTCCTTAATCTTTACTTTCCAATCATTTACTGCTGCAACAAAAAGTGGGTCCTGGCAATAGTCCTCCACCACAATGACTTTTTGAAATGCCTGCTCCATATACAATGCGAAAGCCGAAAAGCCTATACTCATCCATTTTGCAGCTGTTGCATTTTGATCAGCAAAACGATCCATTAAAAATCCATTACGCATTTTCATTTTTTCTTCAAAATTCATTGCAATGCTTACCCACTTATGTTCTATATAAGGATTGGAAAAGCGTTCTAATACTTTATTGGAAAAATGAGTAGCATCTTCTTTAGAAATAGAATCACTCACCACACAGGGAACTACTTCACTATGCACTAAATGTTGAATAAACATTTTAAAGTCCGCATCTCGCATGGCGTCAATTACCGTTTCAAATCCGGCAAGGATAGCAACAGCACAACTAAAAGTATGAGTGCCGTTTAATAACCTTAATTTAAGTTCTCTGAACTTTACTATACTTGGTGCAATAACAATACTGTCGTCTATTTTTGCGAATGATAACTTTTTAATAGTGCTTTCCTTATTGGATTCAATCGCCCATAAAGCAAAGGGCTCGCTGGTAATTAATAATTGGTCTTTGTATCCTAATGTTTTTTCCAAGCTTATCATTTCCGCGTCACTTACCATCCCGGGCACTATTCTATCCACGAGGGTATTACAAAAATCATTCGCTTCATTTAACCATTGGATAAATTCGGAGGTTAAATTTAAAATGCGTGCCAACTGATTTACTAAACTATTTAATAGGATCCCATTATCAGGCATTAATTCGGTAGGTAAAATAACCCAGCCTTTATTGGGGTCGCCATTAAAATGTTTCCACCTTTCAAATAATAGGGCTAATAACTTACCTGGGAAAGAATTGGGTGCTCCATTGCTGATCGTATCATTCACTTCTAATACCATACCCGCCTCGGTCGTATTTGAAATAATAATTTCAATGCTTTCTGATTTTGCCAATGGAATAATTTGATCCCAATCCGAAGCGGCAGTCAATACGCGACTTATTGCAGTATTAATAAAATGCTTATTTACATTTTCACCCTTGTAAACTCCTCTCACAAAATGGGTAAACAAATTATGCTGTTTGGAGAAATCATCAACCCCGCCGGTACTTGTAGATTTAATAACTACAATGCTGCCGTTAAATATATTTTGTTGATTGGCATGATGAATAAAATAATCTGGCAAGCCTCTTAATAAAACGCCTGTACCAAACTGAATAACTTTTTCAGTTACAGGAAAAATAAGGTTTGTATCCTTTTTTCCTATTTCTTTATTTAATATTATTTCACTCATTTTTTTATGATTACACTTTCACGAATACGATTAGGTTTTATTAATTTGAATACGCTTATTGAATAAGCGGGTTCCATCTATCTCCAAAAACCCATTTCGCATTAATATCAGACGCCTTAGGATTCCCTTTCGCTTCCTGTAAATTATTTTTATAAAAATTGTTTTTTGCTATGGCGCCATCACAACCATCATAGTACACTCGTCCTGGCCAACTTAAAGTATTGGTTGTTTTAACCTGATAAATAGGCGTGTCCGACATGTTTTTTGCAAAATGACATTTGATTAAATAAAATTGAGCGTCTCTATGAAACCTGCCCAAGTTAAATCCATCAAACCCATTAAAATTGCAATTCACTAAAACCGTTTTTGCATTCTCATGTAATGAACCATCATGCCAAATAGCTGCAGGACCATTGTGGCTTAAAAAGCTACAATTTTCGGCATAAGCCCAACCACGAGGACAATAAAAATCAACGCCCCCTTCTAATACACAGTCCTTTAAATAAAACATGCCGTCGGTGGTATTCCAAGGACTCATGGTGTCGCCACCAAAGGCTTTAAAATGACAATTCACAAACTTTAGTTGAGTTGCATAAAAACTTCTAAAAGCCATCTGATGCCCATTGGGTTGAACAACTTTTAACTTTGAAGTATCTAATGCGCAAGCAATACTTACAGCTACTTTATTTTCAAAACCATAGCTGTTCTCCATGGTCAGGTTTTTAAAATTAATCGAAGTACAGGAATCTACATTTACCGTAGCCACACCCCAATCGTCATTGTGATCGCATCTCCACGCATCTCTTGCAATGGACTGCGTAATAATTGTTTTATCTATTCCCGCACCTACTAATTCAAAAGCACTTTTTTTAATAAATAGTTTTTCTTTATATATGCCGGCATCTATTAAAATGGTAATAAAATCATGTTTGCCTACAGGGATATGGTCAATAGCGGACTGTATATTCGTAAACTCCCCCTTGCCAGAAGCACTCACCTTCCATACTATTGCGCGCGCATAACTTTGCGCTTGAAAATTCAATGCAATAAATAAAAATAATATTTTTATAAATTTATTCATTCGTCTTTTGAAGTGTAATTACTTGTTACCGGAATTAGCTTTTAATAAAGTCCATCGTACGATTTGCCCCATTGCTTCAAAATTTTGAAATCCTACAGGCAATTTTCTTCCGTCCACATATTCGTTATACAACCACGGATCTCCCACTGCAATTACTTGCCCTTTGCCAAAACTCGACACCGCTGCAACAGTCTTATCACCAGCAAAAGCAATTGCTTTAGCATTTGCTTGCAACTGAAGCGCACTCACTTCCTTTACATAAATTTTTGTTCCATTTTCAAGCACCCCATTGTCTTGAATTGGTAAAGCGGTACCCATTTCAAATGCCGTTCCTTTCACCATATTAATGGACTCATTGGTAAAATGAATACCAAATGAATTAGACAATAAATTAAAATGTGTTAAATCACAATTGGTACTATCATTGGCAAGCAATACCAACACACCTCCTGCTTTTACCCAATTACTTATAACAGCAGCATCCGTTGTGTTCATATAATTAGGCGTTGGATTGTCTTTAATATGGTCTGGATCTACAATTACATATACGGCAGCTTTACTTAATGCTAAAGCTGTTGGGGCTTCCGTTAATGTTTTTAATTGTGCTCCATTAAATTGAAATTGTTTCCCTAACATGCTAAAGCCGCCATTGGATAAATCCTCCCAAGCATAATGCCATCTTGTATCATGACCTAGCGCATCCTTTTTTATTTCATTATTATAAAAAGCATCTAACAAAATAATAGGTTGTTTAGCATTCACCTGAGCATACGTCGCTTCCACAGCACATTGTAAAAAAGCACCCATCCCTTTTGGATCATTCACCACAACTGGTTCTTTAAAATAATAATCTAAACTTCCATCTCTATAGGGGTTACCACCTAAGCCAGAAACACTCACCGTTCCTTTTAAATTTATTTGCCCGTCTTTATTTTCAATAAAGTTATTTAATAGGCCAGCATATGCTTTTTTAGCATTTACTAAATTATCGTTGTTTATATAGCCATGTCTAATGGCTTTTAGTAAAACGCGGGTGAACATACTGGAGGCAGAAGCTTCTTTATAATTTCGTGTATCCTTTGGGGCATCTAAAATATCTAACCACAAACCGTCTTTTGGATCCTGCACCGTTACAATGGCTTTGGACCATCTTTGTAAAATTTGTATTAAGGAGTCCCGTCCAGCATTATTTTCTGGATAATAATCCAATGCATCTACTAATGCCATTCCATACCAACCCATGGCCCTAGCCCAAACATGGGGCGACTTACCTGTTTTTGGATCAGACCATTGTTGCTGTTTACTGTCATCCCAAGCGTGGAATAATAAACCCGTATTCTCGTCCCTAGTATATTTTTCGGCAATAACAAATTGTCTGGTAATATCATTAAAAGCTAAGGTATCATGAAAGGCAGCCGCATATTGCGCATAAAAACTTGCACCCATATACAGTCCGTCTAACCACATTTGGTTAGGGTATATTTTTTTATGCCAAAAGCCACCCAAGGTATTACTTGGTTGGCCTAGTATTTGCGCATGCAATTGGTCAATTGCTTTTTTGTATTTTTCTTTGCCGGTAACCTGATAAAGCGTTAATAAAATTTTACCATTGTTTAAATGATCTAAATTAAAATCCTCAGGTTTGTAATCGTAAATACTTCCGTCCTCTCTAACAAAACAATCCATGGCGTTTTGCATGTACTTAAAGTATTGTCCATCCCCAGTGGCATTCCATAAAGCATCAATTCCTTTTAAAATAACACCCTGATCATAACTCCATCTAGGTTTTGTACCTGGTTTTACAGCAAAAGAATCTGGCCATATTTGCATTACCGTAGCAGCAAATTTTTCAGCTACATTACTGGCAATTGGTTTTAATTTTTTTAATGCAATGGTGTCTATATTAATTTGTTCGGCATTATTAAATGTAGCAATAGGCTTTGGTTCTGAAATATGAATAGTCGAATTTTTAATGGAAACGCCGGTTGCTTCTTCAATTTGAATGCCCGATTGAGACTTAATAGTCAACTTATCTAAGTTCACATCCTTAATATGCATTTCGGGAAGACCTCTTACAAATACCGCTTTACTAGCACCATCACAAACAATGTTGTCAAAATAAAAATGTTGAAATTGAGGAGTGGCTTCTGTAACAGGAAATTTTTCTACAACTACTTTTATAGATGCTTCGTCGTTGGTTTTAATAGGATCTACAGCTGCATAATACATGTCAAACAATATCGCTTCACCAACTATGTCTTTCATATTTATATTGTGCGCGTAAATATTTTCAACAACCCCGCCTCTGCCTCTAACGGTTTTAAATCTTAATCCAATATCTGTCCCTATAAAATTACAGTCATTAATATAAATATTTTTTGCACCACCACTCATCTCACTACCTATTACAAATCCGCCATGGCCGTGGTATACCGTACAATTTTTTATAATAATATTTTGTGTAGGCATACCTCTTTTTCGGCCATCTTCATCTCTACCACTCTTTATTGTAATACCGTCGTCGCCTGTATCAAAAACACAATCTTCTAAAATAGCATTGCTGCAACTTTCTAAATCAATGGCATCGGTATTGGTTCCCCACCATGGATTTTTTACCTTCATTCCTTTAATCGTAATATCATTACTCATTAAAAAATGAGTGGTCCATGCGGGTGAGTTTTCAAAAGTGACTCCTTCAACTAGCACTTTACTACATTCACTAATTCTTAAAAAGTTAGGGCGTAAAAAATCTTTTACGTTTTCAAAGTCTTGTAATTTTTTACCATTTACTAATTTTCCAATATCTTTTGCTTTTGATGCATCAGCTGCAGCTTTACTTGGATACCATGTTTTTTTATCATCCGTTAAAGCACCTCCATATAATTGTATATGTCTTTTCCATTCTGCATCAGAAAGTTTTTCTCTTTTTAAGGGCCTCCAATAAATTCCATTTCCATTAATGATGCCTTCGCCTGTAATAGCAATATTGGTTTGATGCTCTGCAGAAATAGGCGACTGACATCTTGCAGCGTCTACCCCTTCAAAGGAAGAAACTACTAATGGATATTGAGAAAAATCGGAAGTAAATACCAAAAATGCTCCTTTATCCAAATGCAAATTCACATTTGATTTTAAAACAATTGGACCTGTTAACCATTGACCTCTTGGAATAACTACTACGCCACCACCTTTTTTATGCATAAAATCAATGGCCTGATTAATGGCATAGGTATTTAAAAAATCACCATTTCCAAGGGCACCAAATTTTAAAATTTGTACTGTATCTTTTTTAAAAGTCGTAGATGCAACCTTAAAATTTGGTTGAGGTTGGGCAAGCCCAAAAATGCAAGAAACACTTGCAAAACAAGCAATTAGGAATCGTTTCATAGAAGGTTAAATTTAAAGAATTATGTCCATTTTTTAACCCTCCACAATCCTTATAAAAAGCCTATTTTACGCAAACGATACCGGCATAAATTGCGTAAAATGCTATAACTTTAAACACAAATAGGCCACATTTTAAATGAAATTCGAAGCTATCACCATCAAGGATATTGCCAAAGCGCTTGGACTTTCTACTTCAACCGTTAGTAGGGCTTTAAGGGATAGCTATGAAATTAGTCCGGAGACCAAAGAAAGGGTTATTGAATATGCAAAACAGAACAACTATCGGCCCAACCCCATTGCATTAAGTTTGAAAGAAAAAAGGAGTAGCTCCATAGGAGTTTTGGTCTGCGAAATTGCCAATAGTTTTTTCTCGCAGGCTATTAATGGTATAGAATCCGTAGCACAGGAAAAAGGATACAATGTGATTATTGCACAAAGTAAGGAAGATTTTGAAAAAGAAGTAAGTTCTATACAGTACTTGGCTTCCAGAAGTGTAGATGGTATTATTTTTTCTGTTTCCGCAGAAACTTCGGACTTCTCTCATATTCAACAATTGTATGCAAGAGGAATGAATATGGTTTCTTTTGACAGGGTGGTAGATTTTCCGGACATCCACAAAGTTTCGGTAGATAATTACAAGGCTGCTTATGAAGCAACTGCACATTTTATAAAAAATGGCTTTACTAATATTGCATGTATTGCAAACGCTGCTTTTTTATCTATCACTAAGGAACGAGTGGAAGGGTATACTGCAGCTTTAAAAGACCATAACATAAAATTAAATCCAGATAATATTTTTTATTGTTTACATGGAGGTTTAAATTATGAAGAGGTGGAGCAGATTATGTCAAAGGCTATGAATGGAAAGAAAAAGCCAGATGCTATCCTTGCCTGTTCCGATAAGATTACCACAAGTGTAATGCGCTATTGTCAACAAGAAAAAATTGACATTCCAAGTAAAATGGGGCTTGTTGGATTTAGTAATTTAGATTTAACGGATTTATTAGCACCTTCCTTAACCGTAGTAAGACAACCTGCTTATGAAATGGGTCGTATCGCAGCTGAATTATTAATTAAGCAAATTGAAAGTAAACGTCCTACAACAGCATTTGAAGACGTAGTGATTGCAACTGAATTACACCAGCGCGCTTCCTCTGAAAAAACAAAGACTAGGCCTTAACAGCTTGTCTAGCCAACATTTTCCAAGATCCATTTTCCTTTTGAAAAATTAATAACACTTTTAATTTAACAGTACCTGGCTTTCCTCCGTCATTGGTAGCAGCAGCAAAACTATGTCTTACAATAGCTGTTTTACCAACTATTTCAACAGTTTGTTCGGTAATATCAATGGTAACAAAATCAGATTTACCACTCGCAATTTTTTCAACAAACTCCGCTTTACCTTCTACATGTCCGCCAGAGTGTCCATAACTTAAATGATCCGAAGCCACTGCTTCTAATGAAGCTTTATCACCGGAGATCATGGCAGCTGTTAATTTATTCACTGCAGATTGAACTGCCATTAAGTTTTTAGATTGCGCATGTGTTGTCAACATTGCAAATGACAATAAAAACATTGTTACTAATTTTTTCATACTATTTATTTTTTAATGGGTACCCAAGTTCCCAAAATTTTAGTTGTAGTCAATTCCTTGGCTTGTGCTTCGGTTAATTGTTTGCTCCAAGATACACGTTTTGTTGGATTTGCCCCAGGTCCGGCGCTATTAAATTCACTATACCTGGCAGTAGCTTCATTGGCAGGATTTTTCCAATTGCTCCAACCTTCTTCAATAATATGCTTACCTAGCCAACAATTAATATAAGTAACACTTGCGGTTGGACTCCATGGCCTTCCCAAGGATACTTTATTTAAAGTTGAATCGCCTGTAAGTTTACAATTTTTGAATACAAAACCAAAAGGAATAATCGAATTGGTTGAAGCTGCAGTAACATGCGAATTTTTCTTGCTATGGATGAGGCAATTTTGAAAAACGGAAGTGGCTGCTCCAAAAATAAAATCAGTGGTTCCTTCAATATAACAATCTTCAAAATAATGTTTCACCCCATTTCCACTCAAAAATAATACATCTTGAAATCCAAGCATTCTACAATTAAAAAAAGAGGCTCTGTTACCCTCAACCCTTAATGCAACAGCTTGACCTGCATTAAACCCAGCCTGGTTACTAAAACTAATATGTTGTGCTTGGAAATCATTTCCATAAATAAAAACAGCTGCGCAGGTCCATGTATTTAAAGTATCTCCATTGGCATCCTTCACGCCCGCATGATTATCATATTGTATGATGGTGTTATTTTCGTTTTCTCCCACTAGCAAAATATTAGACTTACTTGCATCTACTGTAACTACTTCCTTATACACACCTGGCTTTACGAAAATGGAAACTGGTTTGACATTACCCGAAGGAATTAAATTTAGCACTTCCTGAATGCTATGATATTTTGAAGAGTTGTCTTTAGCAATCACATAATCATACTTTACTTTATTCGTTTGCGCGTTGCTCACCATTGCACTACTAGCAAATAAAAATAGGGTTAGGTATTTAGTTAAAAATAATTTCATTACTTGACTTTAGGAACTACAATATGGCTATTTAAATTGGTATTCAATGCCTTTACTTCCTTTAAAACCAATTGCGCAATTAACCTAGCACCTAATTCATTAAAATGGGTATTATCTATTCTTCCATCGGGATAATTGGGATGCTCTCCTGGTTTTAATTGCACAAATAATAAAGTAGAATTTTCTTTACCAAAGGATTGATACAATGCACGGCTTTTGGTATCTAAATCTATAAACAATACTTTTTCTTTATCAGCAACTTCTTTAACCAATGCACTATAAATTATATGGGTTTCTTGTGCTACGCCCGTAGTGTCAAATTTACGTCTGGAAACTGGTGTTAATAAAACAGGAATGGCTTTTAACGCGCGCGCTTCATTCACAAACTTGGTGAGGTTGGCTTTAAACGCTTCTGGATCTGCATACCTATCGGTTTTTTCCTTGGACTCATCATTATGTCCAAATTGAATAAACACATAATCACCTTCTTCGGCACCATCCACTACTTGTTTCCAAAGCAATTCACTAATAAATGTTTTAGTGCTCCTTCCGTTCTTTGCTAAATTATTTACTTGCACGGTTGAATCCCAAAAATAAACAAAGGGCATGCCCCAACCTGTTTCTGGATAGGTATTTGTTTGTTTAATGGCAATGGTGCTATCTCCGCATAACCATATTTTAGTTTTTTTAGGAGGGGCCCCTGCAAAAAACAAAGCGGTTATAAAAATACTTGCAAATAATTTTTTCATACACTACTTAATTAAGGAGCAATACTATTTAAATACATTTCAATATTCGTAAATTCTTTAGAAATAACATACAAAGAGTCGTCTTTTTCATTGGGATTCAAGCCCATTTTTAATTCCCACTTATCCGGCATACCATCTCCGTCCTTATCTAATAATACCGGTTCCGTTTTTAAAAAGGGCCAAGCGGAAATTGTTTTTTCATATGCTGTTCCATGCGGAAAATTACCCTGTACATCTATGATTTTTCCTCTTCTTTGAACCACGTCTTGAATAATTCTTTCATCCAGGGTGTCTCTTTTATATGAAGCACCTACATGGCTAAGCACTGAAATATAAGCTGCTTTTGGATCTTGTATTTTAATAGATACCGTTTCAAAAGGACTGGCGGAAATTGCATTTAACTTTTGCGCATCGGTTATTTTTGCATCAAAATCTACTCCTTGCAAATTATTTTTAGAGACATTTTCATTCCCGTCTATATAATTTCCGTTTACAAAAAACACACCTAATCCCCTTGTATCATTCACAGTAGGATTTACAATTCTTCTTGCAACAGATGCACTTGTAGAAGGTCCTGGACGATAGTAGTTATTAACCATATTGTACTTTCCAGCCTCTCCTCCGTATACACTATTGTGTTCCCAATTGTAAAGTACATTATTGGTAAAGTCAACGAACTCCTCACTTGCACCTAACCTGGCGCCATTAAAGCGTGGGTTTCTACTTACACAGTGTGCAAATAAATTATGGTGTGCACTGGTATGAGCACCGCCCCAAATGCCACCATATCCATGCTTTTCAAAATCCTTATCGCCTGTTTCAAAATGATAGGAATAGTTTAAAGGCTCTGCAATTAAATTCCATTGTAGTGTGGTGCTATCACCTCCATAAATGGAAAATACTTCGTCGTTGCTCCAGCTCATACTGCAATGATCAATAATAATATTTTTTCTTTTATTGCCTCCAAATGCATCATCATCCCCACTTAAATTAACCATTCCTTTGTTTTGAAATTTATCACCTAATCTAAAGCGTAAATATCTAATGATGATATTGTCCCCTCCAATGCCTACGGACTGGTCGGCTAAACAAATTCCATCACCCGGTGCCGATTGCCCAGCAATGGTTGCATTGGAACCAATACTTAATTTAGTTTGAAGATGTATGGTACCTGAAACTTCAAATACAATAATGCGCGGATTTTTTTTGGTCGCTGCTTCCCTAAAACTACCAGGTCCGTCGTCGTTTAAATTGGTGACTTTAATAACCATGCCTCCACGACCACCCATAGTATACTTTCCGAAACCCTCAGCAGAAGGAAATGCAATGGACTGGGCATTTGTGTTTGCAACTATCCATGCTAAAAAAAATACGAATAAAAGGGGGCGTAAATTCATAAACTAAAAAGTAATTGTAAAAAAATAAGGCAGTATAAACTGCCTTATTAAAAGTATTCTAAAATATATTAGTAACCCGGATTTTGTTTCATATTAAAATTCGCATCCAAAACCGGTTGAGGAATTGGAAGTAACTCCGATTTACCAGTTGTAAAGCCAGTTGCAAAACGAGACAAAGCAGTTGTATTAATAGCAGAACTCATCCATACCACCTTTGTAGTTCCAGTTGGAGCTGTTGAAGGTTCTTTGGTGTAAAATGAATTCGCCCAAGCAGCTTTATCGTCGGCAGTGCTATTGGTTTTAAAATACATGGACTGAGGTAAGTTAGCCCAAGCACCTGTTCTTGCACTCATCGCAGCCAAAGTTGTTTTTGTATTTGCTAATGTAGTTGCCAATAAATTCCAACGGATTAGGTCGTACTTTCTAATACCCTCACCACCTAATTCCAAAGAACGCTCTTTAACTAAAGCAGTAAAGAAAGCCGATTTGGATAAGCCCGCTGGCAAGTCTACGGTTGCATCTGGAGTTGTAATAGATTTACCATATCCTCTTCTTCTTACTTTATTAATTGCATCATAAGCTGCTGCAGTAGGACCGTTTAATTCATTTGCCGCTTCTGCATACATTAACAATACATCAGCATATCTTATAATTTGCCATTTTAAACTTAAATATTGAACCGCATCATTTGGAGCAATCGCAGGACTAGAAATCCAGTCTCTACGATATTTACCATCATTGATTGCTGTAATTGCTTGACCCACTTTAGTAGATCCATCTGCATTCACATTGTAAGCTGCACAAGTAACATCTCTTCTTAAATCGGTTGAGTCAAATGTATAAAAATAAGAAGGCAATACGTTGATACTTACGTTACCATAACTACCTACTTTAGGACCATTGTAGTAACCCAATTTAGTATCTGCGACACCTGTTCTTCCTGTAGCACTTGCTTGGAACATTAATTCTCCGTCAGGATCATTGGAAACCCTTGCACCCACTTGGTCTTTCCACAAGCCTCTAAAACTTGCATTTAATCCATGTTGACCCGAAGCAATAATGTCCGCACATTCGTCCATTGCAATTTTATAATAAATCGCAGGGTCAGAACCTTGCGTCATTTGTCCATTTTTTCTTAAAGAATAACCAGCTCTGTATAATGCAATTCTTGCTCTTAACGCTTTAACCGCTCCTTTAGTAATACGCTCGTCTAAAGGATCGCCAATAGAAGCTACGTCTTTTTTCCAAGGCACTAAGTCCGAAGCCACTTTCAAATCTTTTAATAAAACTTCATATAAAGCGTCTCTGTCTGTTGCAGATGGAAAAGGGTTTGCTCCTGCATTATTAGCAGCCGAAGTAAAGTGCGATGGCAAATCACCCCAGTTTCTAATACCCTCTAAATAAAATTGTGCACGTAGGGTTAATGCTTCACCATATAAGCGTTGTAATTGTTTTTTCTGTTGGTCCGTACCTTTTGTATACATTTCCATTGCTGGAATATTGTCAATACAGTTATTCGCAAATTCAATCCCAGTAAAAATTTGATTAAATGGATTGGTAATTTGAGCATTACCAGAAGTAGCACTATATCGTGCAATATCACGACGGTCATTATCGGCAGCGCCCGTAGGTCCTTGCATTTCATCGTTATCCACTGGATAATATAAACTTAAACGAATTCCATAACCCGCGTCACCTACCAAGCGGCTATATACCGAAGCAACAGCTTTGGTTGCACTAGACACATCGTTAAATACAACGTCGGTACTTAATTCGGTAATTGGCTTTTGGTCCAAATATTTTTGACAGCCAGTAAGTGCTGCAATGGGAAGCAATAAAGCTAAAATGTATTTGAAAGATTTATTAGACATAACTAAAATTTTAAAATATTTTTTGATTAAAATGTTGCATTTATACCAAAAATGAATGATCTACTTTTTGGATAAGCCGAGTAATCTAAACCAGGAGTTAAACCACTATTAGATACACTCACTTCTGGGTCGTAGCCAGTGTATTTTGTAAACACAGCTAAATTATTCCCAGTTAAGTAGAATCTCAATTTGCTAATTTTAAGTTTTGATAATTGTTTAGTGCTAACGGTATGGCCAATAGTAACGTTGTTAATTCTTAAGAAAGAGCCGTCTTCCATAGCCCATGAAGATGGATAAAATGCACCAGCACTTTTAAGTGGTTGCCAAATATTGGAATATAAATTGTTGCTATATAAATAAGCAGGATCTACTCCAACTACTTGACCCGCGGAATTCACAGACTGCAACACGGCACCTGTTGGTGAAACAGTTCTCCAACGATCCTTCATAATAGAAAGCATATTTGCGTTATTGGTATAACCATTGGTAAGCTCTACCTTGTTTGCATTGTAAATAGTATTTCCGTAAACAAAATTTACAAATACACTCATGTCCCAATTTTTATAAGTAAACTGGTTATTGATACCACCTGTAAATTTAGGATTCGGATTGCCAATTATTTTTCTATCGTTGTTTAAATCAATTTTACCATCTCCGTTTAAATCTAAATATTTAATCGAACCTGGTTGGATAGTTCCAATAATACCGGAGTTATTTACTACCCCTGCTTTTAAGGTATACACACCGGTTGCAGCATTATAATCAAAATCATATGGACGATAAATGCCGTCCGCAACTAGACCATACATAGCACCCACGGGTTGTCCAATTTTGATAATGTAGTCAGTTGGCTGACCCGAAACACCCCAGCTTGCAGCAGGATAAAAATATTGTTGGTTTACACCCAACGCTTCCACTGAATTTGTATTGAATGAAATATTAAAATTAGCATTCCAAGTGAAATCTTTTTTAGACACTAATAAAGCACCTAAACTAATCTCAACACCTTTATTATTTGTCTTACCAATATTTTGCAATTGAGTTGAATAACCGTAAGTTGAAGCGATAGGTACATTTAATAATAAATTACTTGAGCTATTATTATATACATCTACGCTTAAATTAAATCTTTTTAAGAAACTAATGTCAACACCGTAGTTTCTGTTAATGGTAGACTCCCATAATAAATTGGGGTTCACTAAAGAAGCAGAAGAGTATCCATAAATAGTTTGTCCACCCAATCCATAATAGTAAGAACCATTATTATTAAAGGTGCTCAAATATAAATAGTCTTGGATACGGTTATTACCTACCGTACCATATCCTACTCTTAATTTCATATCATTAATAAAATCTACATTTTCTAAGAACTTCTCTTTCTTAATTCTCCATGCAAAAGATCCTGAAGGGAAAGAACCCCAACGATTGTTTTCAGAAAATTTAGATGCTCCGTCGTAACGAACATTGGCGCTAAATAAATATTTATCCTTGTAAGAGTATGTCATTCTACTAAAAAAGGACATGCTGGTATACTTGCTCTTTTGCAATTTAGGATAACCGGCAAATGAAGTACCTGTTACTTTATATACAGTTGCATCATATGCATTGGTTCCGTTTGGATATAATTTAAATAAAGCATTTGATGTATATGAATCCAATTGATAAGTTTCCTCTCCCACTAATACACTAAAATTATGTTTATCGTTACTTATATTATATGCCAACACATTCGAGTTGGTTAAGGAAGTACCTTGAATGGTATCCTTACTCATAATTGGTTTTTTAGAACCTTGTAATACTGAATAAGGAGTAACAGAATCGCTGAATTTTCTATCCACTACAAAGTTGTCATTGTATCCAAAAGTAGAAGTGAATGATAAGTTCTTAAGAATATTGTACGCTAAATTTACCGTTACATTCTTAACCTCAGTAGATTTTCTACGATATTCTTGATCGGCTAATTCCAAAGGATTAACTAAGTTTAAACCGTTACCCACCGCAGGATCTGCAATTGGATCGGGATCGTCTAAATTTTGATTTGGAGATAAATAAGGTTTATATCTTATCGCGTTTCTTAATCTATTGTATGAAGTACCTTGATCACTTGAAACCCCTGCGCCCATTACTTCTTGATAATTATATCTTGTAGATAAGCCAATTTTTAATTTTTGAATTGGCGTATATTCAATTTTACCTGTGATAATACCTCTTCTTAATTTTGAATTTCTTACAATGGCTTTATCATCGTTGGTTGTTACACCAAAATTGTAGGTCAATTTTTTACTACCTCCCACTACGGAAAGATTATTGGATGAGGAAATACCCGTGTTTCCAAAAACCTCTTTTTGCCAATCTACAGGATTAACAGATTTTAAAGATTCCAAATTTGCAAAAGAACCAAAGTTCTTTACAAAAGAGGCGCTATCTGTTGAATTACCTATTGCTCTTTCATATTGATAAACACCGTATTCATAGGGAGACAAAACGTCTAATTTTTTAGCTAGCTCTTTTACACCATAAAAAGCGTTATAGCTCACTTGCATTTTACCTTGTCTTCCTTTTTTAGTGGTAATTACTATAACACCGTTTGCACCACGTGCACCATAAATAGCAGTCGCAGCAGCATCTTTTAACACATCAATAGACTGAATGTCCTGAGGAGCAATTAAGCTTAAGGCGTTTTCAACTTGCACCCCATCTAAAATATATAATGGAGAGTTATCACCGGTAATAGACATACCCCCTCTTACTCTAATTCTAACAGCAGCGTCAGGAGAACCTTCCGCGGTTGAAGCGGTAACCCCAGCTAAACGACCATTTAAAGCTTCGGCAGCAGAAGTTAAAGGCACATCTTTTAAATCTTTAGCACTAATTGATGCAACTGAGGCCAACACATCTTTTCTTCTCACAGACTGATAACCAATCACAACTACCTCGTCTAAGCTTGCACTTGTTTTAGTTAGTTGAATTTTTATTGGATTCGCATCTGTAATTTTTTTATCCAAGTTATTATAGCCTACATAGCTAAAAGTTAAGGTAGCACCGGATTCAACGCCAATTTGGAATGCTCCATCATTGTTGGATTGCACCCCTTTATTTGAACCTTTCACTTTAATGGATACTCCAACCAAAGGAGCCCCAGTTTCATCCGTAACTTTACCGGTTACAGTCATGTTTTGTGCAAATAACCCAATAGTAGAAAGGGTTAGCAAAAAACCCAATACAAGATTTTTCATATAAGCAATTAGTTTAGCAATCATGGCCAAAATGGCCATTAAATCGTATACAAGTCTATTTATATTAACTTAAATTTCACATTTAATTAATGTATTTATTTACGCAAACGATACCGGTAAATGCCTTATTCCACTAAAATTGTTCAATTCCTTCAAATCCTTAAATAGCTTAGGTTTAAAAGGGAATTTAACCCTATGAAAATAAAAATAATAGTGTAGGGTAACTATTGAATATGCTCTTTAGTTGGTTGTTTTTTTCTAAAGTCAATGGTATTAAAAACCGACACTCTTAAAACATCCGATTTCAAGTACTTATCTGGGGCATTGTATTTTTGATATAAGTTGGTATAGCCCAATTGTAAAATATTAGTCTTGTTCATATAATAGTAAAATCCAAGAAAAAAGCGGTTTTGGTCAAAAGTGTTGTACACAATATTTTTCCCAAAATTTAAATACAGCTCTTCCGAAGTGACAAAGGACAAGGATCCCTTTTCGTATTTATGTTTCATATTAAAAGGAAACTGCGCTAATAAATAATACCTAACCCTTGTACTTTGGTCATAGCTTCCTGTAGCTAATTTATTTTGAACGTTTTCTTTAAAACGATCTTCCACCCTTAACCATTGAATCCATTTTGAATAATGATTACTCGTATTTAATTGTATCATGGCCCAAGGGCGAAGCTCTGCAGTGTGATTTAAGTGTGATGCATTGGGATAAGCGTCTACATAAGTAAAGGCAGCCGTATATTTAAAATGATCGTTGGCAAAATAAGAACCTCCTGCTGTATATTCCCCTGCATTTTTATCATGTGTGTATCCATCAATTAATTTTAATTGTACGTCCAACCAACTTCCCCATTTTTCAGAATACCTGTTTTGATTTAAATAATCCCACCAAGACTCTTGTGCATGCGAGGTTTGCGCACTAATCTTAAGTGAAAAACTAAAAATAAATAAGCACAAAAAAAAGAGGTAGCGCATGAGTGAGCGCAATTTCCTCAATTTTTAAGAAAGGAGCAAAAAAAAGGTCACCCAATTGAGTGACCTTTTCAAACTTAATCAAAGTAAATGAAAACTTACTTTTTAATGCGTTTGTAAGTCTTGAAATTAACAGTTTTAGCAGTGGTATCAGCAGTTTCTTGCGTATACTCATCAGCTCCATTAAATTTCAATTTAATATTATATTTCCCCATAGCTCCTTTAACGTTGGAGATATCTAATTGCTCTGTTAATGCATCATTGTTTAATGTGAAAGTTCCGTGTCCTGCAAAATTAGAAACCTTTTTGGTTGCAGTGTCTGTGAACTTTGTAGCCCACATAAAATGGCCTGCATTATACACTTTGTATTCATTGTAAGTTCCCACTACGGTGTCCTTACCATTTTTTACATCTATACTTTTAGTTTGATGCCAAATACCATCTAATGCAGAGGTACCTGTAGTAGAAACGGTAGTGTAGTCTTCTGTAAATTTATATTTTGTACCGCTTACTGTAATTTCAGGTATTACTTGAGTATATCCTTTTTCAGCAGCCGTAATATCTAATTTAACGCTAGAAGCAGTATCCAAAGAAATACTATTGTAAATATTTGATTCCGTAACAACATTACCAGTTTGAGTGTAAGAACCTATTCCAAATCCGCCAGAGGAATCTTTACTTAAAGCAATGTAAAAATATCCTTCGGGAGTGTATATTTTATATTGAATATCTCCATTTGCTGCCGTTTTTACGGTTTCCGTTTTACCGTCTGTAATCACTTGCTTATCTAATTTGTGCGCCCCTACTAAAGAGGTTGTTTTTGTTTCTTGCTTACAACCAATGGCAATGGTAGCTAGGGCAAGTCCTACGTAAATAATTTTTTTCATGTGGTTTAAATTTGATTCAATTTACCTAAATTTTCATCAAAATAGGATACGAACCATTTGAAATTTGTTCCATATAATTAAAATTGAATGCCAAAGTGGAACATTTTGGGCGTAATGGAAGGGAATGAGGATATTTGTGATATAAATTTACGGTTATGGCAATATCATTATGGGAACAGTCCACCTATTATGCCCCAAAGGATGTAATAATTATTGGCTGTGGATTTGTGGGTTTATGGACGGCTTATGAACTCATTCATAAAAATCCAAACTTAAATATCACTATACTGGAACGCGGGGTTATTCCATCCGGAGCAAGTACTCGCAATGCTGGTTTTAGCTGTTTTGGAAGCGTTTCGGAACTTATGTACGATGTGCAATTGATGGGCGAGGCCAATATGTTGGAGACCGTTAAGATGCGTTATGAAGGGTTACAAAGAATTCAAAAAGTATTTGGGAAAACTGAAATTGATTATGATCAATTTGGTGGATATGAATTATTTGAAGAAGATGGCAAATATGATATAAGTAAGTTAGATAGCGATATCGCCTACTTGAATAAAGTATTGGCACCTGTTTTAAAAACACCCAAGAAAAATGGAAAGTATCTTCCTATTTATTCCAACGAAACAAAGCAAATTAAAAAATTAGGATTTCAACAAATAAACGCTTTGGCTTATTGTCCTTTAGAAGGGCAATTAAATTCTGCCAAATTAGTATTGGCATTACAACAAGTTGTGCAAGCCAAGGGTGTACAAATTTTATTTAATACCGAGGTTAAAAAATTTAAGTCTCATAAAAAGGGAGTAACCATTAAAACAAATTTAGAGGCGAGCTTAGAAACCAAACAATTATTGATTTGCACCAATGGATTTGCAAAACAGTTATTACCAAAATTAGATGTAGTACCCGCAAGAGGACAGGTATTTGTAACCGAGCCCATTCCAAATCTTAAATTCAAAGGCACTTTCCATTTTGACGAAGGCTTTTATTATTTCAGAAATGTAGGGAATAAATTGTTACTAGGTGGTGCGCGCAACAAAGATTTCAAAAACGAAAAAACTACTTCCCTAGAAACATCTAAAGTTATTCAAAAAACATTAGAAGAGTTTATGATGAAACGTATATTACCCAAAGGAGCTAAGAAGCCTAAAATAGAATTAAGATGGAGCGGGACTATGGGCATGGGAAAAATTAAAAAGCCAATTATCCAAGAATTACAACCCAATGTTTACTGCGCTTTACGCATGAGTGGAATGGGTGTAGCTATTGCGCCAATTGTTGCAAAGAAGGCAGTTGAATTAATGAAACATTAAATCGCTTCAACTAATTAGTATCTTTACAACATGGGGCAGAAAAAATTAATCAAGTTTGCAGCAATAAAAGAATATGAAAATGTATTGGAATATCCGCAGGGTATGCCTGGTAAATGGAATGCCTTTTTTCAGGAACTTGCAAAGGGTACCAATAATATTTCATTGGATGATTTAGCCATTTCGCAAAAGGCAATAAACACCACCCCTTCAGCCGCAGAAATTACAAAACCCCTAGTATTAGAACTTGCTTGCGGCCGTGGGGAATACGCAGTAGGTTTAGCACGCATGTATGCCAATCAAAATTTTGTAGGATTGGATTTGAAAGGAAACAGAATTTGGAAAGGAGCAAGTATTGCGAATAGAGATGGATTAAAACATGTAGCATTCGTAAGAACACAAATTGACCAAGTAACCCAATACTTTTCCAAGGACGAAGTAAGTGAAATATGGATCACCTTCCCCGATCCACAATTAAGATTATCTAAAGCAAAAAAACGATTAACGCATCCTAAGTTTTTACGCTTATACCAACAGTTTTTACAGCCTGGTGGTATTGTACATTTAAAAACGGATAGCCCTAATTTATACCTGTTTACCAAAACAGTGATTGAATTATTCGGACTTACTTTAATTACCTCAACCGATGATTTGTATAGTACTGCATTTATGCAATCTGATAAATGGGATGACCGATATGCAATTAAAACTTATTATGAGGGTCTTAATATTGCAAGCAGCAATCGCATTCACTATATTCAATTTAAATTAGACAAAGAGCTTCCAGTTGAATTAGATGAAAAATTAAAAGAGCTCATCACCGCATTTGAAGTAACTGAAACGCATGAAAGTTTAGCCCGAAATGGTAAACAAGCCATGGAATAAATTGTTATAGAAGAGCATATTAAAAAAGCGAGCATGATTAAAGATGTAGATTATTATATTGATCCAATGGGAATGTGGGTATTTACTGCAGCCTATCACGAGGGCAGAGGATATTGTTGTGGACAGGCATGTAAGCATTGTCCCTTTGATTATGAAGCGGTGCCGGAACCTATTAAAACACGCGCAAAATTAATAAGAGCAACGCTTTCAAAAAATTCGACTGATGCAATACACCCCAAAGACTAAGGACTTTTTTCAAAACGTATTTGATATAGTGCGTTTAATACCCAAGGGGCGGGTAACCAGTTATGGTGCCATTGCAAAATACATTGGAACAGGAGGGAGTTCACGCATGGTGGGATGGGCGATGAATGCCTCACATGGAGTAAAACCAAAAGTGCCTGCGCATAGAGTTGTAAATCGAAATGGAATGCTCACCGGTAAAGCCCATTTTGAAACGCCCACAAAAATGCAAGAACTATTAGCAAAGGAAAAAATAAAAGTCCAAAACGAAACTGTAGTGGACTTTGACAAAATATTTTGGGACCCAGCAGTGGAGTTAGATTACTAGTGATAATAGGGCTTAATCATCATATACACTAAAGGACCAGTTGCTGCTACATAAAACCATATTTTCCACATGGTTCTTCCTTTACGTTTATGGTCCTCATATTCACCAGTTAATCCACGGTAGGCTGTAAATAAAATAAATGGCAAACTAGTTGCAGCTAAAATAATATGTGTGGTTAATAAAATTAAATAAAAAGCGCGAAAATTGCCAACTGCAGCAGCTTCGGCAGCATCTACTTGGCCATCAAAATTAGTATCTCCAAAGCGAGCTTCCCCTGCAAATAAATGATGCGCAATATAAGTCACCAAAAACAAAACCGAAAACGTCAATGCGGTTAACATTAGGTTTTTGTGCAACTGATATTTTTTATTCTTAATGGCAATAATTGCGAATACCAATAAAATTGCAACACCCGTATTTAAAAGTGCATTGATTAACGCGAAAATGTGCTTGTCAAAAGGCAACTCCACTTCTAAAGTGAATTTGCTTAAAAAAGTAACGGCTACAAATACAACAACGGAGAAAATACCAATTAATAATTTTGCTTGTTTGTCGTTTTTTTGAATCGTAGGTGTCAACATAAAAATATTTTTATAGTTTAGTTCTTTTGTCTTGTGCTATTAAAATAATAAACAAAGCCCCCAACCAACACAGCTATAACAAGCCACAACCAGCTTAGTTCAATTATTTGTTGAAAAACTTCGCTCTTCTTTTTCTTGTCTTTCTCTAGCATAATATAACCTACATCTTTTGCCAATTTTGACAAGGAGGTTGAATCCAATCCATTATAATAACCACGTACTTGCATGTTTTTATCTATCAATACAAAACGGCTGGTATGCACAAAATCCGGACTTACGGGTTCGTCACTAAATTTATCTAATCTTAACTCTTGAAAAATAAAATTGTAAATAGAGTCTCTGTTGCCAGTTAACAACCACCAGTTATCGGAATTAACGCCCATTTTATTGGCGTATTCTCTAATCACTGGAACACTGTCTCTAACAGGGTCCACGGACATTGACATAAACTGAACAATGGAAGTGTCTACTTGTTTTTTTCTGGTATCGCCGCCTTTAATAAAACCTTGTTGCAATTTGACCATATTATGCGTAAGCTTTGGACAAATGCTACCACAGCTGGTAAAAAATAAATCAAGAATAATAATTTTGCCTCTTTGATCATATAAGTTTACCGAATCCCCCATTTGATTCACCAAACGAATATCTTTTGTAGTATGCCACACTGTATCAGATTGCAACTTGCCTTTTTCCACTGTCTGCAGTACGGTATCTGGTTCAAAAGGATGGCCCGGCATAGCCACCGCTTTATCACTAGCCGATTTTAACCATAGGTAACAAAGTACCGGAATTAAAAGTGCGATGATTAAACCGTAAGCCGATTTTTTTGACATGGTAACTATTTATGGACCAAAGTTAAGAAACAAAAATGAGTCCCTAGTAGAGACTCATTTTGAATTATTTTATTGTTGACTACTTGTGCTCTGCTTCTTTTTTCTCTTCTTTAGATTCAGCTTTCGCTCCTCCCTTTTCCTGAGTCGCATGCGCGCCTTCTTCCTTTGCTTCTACTTTAATAGTAGACTGTGCTTTAAAATAAGGATTATAATTGTTACGTAAATTTCTAAAAGAGTTGCCATCGGATAAGAAGGCCGCGATAAACCATATAAATAATGCCAAAGGCACTACAATGGTCATGATTAAGTTTTTTAATTCATGCTTTAAGTGCATAAAGTAAGCAACAATATAAAATGCTTTGGCCATCATTAAAATTATAATCACCCCCTTAATACCTAAGCGGAAACCTGGAGCCGTGATACCAATCATCCAAAAGCCCAAAATCAATTCTATAATCGTTAGTACAGAAAGAATAATAGTTACTTTTTTAATTTCTGCAATAACGTCGTGGTGTTCATGTGTGTTCTCTGACATAAGAATATCTTTTTTCAATATTTTAAACTCAATTAAGAGTTATAAATTTTTTTATAATAAATAAAAACAAGTAAATACAAATACCCAAACTAAGTCTACAAAGTGCCAGTACAATCCTGCTTTTTCAATCATTAAATAATGACCTCTTTGTTCAAACTTATCCATTAAAGTCATTATTAACATAATAATATTAATCACCACTCCACTAAAAACGTGAAAGCCGTGGAAGCCCGTAATGGTAAAAAAGAAGTTGGTAAAGTTGGTAGTAGAAGCAGTTCCGTCTGCATTAATAAATGGATTCATACCCCACCATGCACCTTCGTGGTGTAAGTGATTCCACTCCCAAGCTTGACAGCTTAAAAAAGCGATACCACCAATGATGGTCCAAATCATATTTCTAACCACCCCTTTTTTATCCATCATCTTACCCGCATGCACAGCGAGTACCATGGTAACCGAACTTACAATCAAAATGAAAGTCATAATAGATACAAACACCAAAGGTGCATTCACCCCTTCTGGTGCAAAAGGAAAACTCTTAAACACTTTGTTAGGGTCAGGCCATCCATTCGTAGAAAAACGAACGGTACCATACGAAATTAAGAAGGCCCCAAAAGTAAATGCGTCACTCATTAAAAAGTACCACATCATTACTTTTCCGTATTCAACATCAAAGGGACTTTTCCCTCCGTTCCACCATTTTGCTTCCTTTGTGGAAGCCGCTGTTACATTTGACATGTGCTGTTTCTATTTCAGTGCAAAAATATTGGCTATCAAGGATATTTGCATAAAAATACCCTACTTTTTTTGGGTTTAGCCCACCCAATGCAGGAATACAAAAAGGTACACCCACAGTATGTCTACAAAATGCCAGTAATTGGATATTAATTTAACTGGCAGGTCGTTGTTCATGTTGTTTTTAGCCGAAAAAGCCTTTAAACTCACCCAAATTAGGGCAATTACACCCCCTAAAACGTGCAAAAGGTGTAATAAGGTAATTACAAACAAAAAGGATCCTGCAGAATTACTTCTTGCCCCGGTCAAAGCAATATTATTGGCTTGTAAATGCTGAAATCCTTGTATTTGTAAAATAATAAAAAGGACGCCTAAAATGGCCGTTACGGATAAAAAGCCACGGTATTGATTTTCATTTTGTTCTTTAAACTTTTTAACAGCCATTTGAATGGTAAAACTACTTACTAAAATAACCACCGTAGAAACCAAAAAAATATTAGGCAAGTCAAAATCCAACCAGTTGGCCTGGCTTTTTTTAACAATATAGGCACTTGTTAAACCAGCAAACATCATCACAATACTTCCAAGTCCACCCCATAAGTAAAACTGATAGGGATGAATTTTTTTCTTTTCTGTTAAAATATCTGTTGACATAAAATGTATTTAATAATTCGTTTATACTAATTTGTCCGCTAATAAGGATAAGTACACCACCGGTAAATAAATATAACTGCTAAACATAACACGCCTTGCTGCAGGGACACCCATGTTTTGATAGAGCCTTACGCATTGCACCACCATAAAAATGTTGGCAATTAACACCATCCACATACTCCATGTGCCAGTGATACCTATATAATGTGGCAAAAATCCAATAGGTATCATAAGCACTGCATACATAATAGATTGTAATGCGGTAAAGCGAGTAGGTCCTTCTTTAGCAGGTAATAATTTAAAACCTACTCTTGAATAATCGGTATGTGAAACCCAAGCAATGGCCCAAAAATGTGGAAACTGCCAAAGGAATTGAATTAATAACAACACCCAACCACCGGCACTAAATTCATTGGTGGCGGCCACCCATCCTATTAAACAAGGGATCGCACCTGGAAAAGCACCTACTAATACTGCAATGGAATTTACTTTTTTAAGTGGCGTATATATAAAAGCATATAAAAATAAACTAAAGGCCGAAAGCAATGCCGAAGCCATATTAAAATACAGCATTAATCCCACACCTAAAATACCGGTGATGATCGCAAAAGTATAGGCTTGTTTTTGTGTTAGTCTTCCTGCTGCAACCGGCCTATTACTGGTGCGCTTCATTTGCGCATCCGTATCTTTTTCAACAGCTTGATTAATGGCATTGGCACTGCCCGTAATACATAAACCTGCAAAAGTCAACAGCAAAATATTAAACCAGTCAAATCCCATTTTGGGAGCTAACTGAAAACAAATCACACAAGTAAACACAACAGTAAAACTGAGTGTAAACTTCATGAGTTGTCCGTAATCTTTAATAGTTGCTTTCACTTAGATAAGATCAAATACTGAATCGAAAAATGAATGATACCTGCGTCAAAATAATTATGCCCTGATCAATCAGGGCATAATCAAATAATTAGTGACTTGACTCGTTCTCGCCCACTGGAGTTGTTTGCGGGATAAAGTCAATTCCATCCTTACCGTAATCATAAGGCCAACGATGCACTTCCGGAATTTCACCAGGCCAGTTACCATGACCAGGATTAATTGGCGTAGTCCACTCTAAAGTGTTTGCTTGCCAAGGATTTTGCGTAGTTACTTTACGACCTTTGAATATGGAATAGAAGAAATTAATTAAGAATAAAATTTGAACGGCAAAAACAATCATTGCTACCGTACTAATGAAACGGTTTAATTCAGCAAATTGTTTAAAGCTTTCCCAAATGCTAAAATCATAATAACGACGCGGCATACCCGCTAAACCTTCATAGTGCATTGGCCAGAAAATTAAATAAGCCCCTGCAATAGTTACCCAAAAATGGATATAGCCTAATGAGTTATTTAAATAACGACCGTACATTTTAGGGAACCAGTGGTAAACACCTGCGAACATCCCAAACATACTTGCTACACCCATTACAATATGAAAATGCGCAATTACAAAATAACTATCGTGTAAGTGAATATCCAAAGCAGCGTTCCCTAACCAAATACCTGTTAAACCTCCAGAGATAAATAAGCTTACAAAACCGATAGCAAATAACATACCTGGTGTGAAACGGATATTACCTCTCCATAAAGTAGTTAACCAGTTAAATACTTTAATAGCAGACGGAACCGCAATTAATAAAGTTAATAATACAAACACCGATCCTAGGAAAGGATTTAATCCCGTAACAAACATGTGGTGCGCCCATACTAAAAAGGCCAATATCGCAATTGCAAATAAAGAACCCAACATGGCCATATAACCAAAGATAGGCTTGCGAGAATTCACTGACATGATCTCCGATACCATACCCATGGCAGGTAATAAGATAATGTAAACCTCGGGGTGACCTAAGAACCAGAATAAGTGCTGGAATAAAATAGCACTACCACCTTCGTTAGATAAAGCACCTACTCCGTTCACATAAATATCAGAAAGATAAAAAGAGGTACCAAAGTTTCTATCAAAGATTAATAAAATCATACCTGATAACAAAACAGGGAAAGACAATACACCCAATACGGCTGTAAAGAACAATGCCCAAATGGTTAAAGGTAAACGCGTCATGCTCATACCCTTGGTACGCATGTTTAAAATAGTAGCGATATAATTAAGACCTCCTAATAAAGAAGATACTACGAATAATGCCATGGCAATAATCCATAAGTCCATACCGGACTTAGAACCTGGTGACGCATCACCTAATGCAGACAATGGAGGATATGCAGTCCAACCACCACTGAATGGTCCTGTTTCAACAAACATGCTAGACAACATTACAATACTTGCTGCAAAAAAGAACCAGTAAGAAAGCATATTCATAAATGGAGACGCCATATCACGTGCACCAATTTGTAATGGAATTAAAAAGTTCGCAAAGGTACCAGACAAACCTGCTGTTAATACAAAAAATACCAATACCGTACCGTGCGTAGTTACCAAAGCATAATACGCTTCGGGTGTAATTTGACCACCTTTAGCCCATTTACCTAAGATAGATTCTAACCAAGGAAAACTAGCGTCAGGATAACCTAATTGTAAACGGAAAAGCACGCTCATTAAACCACCTAGTACTGCCCAAACCATACCCGTGATCAAGAACTGCTTAGCGATCATTTTGTGGTCCTGACTAAATACATATTTAGTTAAGAAGGTGTCATGATGTTCGTGATGACCGTGATCATCATGTCCATGAGATTCGTGTGCGTGTAATACTGCTTCGTGACTCATACCTTTTATTTAAAAGTTTTTCTTTTTAATTCTTTTGTTTTCTATCAATTACATTTTAGCAGTTGCTTTTTTAGCAGTGCTATCTTTTTTTGCATCAGGATTTAATTTTCCGCCTGCATCAGCCGCTTTCGCGGCTTCCGGATCCTTATCCGGATTCGCAACTAAGTATTGTGCTTTTTGCTTTGCCATCCATAAATCATACTCGTCTTGTTCCACCACTTCCACAATACCTTTCATAGAGTAGTGACCGTTACCACACATTTGATCACAAGAAATTTCATAAGCAAAATTAGGATTACCTGTTTTCTCACGCATTTCTTTGGTGGTGAACTTAGGCGTAAACCACATGGTGGTTGGGATACCAGGTACAGCGTCCATCTTTAAACGGAAAGCAGTTAAACCTACGTCATGAATAACGTCTCTTGAACCAATAATTAATTTAACAGGCTGACCTTTTACCACATACATGGTTTGTTCTGTTAAGATATCATCCTGTGCATATTTGTCATCCCAAATAATACCAACAGAGTTGGTAGCTGGGTCAATGTTCTTGTAATATTTTTTTCCAAATACGGCATCCTTTCCTGGGTAACGGAAGATCCATCCAAATTGCTTTCCTGTTACTTCTACTACCATTGCATTTTTAGGTGCGTCTCCTGTGAAAAAGAACCAGTTACGTAAACCAAAAATAACCAACACGGTTAAAGTGATTGCGGGGATCGCAGTCCAAATTAATTCCAACTTGGTGCTGTGTGCGAAGAAGAAAACTTTTCTGTTTTCATTTTCTTGGTATTTGTAAGCAAACCAAAATAATAGAAATTGAGTAACTATAAATACAATGCCTGTAATGGCTAAAGTAATCCAAAGCATTTGGTCCAACTTTTCTCCTTGTACACTCGCTGCTTCATGTGCTAGTAAAGTTTTACCAAAATACAATTCGTTACAAACATAAACACCTACAAAACCCAACACCAAAAACACGATCATTAAAAAACCGTTTATCTTGTTGTTTTGTTTACGGCTGTTTTCCTCTCCTTTAAGGACAGATACATACTCACTCGCTTTGGCAATTTGGAAAATTACCACAAAAATTAGCGCGATGATTGCAATAGATAAATATAAACTCATAATTCGTTAATTCGTTATTACTAAATCAATAATTGTTCTGGTTCTTATGATTAAACTTGGTGAATAATACTTTCTTTTAAGAACGGGTGATTTTTTACAATCAATGGTTTGCTCGCTAAAGAACGTGCAACCATTAAAATCAATACACCCACAAAGAATCCTAAAATACCAAAGTCCAACCAACCTAAAGTAACATGTTCTTTCATTAAGCTACCCATTACCATTTGGTAAAAATCTATCCAGTGACCAAATAATATTAATACCGCCATGAAAGCAACTAATGTAAAGTTTCTTTTTGCAGAACGCTTCATTAATATAATTAAGGGGGCTAAAAAGTTAATCACTAAATTCAAAAAGAAAATAGGCTTGTATGCACCCTGAACACGGTGTTTAAAGTAAACTGTTTCCTCAGGAATATTTGCATACCATATTAACATGTATTGAGAGAACCATAAATAAGTCCAGAAGATAGAAAATGCAAACATGAATTTTGCAATGTCATGAATATGCTCTTGGTTCGTTAATTCTAAATACCCTTTGTTTTTTACATAAATAACCCAAAGTGCAATTAAGGCCATACCTGCAACAAATGAACTTGCAAAAGTATACCAGCTATACATAGTAGAATACCAATGTGCGTCAATGCTCATTAACCATAACCAAGGAATAGTAGAAGCTACTGTTAAACCAAACCACACTAAGAAAAATCCAGAGCGAGTCATGCTACGAATATTAAATTTAGTAGCAGTTGCTAAGTCCATTGGGTTTTCGTCTGCTTCACGAGAAATTTGACGCATTCTATATCCAAAATAAGACCATAAGCCAATAGCTAATGTTGTCCAGATAATAAAGAAAGTAGGATTCAAGAAACCCGCTTTACCTTTTAACACCGGATCCTTTGCAACCGCTGCCGCATCTAACCAATGGTAAATATGATGCTTATTACCTAATACTACATACATTAATACAGCAAAAGTAATTGCACCAAATACAGGTACTAATGTAGAAATTGCTTCGGCAATACGACGGAAAGATTGCATCCATGCAGCTTGTGCCATGGTGCTAAAACACAAAAAGAACATAGCTGCGTTGGTCACTAAAGTCCAAAAAATTGTGTTGTACATTAAAGTACCCCAAAAGTGCACTTGTTCGTGTTCGTCATTGCTAAATCCTTTGGTAAACATACCAACTAATAAGGCAACACCGCCAATGCCAATTAAAGCATAAGCCCATGTTTTTAATTTACCAGGAATTTCAAATTGCTCTTTAATAGATGCCATCTTTTCTCTTTTAAAAATTTTTATTTAGAAGCTGTTGCAGCTGCTTGTTTGTCTTTAACGTATTTAATAATCATCCAGCGTTGGTGTCTGCTTAATTGAGAAGCATAAGATCCCATTAAGTTTTTACCATATTGCACTGAATAAAACATTTGTCCTGCAGGCATGCTTTCATATTTTGCATCTCCAACTAAAGTTGCAGGCTTTGCAGGATAAGGACCATTACCGTCTTTATACAATGGACCGTTACCATTTAATTTAGCACCATGACAAATACCACAGTTAATTAAATATAAACGCTCTGCTTCGGCATAATCTTTTTTGCTCAAAGAATCAATTGGGTTAGGCACTGCTCTTGAAGCAAAGTAGTTCACCGTATCTCCAGCTTTATCTTTCTCTATGGCAAAAGGCATATCATGACCACGTGCAATCGTACCTGCAACAGGCATATTGTTGTAGTTAATTCCTTTTGCTGCAAGGTTACTATGATCGGCATAAGTTTCATATGCACGGCTATAGGCCATGTCTGGCATATAAATAGAACCTGGCTTACGCTTCACATCGCTACAACTAGTTAATATAACTACTGCTGCTAAAAATGTTATTGCTAAAAATTTATTCATCTTATTAATCTTAATTCATTTAAGTTTTTCGTTCCCTTTTTATTCGTTTATTAGTGCGCTACTTGTTTATACAAATTATCATTTTCTGTATCATAGGTACCAAACCACCAACCGTCTTCGGCAACTTGAATATCTGTTTCAACTGCACCATTGCTAGCCAATAAAGCTTTTAAATCTTCGGCGTTTGTTTTTTCGTTGCACTCAATGACCATTACAAATAAATCGTCGGTAGCTCTTTTGTGGAAATGATGTTTTTTAACACCAGGTGCCATTTGACATAACCACATAAAAGTCATCACCATACCTACGGCAGCAAATAATACCGTTAACTCAAATATAATTGGTATCCATGCTGGTAAAGCAAAGTGTGGCTTACCACCAATATTCAAAGGCCAGTCCTTTGTGAATATCCAGCTAATTGCACTAATTGCAGTAGTCGTACCTGTGATACCATAAATAAAGCCGGCTGTATGCAAACTTGTTTCACGCATACCCAACGCGTGGTCTAAACCATGCACCGGGAAGGGTGTATACACGTCTTGTATTTTGTAACCAGCAGTACGCACTTGCTTAACTGCAGGGAACAATACTTTTTCATCATCAAAACAACCAACTACAAATTTCTTTTGTGCCATAGTATATTTCTTAAACTAATAATTAATGTGCGTGCGCATGATCGTGAACAAATGAGTCAAGCGGTTGCGCTTCAATTGCGTCAAATTCTGGTTTATAACTTTCACCACTTCTTTTTAATACATATTTAATTTCTGCTACCGCAATTACTGGGAAGTATTTAGCAAATAGGAAGAAGCAAGTGAAAAACAAACCAAAGGTTCCGGCGTAAAAACCAATCTCCCAAATACTAGGGCTGTAGTAAACAGACCAGCTAGAAGGTAAGTAATCACGATATAAAGACGTAACAATAATTACGAAACGCTCAAACCACATACCAATATTAACGATGATACTCATGAAGAAAGTAACGAAAACATTTCTTCTCATTTTCTTAGACCAGAAAATTTGCGGAGAAATTACGTTACAAGCCATCATACCCCAATAGCTCCAACCATAAGGGCTAAATAAATAAGCACGGCTATACCAGAAAGTGTATCCTTCATATTTATTTTGAGAGTACCAACCCATGAACAATTCAGTTAAATAAGCGATACCTACAATACTACCTGTAAGTACAATTACTTTATTCATTAAATCGATGTGACCAATAGTGATATAGTCAGTTAAACCAAATACTTTTCTTACGATTAATAATAAGGTTTGCACCATTGCAAAACCAGAGAAAATGGCACCGGCAACGAAGTAAGGAGGGAAGATGGTCGTATGCCATCCAGGAATTACGGAAGTAGCAAAGTCAAAAGATACAATCGTGTGAACCGATAATACAAGTGGTGTAGATAAACCCGCTAATACTAAAGATAAACTTTCATGTCTTTGCCAATGTTTTGTAGAACCTGTCCATCCGAAAGAAGCGATACCGTATAATTTTTTACGCAATTTTGTAAATGCTCTGTCACGAACGGTTGCAAAATCCGGTAATAAACCAGAATACCAGAATAATAAGGAAACGGTAAAATAAGTAGAGATCGCAAATACGTCCCATAATAATGGAGAGTTAAAGTTCACCCATAATGGACCACGAGAGTTAGGATAAGGCATTACAAAGAAAGCCATCCAAACACGACCCATGTGGAAGATAGGGAACTGACCCGCACACATAACGGCGAAAATGGTCATAGCCTCAGCGGCACGGTTTACACCTGTTCTCCATCCTTGACGGAACAATAATAATACTGCAGAAATTAAGGTACCCGCGTGACCGATACCAACCCACCATACGAAGTTGGTGATGTCCCAACCCCATCCAATGGTTTTGTTCAAGTTCCACTGACCAATACCGTAAGTAACCTCACGATACACACTGTATGCACCAAACATAAGTAAGGTAACAGCAATGAAAAAACCAATATACCATAAACGAGATGGCTTGGCTTCGATAGGTCGCACGATGTCTTCAGTTACTTGAGCATAGGTTTTGTTACCGTATACTAAGGGTTCGCGCAGTTGTGATTCGTACTTTAAATGCATCTTATACTTTTTCTAAAATTTTAAATTATGCTTTTTTAGCTTCTGTTTTTTCAGCGTGCTCAGACGCTTCTGTGTTTCTCACTTTTGCTAAGTAAGTTACGTTTGGTAAAACGTGCAATTGCTCTAACACATAGAAAGAACGATTTGGATTCTCTACACGTACTTTAGTAATAGCACTGTGTTTGTCATTTGCATTACCAAAGCTGATAGCGTTGGTAGGACAAGATTGTTGACAAGCCACTTTAATATCGCTATCCACCATTGGACGTGAATCTTTCTTCGCATCTAATTTAGCAGCTTGTAAACGTTGAACGCAGAAAGAACATTTTTCAATTACACCACGAGAACGTACTGTAACATCTGGGTTCAATACCATTCTTGTTAAGTCATCGTTCATGTTCAATACCACATCGTTTACTTCACCTACTTGGTTATCTGGGAAGCTATCTGCACCAGTGTAATCAGCCCAGTTAAAACGACGCACTTTGAAAGGACAGTTGTTCGCGCAATAACGCGTACCAATACATCTGTTATAAGTCATTTGATTTAAACCTTCCGAAGAGTGGTTTGTTGCAGCAACAGGACAAACGTTTTCACAAGGAGCGTTGTCGCAATGTTGACACATTAATGGTTGGAATACCACTTTTGGATTTTCCATATCACCACTAAAATATTTGTCAATACGTAACCAATGCATTTCATGACCACGTAAAACTTCCGGCTTACCAACAATAGCAACGTTGTTTTCTGCATTACATGCAACTACACAAGCGCCACAACCGTTACAAGCGTTTAAGTCCACACTCATCCCCCACTTAATACCTGGTCTGTCATAAACAGGATAGATAGTAGCGTCTTTTGCAAAGTTTTCTAAAACTTGCTCGTCGCTCATTTTATCACCACCTACCATTTGACCACGATATTCACCAGCACGCTCTTCGATAATTTCTTTAGGATTCTTTTTGTATTCTTCTAAAGTTAATTCCTTCATAACCTCGGTACGATTACCTTGTGTAGTGTCGTAACGGAAATGCGTTTGTGTTAAAGCCACAGGATACGTTGCACCTGTTGCTATTAAAGTAACATCGGAGCAACTAAAGTTAACGGTACCATTATTAATGCAAGCTAAAGGGAATGCATTTTTACCCGTACCAATTACTGCTTTACCCACCGACTCGGCACGACCATAACCCAATGCAATACCCACTGTTTGTGGATGTGTACCAGGAATAATTAATACAGGAAGTTCAATTGTTTTACCTTCTACTGTTAACTTCACCACTTTCTTAGGAGGTTGAACCTCATAAGCATCGGCTTGTCCAGCATTGTTTAAATCAATATTTAATAAAGTCTTCGCCATTGCTGGAGAAACAATAATATAGTTATCCCAAGTAGCACGTGTAACCGGATCCGGCAACTCTTGTAACCAAGGGTTACTAGCTCCTTGACCCGCACCAATTGCTACTTTTTCGTATAAAGCCAATTCAATTTTTGTAGAAGCCTTCATTGCACTTACAGCAGCAACCGAAGTAGCAACCGCACTTGCATTTAATGCAGGTGTAGCAGTAGTAGCAGGTGTAGCAGGATTCATCACACCGTCTTGTAAAGTTTTATTCCAAGCAGCTTCTCCACCTAATTTAGAAGACCAATAATTTTTTACATAATTGGTATACACGGTTGCATCACCAGACCATAATAATAAGGAGTCTTGAAATGCACGTGTTTTAAATAATGGAGCGATAGTAGGTTGTATGAAAGAAATGTGACCCGATACTGGTTCAGCGTCACCCCAACTTTCTAAGAAATGATGTTCGGGAATTACATAATTACAAACTGCAGCGGTTTCGTCTACTTTACTGCTAAATGAAATTTTTGTTTTCACTTTCGCTAAAGCCGCCTTTAATTTATCTGCAGCAGGCCATGAATACACTGGGTTTGCTCCGTGGAATAATACCGCGTTTACTTTGCCTGCATTCATATCATCTACTAAACTTGCAAAGTCACTATCAATACCTTGACGGTAATTTACAGTAGCAGCAAAATCAATTGTTGTTCCGTTTGCGCCAATCGCATCGTTAATTGCGTTTACGACTGTTTGAATGTCTTTGTTATTGCTACCGGCAACCACTAATGCAGCGCCTTTGTTAGTAAGCAATGCTTTTGCAGCCGCTTCAATACCTGCTTTTAATTTTGCATCTGCAATGCCACTTATTTCACCACCTTTAACCGCAGCTAATAAAGCAACTGCAATTGCACCTAATTCAGAAGGACGACATAAATATTTTTCATCTGCATTCGAGCCTGTTAAACTAGCCACTGTTTCAAAGTGGATATGCTTGCTCATAGCAGGGTTCTTTTCATCTATTTTTTTACCTATTGCATATTGTCTTGCAAATTCAACTGGACTTAACCAAGTACCTAAGAAGTCCGCGCTTAAAGATACAATTGCTTTTGCTTTTTCAAAATGATAAGAAGGTATTACTCTTTTACCATAGCTTGCTTCGTTGGCTAATAACATGCCTGTGAAAGAAACAGCATCATAGGTAACGTGTTTGCTACCTGGATATTTTGCTAAGAATTTTGCAATTACTTCTTTAGTTGTTGGAGAAGTAATGGAGCTGGTTACTAAAACAACATTACCAGCAAGTTCAGCAGCAACCGCTTTATCCACCGCTTCAAATGTTGCTTCCTTACCAGCAATGGTTGGGAAACGTAAACGTGCAGTATCATATAAGTCTAACACCGCAGCTTGCACTCTTGCCGAGGTACCACCACCTGTAATTGGACTTAATGTATTTCCTTCTAATTTAATAGGACGACCATCACGCACTTTTGCAACCACACTTACCACATCACCATCTTGCACATAGGTTGTTGCATAATAATCAGCGATACCTGGAACGATATCTTCTGGTTTATTTGCGAAAGGAATTGCTTTTTTAATTGGCATTTCACAACTCGCAGCCACTGCAGCAGCAGCGGTACTAAAACCTAAATATTTTAAGAAATCACGACGAGGTGCTTTTGCTTGTAAAAAACCACTATGGTCTTCGACAAAAGGAAGTTCTTCTTTGAACTCGTTGTTCACCTCTTGGTTATAGGCAGCAGATTTGTTTAATTCTCCAAAACTTTGCCAGTTCTTATTTTGCTCCATAATAATGTATATAAAATATTACGCGTCTTATTAATTCGATTTGTTATTCAACTATTTAGTAGTGACATTTTTGACACTCCGTACCACCAATTTTTTCAACAGTTACTCCTTTAGTACTATCCATTTTTCCAGACTTTAAATCCGCATGGAATTTTTCATAGATACTATAGAAACCATTGTCTTTAAATTGAACTTGTGTTGCTCTGTGACAGTTTACACACCATCCCATGCTTAAGTCAGCAAATTGTTTTACTTCACCCATCTTTTGAATTTCACCATGACATTGTTGACAAGCAACCTGTCCTGCGTTTACGTGTTGTGCGTGGTTAAAGTAAACATGATCTGGTAAGTTGTGGATACGCACCCACTCAATTGGTTTTGCTTTAGAAGCATCCCAAGGTTGACCTTCCGTAAATCCTGCGTATTTGTATAATTTTTTAATTTCATTAGTACCATCTACCACATCTCCATTTTCTCTTACTAATGGCTCTCCTTTATATTCATTAATAGCAGCGTGACAGTTCATACACACATTCACACTTGGTAAAGTAGCTTGCTTACCTTGGTAAGTACCTGTGTGACAGTATTGACAGTTAATTTGATTCACACCAGCGTGCACTTTATGAGAATAATAAATAGGTTGTTCTGGTTGATAGTCTTTAGAGCGTCCAAGTCCCATAGCACCAACAGTGGTCATGTAACCTCCTGCAATAAATAAGATAATAGCAACAAATGCGATGTATGCTTTGTTTCTATAAAAAGGAACCGGCTCAGTTGCAGGGATACCTGATTTGTCATCAGATAATTTTTTCAAGTTGCTATTAACTTGTAATAAAATTAAAGCAACAACTGCTAAGATTAAAGTTAATAAGCCATACACTAAACTACTATCACTATCTTCTGCTGGAGCTGTTGCGGTAGCAGCTGCACCGCCTGCTGGCGCTGCGCCTGCGGCAGGTACGGACTTGATGTATGCTAAAATTGCATCAATATCTTTATCGGATAAATTTGGAAACAAGTTCATTGCAGTCTTATTGTACTCGTTGTACAATTTGTTTGCATAGGCATCCCCTGTTTTCAAAAATGCTTGGTTGTTTTTAATCCAAGCATATAAGTTTTTCTTGTCCGACCAACGGTCTTCAACGCCCGCTAATGCAGGACCCGTTAATTTCTTGTTAACGGCGTGACAAGACGCACAGTTTTGCGAGAAAAGTGCTTTCCCATCTTGCGCATTTAACTGATTACCGATAGATGAACTAAGGGTGATAAATAGGAAGATCGAAACGATCTTAGCTAGGCTTCTTAAAATTGTCATATACACAAACAGTGTCTAGTGTGGAAAAATATCCTTGAACGGGTGCAAATTTAGCATAGAAACGCTTTCGAAACGCTTAATGTTGTGTTTTTTTTCTCAATTTTTTCTGCGTGAAATATTGAGATTCAAGCAACTCCGTCTAAAAAGTTGACGAATGTCATAAAAATGTAAGGTTTGGTTAAACAGAAGGAAAAATGTTGAATTTCGAAGCTTTAGTTTTGAAAAAAAGGGCCACCTTTGAGGCACTTAATTTTGAACTAAGAGCGAAAACTTTAGATAAAAACAGGGTAAAATGAAGGGAATAAACAAATTACGCGCTAAATGGGGGTTGGGACCAGTCCAATTTTGGTTGGTGATACTCACATTTGCCCTGGGTGGAAGTTTAAGCGGAAGGGTTTGTACCAAAGTTCTGGATTTGGTGATTTTGGAGAGAAATTGGGCATTTTGGCTCATTTATCCCCTATTTTTGACCATTTTATGGCCATTTTCGGTACTTTTTGCCAGTTTTTTCACAGGACAGTTTTCATTTTTTAAGGGGTATTTAAGCAGGGTGGGTTCCAAATTGTTTGGATTAAGTACGGCTAAGGCGGCTGCAGATGCTGCGGCTGTAGATGCGGCTCCAATTCATGTGGCCATTTTTGCTTCGGGCGCAGGGAGTAATGCAAGGAAAATAATCGAATATTTTGAGGGGGGCGGGCAAAACAACGCGCAGGGCGCGCGCGCTGGGTTTAACGCGCCCATTAAAGTTTCCTTAATTGTATGCAATGTTCCAGGTGCAGGCGTGTTGGATATTGCAAAAGAAAAAGGCATCCCCACTTTACTTATTAATAAGGAAGAATTTGCGCGCACAGGATATGTTGAAAGTTTACGCAATGCCGATATTCATTTTATAGTGCTCGCAGGATTTTTATGGAAAGTGCCTGCAGTTTTAGTGCATGCGTTTAAACCGGGGACTAAAATAGATGGGCAAGGAAATATTGCACAAGGAATTATAAATATTCATCCAGCACTATTACCAAAATATGGTGGCAAGGGCATGTACGGTGCAAATGTGCATGAGGCAGTAATTGCTGCCGGAGAAAAAGAATCGGGCATCACCATACATTGGGTGAATGAACATTATGATGAAGGCGCAATTATTTTTCAAGCAACCTGTTCGGTTAATATTGGCGACACGCCAGAGATGCTTGCAAATAAAATTCATGCATTAGAGCATGCGCACTTTGC
>CANGFA010000018.1 GCA_947453145.1 Bacteroidota bacterium
CATCCTCTTCGCCTAGATTGCTCCCTGCGGTCGCATCCTCTTCGCCTAGATTGCTCCCTGCGGTCGCATCCTCTTCGCCTAGATTGCTCCCTGCGGTCGCATCCTCTTCGCCTAGATTGCTCCCTGCGGTCGCATCCTCTTCGCATTGGTCGTACCCAAAGCCCTTCAAAAACTTCAACGTAGTTGATGTTTTTGCTGTTTCGTTCTTTTCACCGAACAAAAGCACTCGCTTCGCTCGTCAGATATAAATCCTTGTCTGTTTTAAATAGCAAGCTATTTACACATCCAATGCTTCATATCTTTCACTTCGTGGCTTTTGTTTCGGGTCTTTGCACGAAAAAGCCCACGCTGTTTGCGTGGGCTTTGTGACCCCGTCAGGATTCAAACCTGAAACCTTTTGATCCGTAGTCAAATACTCTATTCAGTTGAGCTACGGGGCCAGACCATTTCCTAGCTAGGCTAGAAAGGGGTGCAAATATAGCCCAAAATCCTATTTTACCAAAGTATTTAGGGGTTTTATTAGCTAAATAATACTAGTAATGCCATCTTACAAATGCCTCAATAGCTGCATATTTTGTAAGTCCTAATCTTGCATATAAGTTGGCGGTATTGGCATTGCGTATCTCGGCTCTTTGCCAAAATTCCCTGGCATCAGTACCTTGAAATGGAACACTGTCTTTTTGAGACTGATGAATAAATATACCAAAGCGTTTTTTCATTACTTGATCCGGGCTCATAGGTACTGCCATTTCAATTTCTGAAATATCCCATTCCTGCCAAGCACCTTTATACAACCAAACCCAACAATCATTTATCCAATCTTCACCTGCGGCTTTTAAACGTCGCATACTTTCAAATATCACTTCCAAACAAACCTTATGCGTTCCATGCGGATCGGCCAAATCGCCTGCACAATATATTTGATGAGGTTTTACTTTTCTAAGTAATTCCATGGTGATGGTCACATCTTGTTCTCCCATTGGTTTTTTATCAATAGCACCTGTTTCGTAAAATGGAAGATTTAAGAAATGATAATTATCCTCTGCTATACCTACATAACGGCAGGTTGCTTTGGCTTCACATCTTCTTATTAATCCTTTAATGGCTCTTATTTCGTTGGTGTCTAATTCACCTGCTTTTTTACCGCCTAGAAAAGATCTTGCCTCCGTTAAAATTTCGTTACTTTTTTTATTATCTATACCAAACATTTCTTCAAATCCAACTGCAAAGTCTAAAAAGCGTGTTACAAATTCATCGGTAACTGCAATGTTCCCACTGGTTTGATAGCCTACATGCACTTCATGACCTTGATCGTGTAAACGCATGAAAGTACCACCCATACTTATGATGTCATCATCCGGATGCGGAGAAAAAATCATTACACGTTTTGGATGGGGTGTGCTACGTTCGGGATGTGCAGGTATGACAGCATTGGGTTTACCACCGGGCCATCCTGTAATTGAATCACGTAACATATAAAATACTTGTAAATTAATATCATATACCGATTCTTTTAACACCAATAAATCGGCTAAGCTATTTTCTTTATAATCATCTGCTGTTAAACTCAATACGGTCTTATCTAATTTTAAAGCCAATTCAATTACGGCTTTCTTTATCATTTGTGGCGTCCAGTCATTTGTGCCAGTTAACCAGGGTGCTTTATTACGTGTTAATTCTGCTGCAGCATACTCGTCTATGATAAAAGTACAGTCGTCATGATTTTGCAATACACTTGCAGGGATTTGTTCTGTTACATCACCTTCTACCGCCTTGGCTACAATATCTGCTTTATTTCCCCAGGCTAATAAAACTATTTTCTTGGCTTTCATGATACTGCTAATACCCACTGTAATAGCCAGTCTTGGAACTTTATTTAAATCATGCCATTCATATAAATTGGCCATTCTGGTTTGATGATCTAAATGAATAACCCTTGTTTTGGAATGGAAACTGGAGCCTGGTTCGTTAAATCCGATATGTCCATTTTTTCCTATACCTAATATTTGTAAATCTATACCTCCAATTTTTTCAATGGTTTGTTCGTAGGCAACACAGCTTTCTTTTAATTCGTCCTTGTTCCATTCTGAATTAGGTAAATTAATATTTTTTGGATCTATATCTACATGATTAAATAAATGACGATGCATAAAACTCCAATAGCTTTGGTAAGCTTTTCTTGGAATAGGATAGTACTCATCTAAATTAATAGTAATTACATTTTTAAAACTTAAGCCTTCTTCCTTGTGCATGCGCACTAATTCCTTATATAATAAAATTGGAGTGGCACCTGTTGCCATACCCAAAACACAAGGCAAATTTTGAGCTTGCTTTTCGCGTATTAATTTTGCAATTTGAGTAGCCAATGCATTGGACCCTTCTGTAGGGGTCTTATAAATTTTTACCGGTACTTTTTCAAATAATTCTATCATAATAATCGGTCATTTTTGATTATAAATATACAAAAAAAACGCTCTTTTTTAGGGAGCGTTTTAAGTATTTAATCTACTTTACTAATTTTAATCATATTGGTAGGTAAGTGTAATTGAACAGGTGTACTGCCTGTATTTACTACGATATCCTCTAATTTTACAAAACCATTATCCTTTAAAACTTTAATTTGATCGGTTATAATTTTATCTACACTTTCTTCTTTATCATAATAAAATGCTTTTACTCCCCAACTTAAACTCAATTGATTTACTAAACTTTTTTCTTTGGTAAAAATAAATAAGGGAGATTTTGGACGGAAACTGCTTAACATAAATGCTGTGTATCCACTTTGTGTCATACCAACTAGTCCTTGTGCATTTGCATGTTCAGCTAAACTGCAAGCATTGTAACATAAAGCATCACTAACAAAAGAGGGAGAGTGAGGTTGCGGTTTTAAATCTTCGGATCGATTATAATTATAACCATATTGTTCTACTTCAGATATAATTTTACGCATGGTTTCAATCACCAAAACTGGGAATTGACCTGTTGCAGTTTCTCCGCTTAACATAACTGCATCTGCACCTTCAATAACTGCATTAGCAACATCGGTAATTTCAGAACGGTTAGGTTTTACGCGATCAATCATAGACTCCATCATTTGTGTTGCTACAATTACAGGTTTTGCTCTATGTAAGCATTTCTTAATAATCTCTTTTTGGATTAATGGAATTTTTTCCACTGGTAATTCAACTCCTAAGTCTCCACGCGCAACCATAATACCATCACTTGCAATTATAATGTCTCTCAAGTTTACAATGGCTTCAGGCATTTCAATTTTTGCAATAATCTTAGATTTGCTTTTGTGTTTATTTAAGATTTCTCTTAACATTTCAATATCTGCAACTCTTTTTACAAAGCTTAATGCAACCCAGTCTAATTCTTCTTTAATAATAAATTCAGCATCTATTAAATCTTTCTCTGTTAAAGCAGGTAAAGAAATTTTAGTATCTGGAAGGTTTAATCCTTTTTTTGAAGAAATAATACCTCCTAAACTTACCATTACTTTTACATCATTGTTGGCTTCTACACTTTGTACTTTTACTTCAATTTTGCCATCGTCAATCATAATGGTATTGCCCACCACCACATCACCAGCAAGGTTAGGGTAGGATACATAAATTTTTTCCATGGTACCAATGCACTTTTCATTTGTCAATGTCAGTACATCACCCACTTTTACTTCTAAACGGTTATTTTCAATTTCACCTACTCTTAATTTAGGACCTTGTAAGTCACCCAAAATGGCAACGGTACAACCTAGTTCTTTATTAATGCCACGAATATTATCAATGATTTTCTTTTTGTCTTCATGACTTCCGTGTGAAAAGTTTAAACGAAATACATTCACACCTGCTATCACTAATGCTTTTAATTGATCATAGGTTTCGCAGGCAGGGCCTACCGTAGCAACAATCTTTGTTCTGTGATGTGTTTGTTTTAAATTTTGTTCGCTCATTATTTTGTTGTTAGGTATATGTTGGGGTTAATTTACTTGTGTTTTGTGCTGTACATTTTAACTAGCTAAGATTTTTACAATTTTTAGCCATTCTTCAGAAATTTTTTGTTTTGCTTTTACCGCATTATCAAGTGGTGTATATTTCATTTTGTTATCTTCGATACCTACCATTACATTATGTTTGCCATTTAATAAACATTCAACAGCATGGTAGCCCATTCTGCTTGCAATTAAACGATCTAAACAACTTGGGGCACCACCTCTTTGAATATGACCTAATATACAAACACGAATATCTGCATTGGGTAAACGTTGTTTTAAGAAATCTCCAACTTGATTAGCGCCGCCAAATTCATCTCCTTCGGCCACGATAATTAGGTTTACTAATTTTTTTCTTTTTTCTTTCTCTACTAATGATTTTACCAATGCCTCCATATCTGTTTTAGATTCTGGAATTAATATATTTTCGGCACCAGTAGCAATACCACTATGTAAAGCAATATAACCAGCATCTCGACCCATGACCTCTACTACAAATAAACGGTCATGCGCATCGGCAGTATCTCTAATTTTATCTATGGCTTCTACTGCCGTGTTTACAGCTGTGTCAAACCCAATGGTAAAATCACTTCCTGCAATGTCTTTATCAATTGTTCCTGGTAAACCAATACAAGGAATATCAAACTCGTTACTAAATTTTTGTGCCCCTTTAAAGCTACCATCTCCACCTATGACAACGATGCCATTAATGCCTCTTTTTTTAAGATGCTCATATGCAACTTGACGTCCCTCGGTGGTGAAAAATTCTTTACTTCTAGCAGTTTTTAAAATTGTACCACCTCTTTGAATAATATTTGCAACAGATTTGGAATCCATTTCAAAAATATCGTCCTCAATCAAACCATTATATCCTCTAGTAACACCAAATACCTCTAAACCGTGGAAAACGCTTGTTCTAACCACAGCTCTAATAGCTGCATTCATACCTGGGGCATCGCCTCCTGAAGTTAATACGGCGATTTTGGTTACTTTTTTAGCTGACATAATTTATTCAATTGTACTTTAAGGTGTTGATTTACAATCGTAAATCAATTGACTATCGTCTAAACGGAGCCCCAAATTTAAACATTTGATACCAATTTTCAACGATATCGTTTTCGATGTGGGTATTTTTATCTGATTTTGCAATCAAACGTTAGTATTTTAGTCATCATTCATACAAATTTCATTTGTTGGATAGGTTTTATTATTAAATTCATTCAAATTATTCATATGAAGAAAAAATCTAAATTATTATTTCTTGTCGTTTTTATGAGCTGTATTTTTTTAAGCTTATCAGCGCAAGACAATGCAGGTTATCAAGTGCCACCAAAAGTAATTGCCGATTTATTATTGGCACCACCTACACCTAGTGTAAGTGTAAATGCTACCGCCAAATATATGTTGTTGATGGAGCGTAATTCATATCCCTCTGTGGAAGAATTAGGACAGCCCGAATTAAAAATTGCTGGGCTCCGTATTAATCCATTAAATGCTTCTTTAACTAGACAAACCTATATTAATCGTTTAGTGTTAAAGCAGATTGGTACGGACAAGGAGTTAACCATTAAAGGGATGCCTACTAATTTATCGGCATTGAGTCCTGTGTGGAATCACGCAGAAAATAAAATTGCATTTTTTAATGTACTAGCTAGCAGGGTAGAAGTTTATGTAATTGATATTGCTAGTTTATCTTGTAAGAAAATAAATACTGCTTCAGCTAATTTAGTTTTAGGAAACACTTTAATATGGTTGGATGACAATAATGTCTTGTATAAAACCAATGTGAATGATCCAGCAAATGTGGCTAAAAAACCAATAACTCCAAAAGGACCTACGATTCAAGAAAACTTAGGTAAAGTGGCTCCTAGTGTTACCTATCAGGATTTAATTAAGTCGCCATTTGATGAATATTTATTTGAGTATTTTACAACTGTTCAATTGGTTAAAAACAATAATGGGGTAGAGATAAAAATTGGGAAACCTAATATTTTATCAAGTATTGCTGTCGCGCCCAACAAGCAGTATTTTTTAACACGCACTTTAAATAAACCATTCTCTTATTTAGTAACTTCTTACGGATTTGCTTCTAATGTAGACATCACCGATGCAAAAGGAAATGTGGTACATAGTTTAGGTGCTTTTCCTTCGGCAGAAAACACACCTTCGGGGTATGATAATGTTCAAAATATTGCCCGCGGATTTGATTGGAGAAATGACCAGCCCGCTGCCATTGTTTATGCAATGCCATTGGATAGTGGAATCATAAAAAAGAAAGTTCCTTTTCATGATGCTGTTTTTGCTTTAGAAGCTCCTTTTAATGGTTCTCCCAAGGAATTATTTAAAACGGAAACCAGATATAGTAGAACCAATTGGGGTAATGATCAAGTTGCTTTAGTGTCTGAACAATTAAGATCTAAACAACAGTATAAAGTAAGTTTGTATAACAGTAAAACCAATAGCATAAGCACTTTATATGAGGGCAATAGCACAGACCTGTATAATAATCCTGGTAATCCGGTTACAGAAAAAAATAGTTTTGGTGAAGACGTACTTGCCATATCAAAGGACGGTCAAACCATTTTCTTTAACAATACTACAGGTGCTTCTGCAAAAGGAGATTTACCTTATTTAGCAAAGTTTAATATTCAAACAAAAAGTAAAGAAATTTTATGGAGATGTGCTGATTATTGTTTTGAATATGTAGCAGATGTCTTAGATATTAATAATTTAAAAGTAATTACGCGTCGTGAAACGGAGAAAGATGTGCCTAATTATTTTATTAGAGAAGGTAATGCCTTAGCAAATACCACAGCTTTAACTCATTTCATGAATCCATATAGTGGCATGGAGGGAGTTACTAAAGAAAAAATTAAATACAAGCGTAAGGATGGTATTGATTTAACAGGCGATTTGTATTTGCCAAAAGGGTATGATAAACTAAAAGATGGTCCATTGCCAACCGTAATTTGGGCATATCCTAGAGAGTTTACCAATGCTGCTGACGCAAGTCAAATTAGAGGTAACCAACACAAATTTACCATGTTGTCTTGGGCATCTCCAGTGTTTTATGTAACACAGGGGTATGCTATTTTAGACAATGCCGAAATGCCCATTGTAGCTACATCCCCTGATAAAAAACCAAACGACGATTTTGTGAATCAATTAGGATTAAATGCATCTGCCGCAATTGATAAATTAGTAGAAATGGGTGTTGGAGACAGAAATAGAATGGCAGTAGGAGGTCATAGTTATGGTGCATTCATGACGGCCAACTTATTAGCACACACTAATTTATTTAAAACAGGTATTGCACGAAGCGGTGCTTATAACAGAACACTTACTCCATTTGGCTTTCAAAATGAAGAACGTACTTTTTGGCAAGCACCACAATTGTATTTAGAGATGAGTCCATTTGCATTTGCTGATAAAATTAAAGCGCCTATTTTATTGACCCATGGTGAAATGGATGATAACACAGGTACTTTCCCAATTAATAGTGAGCGCTTATATGCAGCTATTAAAGGTCATGGTGGTACCGCAAGATTTGTATACTTACCTTACGAAGCACATAGCTACCGTGGTAAAGAAAATTTATTGCACTTGTTGTATGAGCAAGGTCGTTGGTTAGATAAGTATTTAAAATAGATTTTTTTAAAGAAAATAAAAAAATCTATTTTAAATACTTATTCATTTTTGATTTTTACTACTTATACCTAAAAGGGGTTCATCTTTGCAGATGACCCCTTTTTGTATTTTTAAAGAAAATAAAAAAATCTATTTTAAATACTTATTCATTTTTGATTTTTACTACTTATACCTAAAAGGGGTTCATCTTTGCAGATGACCCCTTTTTGTATTTTTAAAGAAAATAAAAAAATCTATTTGAAATACTTATTTCTATTTTATATTACTGTTTACTTTCTAAGTTGGCTAAATCGTTAAAGGCCATTTCGTATTCCTTATTCATAGAACGAATTAATGCATTCTTATCATGATAGCTTTTCTCAATGGTTTGAAATTTGGTAGGATCAGAATAAATACTTGGGTCGGCCATCTGTAATTCAATTTCTGTTTTTTCTTTGTTTAATGTTTCAATATTATGTTCTAACTGAGACAATGCTTTTTGTAATTTTTGAATTTGCTTTTGCAATTCTTTATCTATGGGGCCGTTTGGATTTGTCTTCACTTCTGTATTCGTAACAGGTTCCGATTTTTTCTCAGCAGCAGGAGCTTTATTTGGAGTAGTTTTAGTTGGTTCTGGGTTGGTCGCTTTTTGCTTAGCCATTCTCTCTTTCCACTCAATCCATTCGGCATAGTTACCTTTAAATTCTACTATTTTTTCGTCTACAATTTCCCAAATCTTGTTGGCTGTTTTAGAAATAAAATAACGGTCGTGACTTACTAAAATAATACTACCATCATATTTGGTTAATGCGTCGGCTAATAGTTCAACTGTGACCATATCCAAGTGGTTGGTTGGCTCATCCAGCATTAGGAAATTGGCTTTACTAATTATGGTTTTAGTTAATGCAACCCTTGCTTTTTCCCCTCCACTTAATACTTTTATTCTTTTGTCTACTTCATCACCACCAAATAAGAAACAACCTAATAAGGCACGTAATTCTAAATCAGTTTTTTTGGTGCCGCACTCTTGTACTTCTTGTAAAATGGTATTGTTTAAATTCAAGGATTCTAGCTGGTGCTGCGCGTAAAAACTTTCGTCTACATTATGTCCCCAAACTCTTTCCCCTTCATATTCTTCCATACCGGCTACAATTCTCAAAAGGGTGGACTTTCCTTTACCGTTGGCTCCAATTAAGGCAATTTTGTCGCCACGTTCAATTTCGGCAAAAGCATTTTCTAATATCACTTGTTTAGGGTAGGATTTACTTACGCCTTTTAAGTCTACTAATACTTTCCCTGGTGATTTATCTACCGCAAAATTAATTCTAATGTTGGGCCTTTCAATTTGTACATCCTCAATTACATCCAACTTATCCAAACGCTTTTGAATACTTTGTGCTGCAGCTGCTTTAGAAGCCTTTGCTTTAAAACGCTCAATAAACTTTTCCTGTTGACGGATATAATCCTGTTGATTTTCAAAAGCACGTTGTTGAATCTCTACTCTTTGTACTTTTTCTACTTCATAATATTCGTAATCACCAGTATAAAAATTTAATTGTTGTTGGTAAACTTCAACAATTTTATTAACCATTTTATTTAGGAAGAATTTATCGTGACTTACAATTACTACACTTCCTTTATAATGTAATAAGTATTTCTCCAACCATTCGATACTTGGTAAGTCCAAGTGGTTGGTAGGCTCATCCAATAATAATACATCAGGTGCTTGTAAGATCATTTTGGCAAGTAATACGCGCATTCTCCATCCTCCACTAAATTCTTTGTATGGCCTTGCTAAGTCCGCAGTGGTAAAACCTAATCCATGTAAAACTTCTTCCGCTTTATGTTGAATATTATAGCCATCTAATACATCTATTTCATGTAAGGCGTCTGTATACTTAATTAGAATGTCGTTGTCCTCTGGGTTCGCTTCCAGTTCTATACCCAATTGCTCTATTTCTTTTTCCAAAGCGCGAACTCGTTCAAAAGCACCCAGCGCCACTTCAGTGATGGTTTCACTGGTATCAAAACTTAATAAATCCTGGTGTAAATAACCAATAGTGGTATCACGACCTTTTTCAACAGTGCCCTTGCTTGGCGTATATTGACCTACTAATAATTTTAATAAGGTAGATTTCCCGGTACCATTATACCCAATTAAACCAATACGTTCACCCGGTTGGATATGCCAGGTGGCATCCGTTACAATAGCTCTTGCACCAAATTCAAATGTTACATTTTGTAAACCTATCAGCATATTTTTTCAATTCAGAGCGCAAAGTTAGCCTTTGAATGGGCTAATAATGCATAAATTTGATAAAAATTCTGCTAGATGAAACCATTTTTGATCATTATGCTGTGTTTTTGCGCCTTTGCTTGTACAACCAATACAAAAAACACAGCACCAAATTTGTTATGGCATTTTAATGCAAAACAAAACAATGCACAAATGGATCACCAACTACAACCCATCATTACCGGTTACCAAGAATTATTAAGAGGCTTGGTCAATAAGGACACTTTATACATTAAAGAAACGGGTATGGGACTAATTAAGCTGTCCGATTCTTTAGCAGGTCTAACCTTAGCAACAGATACATTATTACAAAATAATTGGGCAAATGGACTGGTTAATATTAGTGCAGAATTACAAGGTATGCTTATTAGTAATAGCGAACAAGACTTAAAAGAGTTAACCATGTCCATGAATATGACAGCAGTGCAAATTTTAAAACTATTAAGTGATATTGGTTATAAAGAACACAATGTATATATATTCAACGCAACAAGTGAATTTATAGAAGACGGGGTTTACTGGATTAGTTTACAGAAAAATACAAAAAATCCATTTTCTCAAAATAATAAAGACGAAATACAAGCGCAGGGAATTTTACAGGAAATGAAATAATTTTCATCAATCACTAGCCTTAAACTTTGCATCAAATTTTATTATAATTTTAGCATTGTTTTTATTATTCGTGTTAATAATAAATTCTTCTTTTATATTGTTGTCTTTGAAAATTAATATGGAACTATTTCTGGTAATGTTTCCTGTTTTGTGTGCAACCAATACCAGTTCATGTTGCGTTATCTTTTCATTTAATGGCAATTCAAAATGAAATTCCTTATAGCTTAATTTAAGTCGGTCAAAAATGATCACATTATTGTCATAAACAGTAACACTATCGCTCTCAAAACTACCATTGTTGTATAAATCAATACTTACTTTTTTTGCATTGGTAGTAATGGTTTTAATTAATTTGTTATCTCTGCTAATTATTACCCATGGCACTGGTATTTTATTTGTGGTTGGACCCCTTACTATATTGTCGGCACCCTTTTTGACAAGGGACTCTTTTAAACTAGAACTTGTTATTGTTTCTGATGGATTACTGCTAGTAGATGCAATTGAACTAGGGGTAGGAGTTGTTTTTACTGTGTCAACAGTTACCTGTTTAATAGCAATTTGTTTTAAAGTATCCTTCTTGATGACAGCTATCTTTTTCTCTTCCTTTTTTACCTCTTTATTATTTTTCTTAACATATACGAAGTTGTTTTCTTTTGTTAACATTACAATACCTGATCCGCAATCACCGGATCCTGAGAAATTATTGGAAATATAGGTTCCTTGTAATAATTCTTTTCCTTTATTATTGTTATAGGTTAAATAGCTACTCATTAAACAAGCCTGTGTATTTGGGGCCAATGCAATTTGGTCGAATTTGGTTTCAAGGATACTAACAATTTTAGATTGCTTTGTAAACATCCCTTTAGCGGATGCTTTAGCCGAGTAACTGCTAGTAAATTTAGTATAAGTGTTTGCTATTAAGTTCGTGTTGCCATCGTCCTGAATAATTACTTCATAGGGGTAGGAAATTCCCATATTGGTTGTAAAAAAGCCAACCCATTTTCCACTCAAATTTTGAGCTTGACCGGAACTGAAGTATCCCAACATGAGTATAAATAGCAATATTCGATACATAAGGCAAATCTATGTATAAAATGTACTCAAAATCTAAGAATTCATCAACCACTATTTTTTGTTATCTTTACGCCCATATTTAGATAAAAAACATGGTTCAAATTCAATTTCCAGACGGCGCAGTTAGACCCTATGAAAAAGGGATCACTGCTTTAGGTATTGCTAAATCTATCAGTGAGGGTTTGGCTAAAAAAGTATTAGCAGCTTCGGTAAATGGTGAAGTTTGGGATGCCACGCGACCAATTAATAGTGACGCTTCCTTAAAATTAATAACCTGGGACGATGCTGAAGGTAAAAATACCTTCTGGCATTCTTCTGCGCATTTATTGGCAGAAGCAGTAGAATTGCAATTCCCTGGTTCCAAGTTTTGGGTAGGTCCTGCTTTGGAAAAAGGGTTTTATTATGATATCGACTTAGGTGGAAAAACTTTGAAGGAAGAAGATGTTATTATTTTAGAAAAAAAGATGAATGAGTTGGCTAAACAAGCCAATGCATATATCCGTAAGGAAATGTCCAAGGCCGAAGCAGTTGCTTATTTCACTGAAAAAGGAGATGAGTACAAACTAGATTTATTATCAGGATTAGAAGACGGCACGATTACTTTTTATACACAAGGGCAATTTACTGACTTGTGTCGTGGACCACATATCCCCAACACAGGAGCGATTAAGGCTATAAAAATTACCAATATTGCAGGTGCGTTTTGGAAAGGGGATGAGAAGAATAAAATGTTAACAAGGGTGTATGGCGTTACTTTCCCGAATCAAAAGGAATTAGACGAGTACTTGTTAATGTTGGAAGAAGCAAAGAAAAGAGATCACCGTAAATTAGGAAAAGAATTAGGAATTTATACCATGGATGATGATGTGGGACCGGGACTTCCTTTGTGGATGCCTAATGGTACTATCATTATTGAAGAATTAGAAAACCTTGCTAAAGAGACCGAAGAAGCAGCTGGATACAAGCGTGTTGTAACACCACATATTGCTAAAGAAAGCATGTACATTACCAGTGGTCACTTGCCTTATTATCAGGATAGTATGTTCCCTCCAATGGAATTGGATGGTACCAAATATTACTTGAAAGCAATGAACTGTCCGCATCACCATAAAATATTTGATGCAGAACCAAAGAGCTACAAGGACATGCCTCTGCGACTTGCAGAGTATGGTACTTGTTATCGTTACGAGCAATCGGGTGAATTGTTTGGATTAATGCGTGTGCGATGCTTGCATATGAATGATGCGCATATCTATTGTACCAAGGAGCAATTTGCTGCTGAGTTCCGTTCAGTGAATGAAATGTATTTGAAGTATTTTAAAATTTTTGGAATTGACAAATATGTGATGCGATTAAGTTTACATGATCCAGCTAAGTTGGGCCAGAAATATATAAACGAACCTGAACTTTGGTTAGAGACCGAAGCCATGGTGCGTGCCGTTTTAATTGAAACCGGAACGCCTTTTGTAGAAGTACAAGACGAGGGTGCATTTTACGGCCCTAAAATTGACGTTCAAATTTGGAGTGTGATTGGTCGTGAGTTTACTTTGGCTACTAACCAAGTGGATTTTGCACAAGGGAAACGCTTCAATTTAAATTTCACTAACAAGGACAACGAACCTGAAACTCCATTAATTATACACCGTGCACCATTGGGTACACACGAACGTTTCATTGGGTTCTTATTGGAACATTATGCTGGCAAGTTCCCAGTATGGTTGGCTCCATTACAAGTTAAAATTTTACCAATCTCCGATAAATTTATGCCATACGCTCAGGAAGTATTTGCCGAGTTGAAGAAAGCAGGTGTGCGTGTAGAAATTGACGACCGAAATGAAAAAATTGGTAAAAAAATCCGAGATACTGAAATAATGAAAGTTCCTTATATGTTGGTGATAGGAGAGAAAGAGGTTGCAGAATCTAAACTTTCTGTTCGTCGACAAGGTAAAGGTGACTTAGGAATGTTGGAAAAAGCGGCCTTCTTAGCCCAAGTGGTGGAAGAAATTGAGGAAAGAATGGCGCCAGAAGCGTAAAATCACTATCTTTATATACTTAAACAACGTTTTAACAATTAATGGCATTACCGAACAGAGGACCCCGTTTTAACCCAAGGTTTCAAAGACAACAAGAACCAGAGCATCGTATTAATGATCGCATTAGAGTTCCAGAAATTAGATTAGTAGGTGATAATATCACTGTAGGAGTTTACAACACACAAGAAGCGTTGAAAATCGCTGCTGACCAAGGTTTGGACTTAGTGGAGATTTCTCCAACAGCCAATCCTCCAGTTTGTAAAGTAATAGATTACAAGAAGTTTCTTTACGAGAAAAAGCGTAAGGAAAAAGAAATGAAAGCGAACTCTAAACAATCAGAGATTAAAGAGATTCGTTTCACACCTGGTACCGATGATCATGACTTTGACTTTAAAGCAAAACACGCTGAAAAGTTCTTACAAGACGGAAATAAGGTAAAAGCTTATGTACAGTTTAAAGGTCGTGCAATTATGTTCCAAGACCGCGGTCAATTGCTTTTATTGAAGTTTGCCGAAAGATTAGCCGAAGCAGGTACTTTGGAAAGCATGCCTAAATTAGAAGGAAAGAGAATGTTCGCCATTTTCCAACCAAAAGCAGGTGGCAAAAAGAAGCCAAGTGCTTAAAATTTATATACTAGATCAGTTAAAACACTGATTTTCAATAGAATTTCACTTAAAAGCCCTCCATTTGAGGGCTTTTGATTTTTAAGCCTTTTTCTTTGCTATATTCTATTCTTGTACTACCTTTGCCATCCATTTCCCACAAGGCTCAACAAGTGTCTTGCCCGTGCAAGACCGCCAGTAGGGAGTAATCGTTAAGATTATAATAATGCCAAAAGTAAAAACTAACTCAAGCGCAAAGAAGCGTTTTAAAGTTACTGGAACTGGTGAAATCACCTTCCAAAAAGCGTTCAAAAGACACATCCTTACCAAGAAATCTACAAAGCGTAAAAGAGCAATGAGAAAGAAAGGTTTAGTAGGATCTACTAACAAGGATTTCGTTCTACGTTTATTAAGATTAAAAGGATAAGACTACCAGATCAATCCGATTGATTCAATTTCACAAATTTAAATTAACCGAGTCGTAGTCTTATTGACGTAGATTCAAAAAAATATTAATTATGCCACGTTCAAAAAATGCCGTTGCATCTAGAGCAAGAAGAAAAAAGATATTAGACCAAGCGAAAGGCTTTTATGGTAAGCGTAAAAACGTATATACTGTTGCCAAAAACGTATTAGAGAAAGGTTTGACTTACTCTTATGTTGGTCGTAAATTAAAGAAGCGTGAATACCGCACTTTGTGGATTGCACGTATTAACGCAGCAGTAAGAGAAGAAGGATTGACTTATAGCCAATTCATTAACTTACTTGCTAAGAAAGGTTCTGATTTGAACCGTAAAGTATTGGCCGATTTAGCAATGAACGAGCCAGCTACTTTCAAAGCTTTAGTACAATCTGTTAAGTAATTTACTCGGCTTTTAAAACTAAAGTTGAATTTTTCTCCACATCAGATGCCTTCGCATCTTCTTGATATTTAAAATGCCCCCCATAAACGGGGGCATTTTGTTATTTATACCCCTTGTGTATATTGGGTATTTTTATGTCCCATATATCCGTTCAAAGAACTATTTTTGTGCTCTTAAAAATAACAGCTAACAACCCCAGCTTAAGCAATGAACAATACCTACACCTCCCTGGTAGAACAAACCTTCCATTTTCCGCAAGAAGGCTTTGATAAAAATGACAATGGTTATTTGGAGTTTAATGGTTTGGATTTAAAAGCAATTATCGAAAAACATGGTACCCCTTTAAAGTTAACTTACTTGCCAAAAATTGGTATGCAAATTAACAAAGCAAAGAAAATGTTTGCTGATGCTTTTAAAAAACATAAATATGAAGGGCAGTATTTTTACTGTTATTGTACTAAAAGTTCTCACTTTTCATTTGTAGTGGAAGAAGCATTGTCTCACAATGTTCATTTGGAGACATCCTACGCATATGATATTGAGATCATCAATCAGTTATATAAGCGTAGAAAAATAAATAAGGATTTATTTATCATTTGTAATGGCTATAAGCAAAAAACGTATACCAGCAGAATTACTAAATTAATTAATAGCGGATTTAAAAATGTAATTCCAATATTAGATAATGTAGAAGAATTGCAATTTTATAAGCGTAATGCAAAGCAGCCGTTTAAGGTGGGAATACGTGTTGCAGCCGAGGAAGAGCCTAGCTTTCCATTTTATACATCTCGTTTAGGTATTCGAGCAAAGGACATTTTAGAATTTTACGTAGATGAGATTGAAGGTTATGAGGATAAGTTTCAATTAAAAATGTTGCATATCTTTTTAAATAAAGGAATTAAGGACGATATTTATTATTGGTCAGAGTTGAATAAGATCATCAACTTGTATTGTCAATTAAAAAAAATCTGTCCTGAATTAGACTCTATCAATATTGGTGGCGGTTTCCCTATCAAACACTCTTTAGGTTTCGAATATGATTACAGCTTCATGATAAATGAAATTGTATCCAATATTAAAAAGGCATGCAAAAAAGCAAAGGTTCCAATGCCAAATATTTATACCGAATTTGGATCTTACACGGTAGGAGAGAGCATGGCACATATTTATAAAGTATTAGCCGAGAAAAAACAAAACGATAGAGAGTGTTGGTATATGATTGACTCCTCTTTCATCACAACCCTTCCGGATACTTGGGGTATTGGCGAGAAATTTTTAATGCTGCCTGTAAATAAATGGGAGAACGATTATCAACGTGTAGTTTTAGGTGGTATTACTTGCGATAGTCATGACTATTATGACTCTGAAGAACATATCAACGAGGTTTTCCTTCCAAAACTAAAAGACGACGAAAAAGGGGTTAAAACCGAGGAGAATAGTGAGCCATTGTATGTTGGTTTTTTCCACACCGGTGCTTATCAAGACCAAATTAGTGGATATGGTGGAATTAAACATTGCTTGATTCCTTCCCCTAAACACGTAATTGTAGAAAAGGATGCTAAAACTGGAAAATTGGTTGACTGGGTATATGCAAAAGAGCAATCTGCGCAAAGTATGTTAAAAATATTAGGTTACCTTCGCTAGTAATTGATAATGAATAGATTAAGGCCATAATTATGAATTATGGCCTTTTTTGCGCCATTTAGTCCTGTTTTTTCTATGTTAAATGTAAGTTAAGCGCCAAGATGACTTGAAAACAAATTTGTAGGGCATTTTGAAAATCCCTAATTTTGAGTCAAATAGTAGAAGATATGTACCCTGCAGAGATAGTTTTACCAATGAAAGCTGAATTAGTTGATAATGGATTTGAAGATTTAAAAACAGCATCAGAAGTAGAAAGTGCAATTAAAAATGATGGTACAACTTTGGTTGTAATTAATTCTGTTTGCGGTTGTTCAGCTGGTGCTTGTCGTCCAGGTGTTTTAATGGCTGTTGCAAATGCAACTGTAAAACCAGATAGAATCACAACTACTTTTGCTGGTTTTGATTTGGAAGCTGTAAATAAAGTAAGAGAATACCACTTACCTTATCCACCATCTTCACCTTCTATAGCACTATTTAAAAACGGCGAGTTAGTAAGTATGGTGGAAAGACACCACATTGAAGGTACCCCGGCTCAAGTGATCGCACAACATTTAATTTCAGTGTTCAATGAACATTGTAATTAATTAAAGATAATAAACGGTTTTTGTTTTTAGATGGGTTAGTAAAATACGGGCCGCACTTTCTAGTGTGGCCCTTTTTTTTGTCCGAATTAAAGTAAAATGAATAATTCTAAGTAACATTGCAATACCTTATCTAGTTTAAATATGTACCCTAACTTATATTATTTAGTAGCGGATTTATTGGGTGTTAAAATAAATGCACTTAAATTGGTCAATTCCTTTGGTTTCTTTGTGGCATTGGCTTTTATAGCTTCTGGCTATGTACTTTATAAGGAGTTAACAAGAAAAGAACAGCTAGGAGAATTTATTGCATTGGAAGAAACATATGTTGTTGGAGCACCTGCATCAATCTCTGATTTACTTTCTGCATTTGGGTTTGGTTTTTTGTTTGGATTTAAAATTATTGGTGCATTTATAATTGAAAATGCATTAAATAATACGCAAGCATTTATATTATCTTTACAAGGAAGTTTTGTAGCAGGTTTTGCTGTTGGAGTCGTTATGCTTTTTTTAAAGTGGAAAGAAAAGGATAAAGTAAAATTGGCCACACCAGAAACTAAAAAATACATGGTTTGGCCGCACGATAGAGTTGGTGATATTGTATTGCAAGCAGCACTTTGGGGTTTTTTAGGAGCGAAAATATTTCACAACCTCGAGAACTTGGATGATTTTGCAAAAGATCCAATTGGTTCTTTAATTTCATTTAGTGGACTTACTTTTTATGGCGGATTAATTTTAGCAACTATTGCAATTATTATTTACGTTCGCAAATTTAAAATTCGTGTAATTCATTTTGCAGATGCAATGGCACCAACAATGTTGTTTGCATATGCCGCTGGAAGAATTGGTTGTCATATGAGTGGTGATGGTGACTGGGGAATTCCCAATTTAACCCCCAATCCATTTTCCTGGCTACCCAATTGGATGTGGTCTTATACCTACCCGCATAATGTATTAAATGAGGGTATACCCATACCTGGATGTGTTGGTAATTACTGCAATCAATTGCCTTTGCCGGTTTATCCAACTACTTTTTATGAAATTATAGCCACTTTTATCCTTTTTGGTATCATGTGGATGTTCCGAAAAAAAATCACCCAGCCAGGATTCCTAACTGGGATGTATCTAATTTTTGCAGGAACGGAACGGTTTTTTATAGAAAAAATTAGGGTTAATAATAAAATACATACATTGCCTTTTGAGCCAACCCAGGCCGAATTAATTTCTATTTTCTTAATTTTGACTGGAATTGTGTTCTTTCTATTCTCTAAAAAATGGTTCCCTAAATCTATTTCAAACGCTAAAATCTAAACCTATGCCTTCATTTGATTTATCTAGCTCTGTAGACATCCAAATTCTTGATAACGCAGTAAATGTGGTAAAAAAAGAAATTACTAATCGATTCGATTTCAAAGGAATACACGTTTTAATTGAATTAAATAAGAAAGATTACTTGGTTAAATTAGAGTCTGATTCTGAGATGAAAATTCAGCAAATAGTGGATGTATTATTAAGTAGATCTATTAAACAGGGTATTGATGCCAATGCCTTTGATTTGTCTAAAGAGGCTCAGCCAAGTGGAAAAATTTTTAAAAGAGATGTCCCCGTAAGAAATGGGTTAAAACAGGAAGATGCCAAGAAAATCGTGAAATTCATTAAAGATAAAGGGCTTAAAGTGCAAACAGCTATTATGGATGATATTATAAGAGTTACTGGCAAAAAGATAGATGATTTACAAGAAGTTATTGCCGCATGTAGGGCTGAAAACTTTGGTGTACCGCTCCAGTATATCAATATGAAGTCTTAAATAAGGCTTTAGATCCTTTTTGCAGCATTAAAATTTGGCAAAAAGGGCTATTTAGCCTAAATTTGCGACCTATTCAATAATTGTACGGCAAAAACCGTGCTTCCTTAAAAATTCATTATAATGAAACAAGGTATCCACCCAGAAGCTTATCGCTTTGTAGTATTTAAAGACATGAGTAACGGAACTTCTTTTTTAAGTAAGTCTGCAGCTCAAACTAAAGAAACTATTTTGTTCGAAGACGGCAACGAATATCCAGTTATAAAATTGGAGATTTCTAACACTTCACATCCTTTTTACACTGGTAAAAACATGTTGGTGGATACAGCTGGTCGTATCGACAAATTCAACAAACGTTACGCTAAGAAAAATTAAAAGAATACTTTTTAAAAGTCATATTTTATACAATATTAAACCCTTTCTTACTTTGGTAAGAGAGGGTTTTTTGTGAAAAGGGGATTTGGCGGAGCCATTTATACTTACCTTTGTTAACCTTAACTTTAAGCCATGCATAAATTAGATATTCTTGCTTTTGGTGCACACCCAGACGATGTGGAATTGGGTTGTGCTGGAACCTTGTTAGGTGCTATTGCCGAAGGCAAGAAAGTAGGTGTGATTGATTTAACTAAAGGCGAATTAGGAACGAGAGGGACTTCTTCTCAAAGATTAAAAGAAGCTCAATTAGCCAGTGAGGTGATGGGCTTAACCATTCGTGAAAATTTAGGGATGACTGATGGATTTTTTTTAAATGATAAGGTGCATCAGTTGTCTATTATTGAATGCATCCGAAAATATCAACCAGCTATTGTATTTTGTAACGCACCCGAGGATCGTCACCCCGATCATGGACGTGCTGCTTGTTTAGTTGAAGAGGCCGCTTTTTTATCTGGTCTTGCAAAAATACAAACACATCATAATGGAGTTGCACAGGAAGCATGGAGACCCACGCAAGTATTTCATTATATTCAGTCTCGTAGTTTAACACCTAATTTTGTAGTAGATATTAGTGCACACATGAATAAGAAAATGGAATCCATTGTAGCACATAGCTCTCAGTTTTATGATCCTAATTCAAATGAACCAGAAACTTTTATTTCGAGTACAGCGTTTTTAGAATTTGTAAAAGGAAGAGCAAAAGAATTAGGTCAGCAAATAGGAGTTGAATATGCCGAAGGATTTATTACCAAAAAATTATTAGGGATAGGCAGTTTGGATGCGATTATTCAAAATAGAACTTAGTAAAAAATTATATAGAATTTTATAATTTAATAATATTATGTCAATAGTTAAAGTAGGATTAGTTCAAATGACTTGCAGTGCAGACGTTGCTGCTAATAAGTACAAGGCCATTGAAAAAATAAAAGAAGCTGCAAAGCAGGGAGCTAATATTATTTGCTTGCAAGAATTGTATACTTCCTTGTATTTCTGTGATGTGGAGGCCTATGAAAATTTCAAATTGGCGGAGCCTATTCCGGGAAAAACAACCGATGAACTTTCGCTTTTAGCAAAAGAATTAGGCGTGGTAATTATCGCTTCCTTATTTGAAAAAAGAGCGGAAGGTTTATACCACAATACCACAGCCGTATTAGATGCGGATGGATCCTATTTAGGTAAGTATCGTAAAATGCATATCCCTGATGATCCAGCCTATTATGAGAAGTTTTATTTTACACCAGGTGATTTAGGATATAAAGTTTTCAAAACAAAATTTGCAACCATTGGTGTGTTAATTTGTTGGGATCAATGGTATCCCGAAGCTGCAAGAATAACGAGTTTAATGGGTGCCGAAATGCTATTTTATCCAACTGCAATTGGTTGGGCGACATCCCAAGACGAAGCAACCAATACCGAACAATACAATGCTTGGCAAACTATTCAAAGGAGTCATGCTGTAGCTAATGGAGTTCCTGTAATTAGTGTGAATAGAGTTGGATTTGAGCAGGATGGTTTAATGAAATTCTGGGGTGGAAGCTTTGTAAGCAATCCATTTGGAACCTTATTATATAAAGCATCACATGATCAAGAAGAGGTAGCTGTGATTGATATAGATACTGATAAATCCGATAGCTACCGAACGCATTGGCCTTTTTTACGTGACCGCAGAATAGACTCATACGAACCCATTACTAAAAGATATATTGACGAAGAAAATGCTTAATAATTCACCTACTCCAAAATCCTTAGGATATTTTTTTCCTGCAGAATTTGCAAAACATGATGCCATGTGGTTAAGTTGGCCGCATAAGGAGGAAAGTTGGCCAGGAAAAATTGCAACTATTTATCCTTCCTATTGTGAATTTATTAAAGTGGTTTCGGCAACTGAATTAGTTTGTATAAATGTAGTGAATGAAAAGATGAGGCAGTCTGCTGCTAAAATGTTGGAATTGGCTGGTGTTAATTTATCACGCGTTCAATTTTATATTCATCCCACCAATGATGCATGGTGTAGAGACCATGGCCCAAGTTTTTTAATTAGAAATAATAAAGAGCAACCCAAAGCAATTGTAGATTGGAACATTAATGCTTGGGGTGGAAAATACCCTCCATTTAATTTGGATGATGAAATACCAACACATATTGCAAATGCATTGAACTTGCCTGTGTTTTATCCCAATATTATAATGGAAGGGGGTTCTGTGGATTTTAACGGTACAGGTACAGTGCTAACTTCCAAGTGTTGTTTATTAAATCCAAATAGAAATCCGGACTTAAGCCAGGATCAAATTGAAAGGTTTTTATGTAATTATTATGGAGTGGAGCAGGTACTCTGGGTTTCAGAGGGAATTGTAGGTGATGATACAGATGGTCATATTGACGACACGGTTCGTTTTGTGAATGAAGATACCGTAGTTACAGTTCTTGAATCCAACGTATTGTCTGAAAACTATGATTTACTTCAACAAAATTTTAAAGAGTTAAAGGCAATGCGCTTAGCAAATGGGAAGCAATTAAATATTGTGGAACTTCCAATGCCTGCCAATGTAATTTATGAGGATCAAATGTTACCTGCCTCATATGCTAATTTTTATATTAGCAATGGACATATTATTGTGCCTACATATCGTTGTGCGCAAGACGACATTGCCATGCAAATAATACAAAGTTGTTTTCCAACTAGAGAAGTAGTTGGTATTGACTCTACCGATATTATTTGGGGCTTGGGTAGTTTTCATTGTTTAAGTCAACAAGAACCTAGTGTAGATCCATCCTAGAATTTTTAAAATTTTATTATGCTACACAAATAACTTTCCATATTTAAGTGCAAAATTTTTTATCTATAACAAATTCTAATATGAAATCTTTAACTAAAGTCGGCTTCTTTTTTACAATCGTATTTGTATTTGCTTGTAATACATTTCAATATCAAGCTACGAATAGGTTTTATAAAAAACAGGCTAAGCAATTGGTTAAACAAATTATAGAAACGCCTTATTCAATAACCGATTCTCTAAATAATATACCAGCACCCATGTGGGTAGGTACGACCAATTTTGATTTACGCAAACCCAACTTCGTGATCATACATCATACTGCACAAAATTCTTTCGAAGAAACATTAAGGACTTTTACCTTGGAAAGAACTAAGGTTAGTGCGCATTATGTTATTTGTAAAGACGGAACAGTGCATCATATGTTAAATGATTATTTGAGAGCATGGCACGGAGGAGTAGCCAAATGGGGTAACAATACCGATATTAATTCAAGTTCAATTGGCATTGAAATCGACAACAATGGATTTGAACCATTTAACCCTAAACAAATAGAAAGTCTATTGAATTTACTTTCTGTCTTAAAAAATAAGTACAAAATTCCAACACCTAATTTCATTGGTCATGGTGATATTGCACCAACCAGAAAAAATGACCCAAATATTCAATTTCCTTGGGCAATGTTAGCGAACAAGGGATATGGTGTTTGGTCTGAACCCAATCCTTCTATAAAACTTAAAGAAAATCTTTCTGTACCATATGCATTAGCATTAGTGGGATACGATATTAAAGATTCTGTTGCAGCTATCTTAGCTTTTAAAAGACATTTTAGAGGAGATAGTACCCTTATAATGAACGATGCGGATAAGTCGGTTTTGTCTCAATTGGTTTCAAAAAAATTAGCATCTAATTAAACATTACTACATCCATTTTGGTAAAATTTGTACTTAAATTTGCATACTAACAAATGTTAGCGTAATTTTATCAAAATGTTTTTACTATGGATTTTAAACTTACTGAAGAGCAATTAATGATTCAACATGCTGCTCGTGAATTTGCACAACAACAATGTTTGCCTGGAGTTATCGAACGAGATGAAAAGCAATTGGTTCCTAAAGAACAACTTCTACAATTAGCCAATTTGGGTTTTATGGGAATGATGACCAACCCTAATTATGGAGGTGCGGGGATGGATACTATAAGTTATGTATTGGCTATGGAGGAAATTAGTAAAATTGATAGTAGTGTGAGTGTAGCGATGAGTGTAAATAATAGTTTAGTTTGTTGGGGTTTAGAACATTTTGGTTCAGAAGCTCAAAAACAAAAATATTTGACACCATTGGCGCAAGGTGTAAAAGACAATGAAATATATATAGGTGCATTTTTATTAAGTGAGCCCGAAGCCGGAAGTGATGCAACGCATCAACATACAAGTGCGGTTAAAGAGGGAGACCATTATATTATTAATGGTGTTAAAAACTGGATTACCAATGGTTCTACTGCAAGTGTATACTTGGTAATCGCTCAAACCGACTATACTAAAGGGCATAAAGGAATTAATGCATTTATTGTAGAAAAAAATACACCAGGTGTAACCGTAGGGGTCAAAGAAAATAAAATGGGTATTAGAGGTAGTGATACACATGCAATTTCATTTACGGATGTAAAAGTAGCTGCTGAAAACAGAATAGGAGAGGAAGGGTTTGGATTTAATTTTGCAATGAAAACATTAAATGGGGGACGTATTGGAATAGCTGCTCAAGCTTTAGGTATTGCAAGTGGTGCCTATGAATTGGCATTGGCTTATAGTAAGGAGCGTAAAACATTTGGCAAGCCTATTCATGAACATCAAGCTATTCAATTTAAGTTAGCGGAGATGGCAACCAAAATTGAAACTGCAAGATTATTATGTTTTAAAGCAGCATGGGAAAAAGACAATCATTTGGATTATACCACAACGGCTGCGATGGCAAAATTATATGCAAGTGATGTTGCCATGTGGGTCACTACCGAAGCAGTGCAGGTGCACGGTGGATATGGATTTGTAAAAGAGTTTCATGTAGAGCGTTTAATGCGAGATGCAAAAATTACCCAAATTTATGAGGGTACAAGTGAGATCCAAAAAATGGTTATTGGCCGAAGTATTACTAGATAATTTTAATATCAACAGTAATTTATAGTTAGTTTTGTGAGGAGTTGTTTTGAATAAAAATAATTCCTCATTTTTATATTCGCTTTCATATGCCAGTAAATACCCAGCAATACCAAGTTATTCAAGATGAACTTTTGCAAAATAATGTGCAACTCATTGCGGTTAGCAAAACAAAGCCTAATGAAGATATCCAAGCTTTATATGATTTAGGACAAAGGGCTTTTGGCGAAAATTATGTGCAAGAATTAGTCGACAAAGAAGCTAGTTTACCAAAGGATATTCAATGGCATTTCATTGGCCATCTTCAATCTAATAAAGTAAAATATATAGCTCCATTTGTTTATTTAATTCATGGGGTTGATTCTGAAAAATTATTACAAGAAATTAATAAACAAGCCGTTAAAAATAATCGAGTTATTGATTGTTTATTACAAATACATATTGCAACCGAAGAAACAAAATTTGGATTTGATGGCCCCGACTTACATGCATTTTTATTAAGTGGCAGGGTAGCTAATTTCACGCATATTAGAATTAGAGGACTTATGGGAATGGCCAGTTTTTCTGAGGACCAATATTTATTAAGCAATGAGTTTACTTTGCTAAAATCTTATTTTGATAAAGCAAGTTTAGCATTCCCTAATGGTGATTTTAACATCCTTAGCATGGGTATGAGTTCGGATTATTCCTTAGCCATTAGCAAAGGAAGTAATATGGTGCGTATTGGAAGCTTATTGTTTGGCGCAAGGAACTATACGAAATAACAATCTTAAAAAAGGAGTCCATTTAGGACTCCTTTTTTGTGTAATCTATTCGCCACCTCTTTATTAGCGTATCCAATTTTAGAAGCTACGCTATTTATTATTTTGTTTTTGGTAGTGCATTATCAAATACCAATTGGGTAAATGCTCTTACACCAACTATAAATCCAGATTCATCTAAATAAAAATCAGAGGTATGATGTGGCCCTGCATTTTTAGGATCTGTGCCTTTAGGCAATGCGCCAACATTAAAGAAAAAGCTAGGCGCTTTTGCTGCATAAAATGAAAAATCTTCTGCTCCAGTAACCCAAGTAGATTCTGAAACATTATCTGCGCCAGCTGCTTTTATTAAAGAGGGCAATGTTTTCTTTACTAAACTAGGGTCATTATAAGTAACCAAGGTTTTAGTTTCAATTTTAACATCAGCGGTCGCTCCAGAACTTGCTGCAATGGTTTGTACCGTGTGTTTAATTCGCTCATGTACTTCCTCTTGCATCTTACTATCCAATGTTCTTATGGTTCCAGTCATCTCAGCAGTTTCTGGAATGATATTGGAACGAACACCGCTATTAATGGTTGCTACCGTAATTACTAATGGTGCTTTTGTTAAATCCATTTGTCTACTTACAATATGTTGAAGTCCTTCAATGATTTGTGCTGATGCTGCAATAGGATCCACACCACCCCAAGGTTGTGAGCCATGGCTTCCTTTTCCATTTACTTTAATTGTAAACCAATCCGAAGAGGCCATAAATGCACCTGATTTATATTTGATGGTACCCACTGGAATTTCAGATTCAATATGTATACCATATACTGCTTCTACTTTAGGGTTATCCAAAGCACCTTCTTTAATCATTAAAGTAGCACCACCTTCTTCATTAGGAGGCGTTCCTTCCTCTGCAGGTTGGAATAAGAATACAACAGTTCCTGGAACGTCTTTTTGTAATTCACTTAATACTTTTGCTGTAGCCATTAGCATGGCAGTATGAGAATCATGACCACATGCATGACTTACATTCACTTTTTGACCATTAAAATCGGTGGTTACTTTAGAAGCAAATGGGACAGGGGTGCGTTCTAATACTGGTAAAGCGTCAATATCTGCTCTTAACGCTATCACAGGACCAGGTTTGCCACCTTTTAATACAGCTACTACACCTGTTGTTGCAACAGGGTATCTAACTTCTACATTAGGTAAAGTTTTTAAAAATTCAGCAATATATTTTCCCGTCTTAAATTCACGGTTAGATAATTCTGGATTTTCATGAAAATGTCTTCTCCAACTGATTAATTGAGGTTCTACTTCTTTTATTAAAGTAGCATAATTCTTGGGAAGATCTTGTGCAAAATTGGTCATTGCACTGGTCACAAAAAGAGCCAATAATAATTTACGCATTTGTTTAGTATTTAGATTTTGATTTTTATTAATTTGATAATGATTTATACTGTTGTTGGGTTAAGCTTGATATTCACCAAATTCAGCTCTTAAGGTATCCGAAATTTCTCCAAGCGTACAATATTTTTCAACAGCGTCAATGACCAACGGCATTAAATTTTTATTTTCTACCGCTGCTTGTTTAATTGCTTTTAAACAGGATGCAACTGTTTCATTATTACGAGTAGCTTTCATTTTTTGAAGTTTATCTATTTGTTCCGCTCTTATTTTTTCGTCTATTCTTAAAATGGGGATTGTGGTTGTATTTTCTGAAATAAATTCATTTACCCCCACAATAATTTTTTCCTTAGATTCTATATTTTTTTGGTAAGCATAGGCACTCTCTGCAATTTTATTTTGCATAAATCCACTTTCAATGGCAGGAACACTACCACCCATTTCATCAATTTGTTGAATGAGTTGAAAGGCCTCTTTTTCAATTTGATTGGTAAGACTTTCAATAAAATAACTTCCTGCTAACGGGTCGGCGGTATCAGTTACACCACTTTCAAAGGCTACAATTTGTTGAGTTCTTAAAGCAATACTTGCGGCCTCTTGCGTAGGTAATCCCAATGCCTCGTCAAAACCATTGGTATGAAGGCTTTGTGTGCCTCCTAATACAGCTGCCAAAGTCTGGACCGTGACCCTGCTTATATTATTCATTGGCTGTTGGGCAGTTAAAGTTGCGCCGCCTGTTTGTGTATGAAAACGAAGCATTAATGCTTTTTCATCTGTAGCACCTAAATCTTTCATAATTTGGGCCCACATTTTTCTAGCTGCTCTAAACTTCGCAACTTCTTCAAATAAATTATTATGCGCATTAAAGAAAAAGGAGAGTCGCTTCCCAAAAACATTTATATCTAGTCCTTTTTCCAAAGCGGCTTTTACGTATGCTTTACCATTACTTAGTGTAAATGCAACTTCTTGAACAGCCGTACTTCCAGCTTCTCTAATATGGTATCCCGAAATACTGATACTATTCCATTTTGGTAAATTTGCACCACACCATTCAAAAATATCGGTTATAATACGCATGGAATGCTTAGGAGGATAAATATAAGTACCCCTTGCTGCATATTCTTTTAAGATATCATTTTGAATAGTACCCGCAAGTTGTTTAATGTCAATCCCTCTTTTTTTAGCCAATGCTACATATAAAGCCAGTAATATAAAACTTGTGGAATTAATGGTCATGGAGGTACTGATTTTATCCAATGGGATATCTTTAAATAATGTTTCCATGTCATTTAAAGAACAAATAGAAACACCTACTTTTCCTACTTCACCTTCGGATAAACTATGGTCTGGATCATATCCAATTTGCGTTGGTAAATCAAATGCAACACTTAATCCCATCACACCTTGAGCTAATAAAAAATGATATCTTTGATTACTTTCCTCTGCAGTCGAAAACCCTGCATATTGACGCATTGTCCAAAGCTTTCCTCTGTACATGTCGGATTGTACACCTCTGGTATAAGGATATTCTCCTGGTTTTATTTCACCATCTATATTTTCAGGCAAATCCTTTTTGGTATATACCTTAAGGATTGGAATGCCACTGTCTGTCTTTTTCACCTTCTCTTGCATAGTCCAATTTACGAAAAAATCAATTCTCCACAGTCTAGTTATTATTCCTATTTTCGAAATTTTAGTTAAATGGCATATCCATTACTTGTTGTAAATTTGTACAGTAATAAAACTACACGATATGGCTACAGATACAATATTAACTACGCCAGTGAGCTTTACAGCAAGTGCTGTGGAGGAATTAACCCGTTTAATGGGTGAACCTGAATTTGATCATCAACAAAAATTAAGAGTAGGTGTAAAGGGTGGGGGATGCTCTGGGATGACCTATGTTCTGGGATTTGATGTACCTAAGGAAGGCGATTTAGAATTTGCTTTTGAGGGTATTCCATGTTGCATGGAAGCAGCGCATCAAATTTATTTATACAATATGACCATTGACTGGCAAGGAGGTTTAAATAGTCGTGGATTTACCTTTAACAATCCCAATGCTTCTAGCACCTGCGGGTGTGGAACCAGCTTTGCAGTGTAATATAAAGCCCCTTAATAAAATTTAAGGGGCTTTATATTTTTATCTAATAATTTTTTCGGCGCCCCCCATAAACGAGGGCGCCGAATTATTTTATTATTTAAATCTCTTTATAACAAAAAGGCCCCACTTTTAAGTGAGGCCTTTTTGTTATAATTAAACTTTTAATAGTTTATTTTTTTTTGCTCTCTGCGCGTCCCAATGGTTTGTTCTTTGCGAAATCCACCAATACTGGAGCAGCAACGAAGATAGAAGAGTAAGTACCAGTAATGATACCAATTAACATTGCAAATGCAAATCCTCTTGTTACTTCACCACCAAAGATGAATAAAATTAAGATTACTAAGAACACAGTTAATGAAGTCATAATGGTACGACTTAATGTTTCATTAATTGCACGGTTAATTACACTTGCATTATCTGACCCTTTCATTAATTTAGAATCTTCACGAATACGGTCGTAAACAATTACCGTGTCATTCATAGAGAATCCAATTACAGTTAAGATGGCCGCAATAAAATGCTGGTCAATTTCAAGTGCAAAAGGAACTACTTTTCTTAAGAAACTAAATACAATTAAAGTAACAAATACGTCGTGTAATAAAGAGAATATAGTACCTAATGAATATCTCCAATCACGGAATCGGATAAAGATGTATAAACAAATTGCAATTAAGGCAAATATTGTTGCATTGGTTGCACCTGCTTTTAGTTCTTCAGAAATAGAAGGCAATACAGTTTGTGAACTTTGTTTGTATTTGTCCTCGAAATCTTTAAATGTTGTACCTGCAGGTAAATACTTTGCTAATCCAGTAAATAATTTATTTTCAACTTCTTGATCAATTTCTTTTCCTTGCTTCTTAATTAAATAAGAAGTGGTAATATTCACTTGATTTTTAGTGTCTACTGTTTTGATAATTGGGGCTTCACCACCAAATACCGATTTTAAATCATTTCTTACTTCTTCGGTATTAATTGCTTTATCAAATTTAATGGTGTAACTTCTACCTCCTGCAAATTCTACACCTTCGTCAAATCCGTTATAGAAAGAAGCAACTCCCATAACAAGTACTACAGCAGATAATACGTATGCGTATTTTCTGAATTCAATAAACTTGAATGTAGCATGTTTAAAGATAGATCTTGAAATTTTTGTAAAGTATTCAAAATGACGATTATTGCTAGAATAAATATCGGTGATTAAACGAGATACTAAGATTCCACAGAATAAGGATAATAAAATACCAATTATTTGTGTGGTTGCAAATCCAAGTACTGGACCTAATCCAAAGTAAGCTAAGATACAAGCAGTTAAAAGGGTAGTAACGTGTGCATCCAATACTGGAGACATAGAACGCTTATAACCATCGGTAACAGCCATTTGATAACTCTTACCTTTTGTTAATTCCTCTTTAATTCTTTCAAATATAATTACGTTGGTATCTACAGCCATACCAATGGTTAATACTAAACCAGCGATACCTGGTGCAGTTAAAGTAAAACCTAATGCGCTTAAAATACCTACTGTAAATAATAAGTTTAATACCAAGGCAATGTTAGCAACCCAACCCCCAGTATTAAAGTATAATAACATTAAAGCAAATATGACTAAGAAGGCAATGCCGAATGACATTAAACCACCATTTACTGTAGACTTACCTAAAGTTGGACCTATTAATTGTTCCTGAACAATTTTTGCTGTTGCAGGTAATGCTCCAATTTTTAAGATATCTACTAAATCCTGTGCCGTTTTAATAGTATAGTTTCCACTAATAGAGGAACTACCACTTGTAATAGCATCGTTCACATTAGGTGCAGAATAAACAGTATTGTCAAGTACAATCGCAATTGGCTTACGAATATTTCTTGCCGTCATTTTACCCCAAATAGAAGTTGCTTCTGGCTTCATATTCATTTTAATATCAATCTTGCCCATTTCATTGGTACCCACTGAAGCGGTTTCAACAATGTCACCTTCTAATTCTGATTGACCATTGTCCAATGTTTTAATAGCATAAATAGGGAAGATGTCTTTCGTTTTTACATCTTCTTCCTCCACTTTTCCATACATGAAAACCAAATTCGAAGGGAATTTAGATTTTACTTCAGGTAAAGCTAAAAAAGCATTTAATTTAGACGTATCTTTTTTAGCTACATAACCAATAGTACTTGGGTAATAAACTTGTCCTGTTTTTGGATCTTGACTTGGTTGTGTACGGTTTAAGATTTTTAATGGATTGGTGTTTGCAGCTAATTTAGTGCTGTCCACTTTAACTGCGCCAGTTGTATCTTGAACACCACCAGCTAAGCTCACTTCAATTGCTTTATTTGCAGCATTTAAAGCATTGTCAATGTCTCTATTTTCAACGGTATACACTTCAAAGAATTGAAGGTTCGCAGTGGATTGTAAGTTAGCTCTAACTCTTTCTTTGTCTGTAACACCCGCTAATTCAATATTAATAATTCCTTTACTTGCGTTAGGATTAATATTTGGAGATGATAAACCAAATTTATCTATACGCTTAGTAATAATGTTTATAGTTGATTCAAATGCAGCAGCAGACTTTTCTCTCAAAAATGCTTCCACTTCTTTATTAGTAGCATCAAATTTTGGGGTATTGTCGTTTTTACGTTTTGCGTTTGCAAATAATGGAGCTAATTTTCCAGTTGGACTGGTACGATTGTATTCCTCTATAAAAAGGGTAATTAAATCGGCACCACTGTTTGCTTTTCTTGCAACTGCATTATTTAAAGCAGTGTTAAAAGCAGGATCTTTTGAATAGTTGGCTAAGGATTTAATTAAACCGTCTAAGCTTACTTCCATGGTAACACTCATACCACCTTGTAAGTCAAGACCAAGCATAAGTTCTTTTTCTTTAGCAGAACCATAGGTTGTTAAACCAAAGAATAATTTGGTTTCTTTAGTACTGTCAAGAAGTCTTTTGTAATAGGACTTTTTTACATCGTTGATGCTGTCATTATAAGAAGACTGTTTTTCCTTGTCACCAGGGTATACTTGCTCCGCTTTAGCGAACTTTTTTACCCAAGCAGATGCCTTGGCATCCATTGCTGATTCGTGTTTATTAACGAAATAAGTAAATGACAATTGATAAATACAAATTAAAATAAGCGCAATAGCAAAAAAGCGCACTAATCCTTTGAGTTGCATAATAGTTTGGTTAACTGATTTTTAGTCGGCAAATATAGTGGAAACCACTTGAAAATGAAGGCCTAAAAGGCATTATTTTACTGCAGAAAGCTTGATATTAAAATACAACGGTGAATTGCCTGGGATAGAGGAACCTGCCCCAGCAGATCCGTACCCTAATGAAGAGGGGATTAAGACTTTTATTTCGCCTCCAACACCAATTTTAGGTACGGCAATTTGCCAACCTGGAATTAATTGACTCAATGCATATGTAATAGTTCCAGCATCAAATTGGTTGCCATTCATTAAAGTTCCTACATAAGTAACTGTAATTGTGTTGTTTACAGTAGGATGGGTGCTATTTCCAGGTGTGATTATTTCGTATAAAATCCCGCTTGCGTCTGTAGTATAATTGATACTATGTGATTTTGCATAAGCAATCATCTGATCCTGCTCACTAGCCCCAGATTTGCTACATCCATTTAATGATAAAATGGCCAAAAAAGCCGAAAAAATGCCTAAAATTCTAGAAAAAAGCCCTTTTTTGATTGATTTTTGAGTAAAAATGATCATTTTTTGTTTTTTATATTTTTTAATTCTTGAAACCTTTGTTCATTCATTTCGGTGGTAAATTGTTGGTATAACCAACCAAAACCAACAGAGATAGTTACAATTGCAATAATAATCCAAATTTCATTACCCCAACTGTTTGCTTGCATATTGGCTCTTTCATACCAACCCAACTCAGAAATGACCAATATCAATAGCCCAATAATTAAACCAAAACTTAATCCCCTTAGGAAAGGGCGTCTTTTATGATGTGGCTGTAACCTTTCTTTTTCCCATTGGGCATAAAACTTTTCTTCTTCGGGGCTTATCATGAAGCAAATTTATGAAATGAGACTAATAATATACGAGTCATGACGTACTTTTAATTCAAATTTTAACCTTTTATGAAAGTAACTATGCAAAAATGGGGGATTACCTTGTACATTTTATTATTATCTATTCATTTGTATGCTCAAATTTTAGGTGATTCTTTTAGCACACTCCAATTTATAACCAAGGCCTTATTGTTACCTACTTTAATTTTGTTTTTATTGGCTCAGGAAAGTTTTTCAAAAACATCCAATCAAAAATGGTTTATCATCCTTGCATTGGTTGGTTCCTTTTTAGGGGACGTACTTTTAACTTTTAATAATTTATTTATTGTAGGTATGGTTGCCTTCATGACAACGCATATTTTTAATATTATTATGTTTAATAAAATTAACGGATTAGGGCAACCAAAATCTAGAAAATTAATTTTATTTACTGTTATTTTAATAGCATTTTGCGTACTCATTTATTTTAAATTACAAGCTGCAATGGGTAATTTAATATACCCAATTTTAGTGTATATGGCATTAATATGTAGTGCAGCACTTATGGCCATTCATGCAGGTGGCAATACAAAAGGGGATTTGATCTCAAAATTATTTTGGTTCCCGGGCATGTTATTTTTTATAAGTTCAGATACCGTATTAGCCTTTAATAAGTTTGATTGGTCAATTCATCATCCTATTAAAAATATTGGATTGGTGACGATGCTTACCTATGGAATGGCGCAGATTTTACTAGTAAAAGGGTATCAATTATATCTGAATCAAAATGCAAAATAGTTTATTCCAAATACTGCATTCATACAATTAATTCTTAAATAAAAAAGGCCCCTCAATGAGGAGCCTTTTTTTATGATAACGCATTGTTGATGCGTATTTATTTTAGTAACCCATGCCACCCATATCTGGTGCATGCCCACCACCTTGTGGTGCTGCTGGAGCTGGTTTGTCTGCAATTACACATTCTGTTGTTAACAACATAGAAGCAATTGAAGCAGCATTCTCTAAAGCAACTCTAGATACTTTAGTTGGATCGATAACGCCAGCTTTGAATAAGTTTTCAAAAACTTCTGTTCTTGCATTAAAACCAAAGTCATCTTTACCTTCTTTGATTCTTTGAACAACAATAGAACCTTCGATACCACTATTCTTAACAATTTGACGAAGTGGTTCTTCAATTGCACGACGTACAATTTGAATACCAGTGTTTTCGTCATCGTTAGCGCCTTTTAATTTATCTAAACTTGCTACTGCACGAATGTAAGCAACGCCACCACCTGGAACTATACCTTCTTCCACGGCCGCACGTGTTGCGTGTAAAGCATCGTCTACGCGATCCTTCTTTTCTTTCATTTCAGTTTCAGTTGCAGCACCTACATAAAGTACAGCTACACCGCCACTTAATTTAGCTAAACGCTCTTGTAATTTTTCTTTATCATAATCGGAAGTTGTGTTCTCAATTTGAGCCTTAATTTGATTAACACGACTTGTGATGTCTGCTTTTTTACCTTTTCCACCAACTATTACTGTGTTGTCTTTGTCAATAGTGATAGAAGATGCTTGACCTAAATAAGATAAGTCTGCATTTTCTAATTTAAACCCTTGCTCTTCACTAATTACGGTACCCGCAGTTAAGATAGCGATGTCAGTTAACATTTCTTTTCTTCTATCACCAAATCCAGGAGCTTTAACAGCAGCTACTTTAATAGTACCACGTAATTTGTTTACTACCAATGTTGCCATTGCCTCACCTTCTAAATCCTCAGCGATAATAACCAATGGACGACTTGTTTGAGCTACTTTCTCTAAAATATGTAAGATGTCTTTCATAGCAGAAATCTTCTTATCATAAATTAAGATATATGGATTTTGCATTTCTGCTTCCATCTTTTCGCTATTGGTAACAAAATAAGGAGACACATATCCACGATCAAATTGCATACCTTCTACAACGTCTACTGTTGTATCTGTTCCTTTAGCTTCTTCTACAGTGATCACACCTTCTTTACCTACTTTAGCCATTGCCATTGCAATTAACTTACCAATTTCATTGTCGTTATTTGCAGAGATAGAAGCTACTTGCTCAATTTTCTTAGTATCGTTTCCGATAGTTTGAGATTGTGCTTTTAAACTTGCTACTACTTTTTCAACCGCTTTATCAATACCACGTTTTAAATCCATTGGATTAGCACCAGCAGTAACGTTCCTTAAACCTTCACCCACAATTGCTTGCGCTAATACAGTTGCAGTAGTTGTACCATCACCAGCTTGATCTGCCGTTTTTGAAGCAACTTCTTTTACCATTTGAGCACCAATATTCTCAATTGGATCTTCTAAATCAATTTCTTTTGCTACAGACACACCATCCTTTGTTACAGATGGAGATCCAAATTTTTTCTCAATTACAACGTTACGACCTTTTGGTCCTAAAGTTACTTTTACAGCGTTGGCTAAAGTGTCAACACCTTTTTTCATTTTATTTCTCGCTTCTAAGTCGAAAAAAATCATTTTTGACATATAAACTTATTTTTAATCGTTAATTAATTTTAATAGGATAGGTTGGTTATTTGTAATTATACAATTGCCAAAATATCACTTTCACGCATGATCAATAAATCTTGACCTTCAATTTGAATTTCAGTTCCAGCGTATTTACCATATAAAACGGTATCACCCACTTTAACTGTTACTGGTTCATCTTTTTTACCTGGACCAGCTGCAACAATAACACCACGTTGTGGTTTTTCCTTTGCGGTGTCTGGGATAATGATTCCTCCAGCTGTTTTTTCTTCAGCAGCGGCAGGCATAACAATTACTCTGTCATGTAAGGGCGTAATGTTTACTTTTTTAGCCGTACTCTTAGCCATAGTCTATCGTTTTTTGGTTTATTAAATAATGTTTGTACCCAATAGATAGCGAGAACCGTGCCAGTGACTTTATTGCGTGTAGAATAGGTCAAAATTGCAGTATTGCTAGGTATACAGGGACAAGGGAGGCAAATCTATGCTTAAATTTGAAAGTTTTAGGCTTAAATATGTAAAAAATGTCAGTTTTTTTGGAATTAAATAGATAGCTTTGCCCGCCTTATAGCTCTTATTAATATGATGAACCGAAGAAACATACGAATTAAAGTAATGCAGGTTTTATATATGCTAGAATCTAATATTCTGGGTACACCAAATGCATTACTTAACAAAGAATTTGATAAAACACGAAATTTATTCGTTTTCCTGGTTCATTTAATCCACCAAGTTGTGCTCTATGCGGAGGTGGAATCTCAACAAAGATCCGCTAAAAACTTACCAAATCAAGCCGATTTATCTGTCAATATCAAAATTGCAGGCAACAGTGTTGTTTGGCAAACTTTAGACGCTGAACCATATAAAAAGGCTTTAGAATTGGTGAAACCACATCAATGGATTGAAGGTGATTTGGTAAAGAATTTATTTAGACAATTGGTTGAATCCAATGAATATAAAACCTACATAACGGAAGAAAATAGGGAGAAATCCAAAGAGAAAGAGATTTTAAAATTCATTTTTGGAACCATCATTTTAGGTTCTGAAAATGCAGTGGATTTTATAGACGAGCATTTTACCAATTGGGAGGATGAAGGTGATATGATGATTGGTTTTGTGCTTAATTATATTCAAAAACCAGGTTCTGTTAATTTCTTGGATTTGGTGGGTGATGAGAAGATGAAATTTGCAAACGATTTATTACAAACAGCCATAGATAAAAAAACAATTGCTGAAGAAATTATTGTACCTAAATTAAAAAATTGGGATCCAGAACGTATTGCGATGATTGATATGATTCTACTTCGTTTAGGGGTTTGTGAATTGGTTTATTTTGACACGATTCCTACTAAAGTAACTATAAACGAATATATAGATTTAGCAAAAGAATATAGTACAGAACAAAGCGGGCATTTTGTAAATGGGATTTTAGATAGTATTCACAAAGAATTAGTGGGAACTGGTAAAATTCAAAAAGTTAGCCACAAAGGAAAATAGTATTTTAACCTATATTTGTACTCAGCGAAATCGCTTACCAAATTTAAAATAATTTAAACAAATAAAAATGAGAGCAATTTTATTACAAGCGCCACAACAAGGCGGTACTTTTCAATTGATCATGTTAGGAGGAATTATCGTGGTGTTTTGGTTTTTCATGATTCGTCCACAAGCAAAAAAAGCAAAAGAGCAAAAAAAGTTTATTGACAATATGCAAAAAGGGGACAAGGTAGTTACCATTGCAGGTATTCATGGTACTATTAATAAAGTAAATGAAGACAACACTATTCAATTAGAAGTAAGTCCTGGTAGCTATATTAAGATCGAAAGATCATCTATTAGTTTAGAGTGGTCTCAGGCTATCAACAAATAGTAAAGCTTTTTAACAGTGAATCCGAAATAAGTGGCCTACAATTAGAGGTACTTATTTCGGATTTTTTTTATTTAAAATTGGCTTAACTTTAATAATGTTTAAAAGTAAAGTAACATGTCTGTCATTATTGGTTTAACAGGGGGTATAGGTTCAGGTAAATCCACCATTGCAAAAGTATTTGCGAATATGGGGATACCTATATTTGATGCCGATACCACTGCTAAAAACTTAATGAATTCAAATCCAATTATAAAGGAGAAGTTAATTGCTGCATTTGGCGCCGAAGTTTATTTGCATGATAGCAGGGCACATGAAAATGTTGCAGAAAATTCAAATCAAATTTTAAACCGCGCCTATTTATCGAAACTTGTTTTTTCAGACCAGCATAAATTGGCTTTGCTTAATTCTATTGTACATCCAATTACCATCCAAGCAGCCTTGGATTGGGCAGCAACTCAAAATACACCCTATGTAATTAAAGAAGCAGCTTTATTTTTTGAATCAGGTGCAACCATAGGGGTTCATAAAATAATTGGGGTAAGCGCCCCCATGGCAGTAAGAATAAATAGAGTCATGAAAAGAGATCATTGTTCAAGAGCCGATGTAAAGCAAAGAATGAGTCATCAAATAGAGGAGTCTTTAAAAATGAAATTATCTGATTGGGTAATTGTAAATGATGATGTACAATTGGTTATACCTCAGGTGGTTGCTTTACATGAAACAATCCTTGCAAGTTTATAGGAGAATATAAAAATGATAGTGTAAGGAATTATTTTAATCCTTTACAATTTTATAACACCAACGTTTTAATCTTCCTTCAAAATCAAATGGGGTAGTTGCTTTGGTAATATCTTTTACTTGCTTGCTATTTATATGTTCAAGGTCAATTAAAAACTGCGTGAAGTTGGTACTAAAATATAAGACACCACCCGTTTTCATGGCAAGTAATACATCATTAATAAGTTCCACATGATCTCTTTGAATATCTAAAATATCCTTCATTCTTTTACTATTGCTAAAAGTTGGGGGATCCATTACTACTAAATCATAATAATTACTAGGTGATGTTTTTAAGTATTGTTTAACATCCGCATGAATAAATTGATAAGCAACCGGATTCTTTAATAAGTTAATTTTAAAATTATCTTCGCTCCAGGTTAAATAGGTTTTGGATAAGTCTACCGAGGTAACTGTTTTAGCACCTGCTGCTGCCGCATATACGGAAAAGGAACTAGTGTAACTAAATAAGTTTAAAAAATGAGCATCCTTTGCTTCCGAAGCAACCATCTGCCTTGTTAATCGATGATCTAAAAATAAGCCCGTATCTAGATAGTCTGTTAGGTTTATTAGAAATTTATGACCGTTTTCCTGTACCGTAATAATTTTAGATTCAGTGACCTCTTCTTTTTCATATTGACCTTCTCTGTGAGACATTCTCTTTCGCAATTTCACATACATATGATCCAATGGAACGTTTGTCATGTTGGAAATAAGTTGTTTAGTAGTTCCAAACCACTGTGCATGTTCTTCTTCCGTTAAAGCATGACGACGATTGTATTCGGCAATATATATGTATTGCTCATAAAACTCAATGCATATTGGGAATTCAGGTAAGTCATGATCATACAATCTCCAACAAGTTAAGTTTAAACGCTTGGCTTGTTTAAGACGGTGCTTATAATTTTTAAGCAACCTGTTTTCGAACATTTCAAATTTCTCAGCTGTCATATGAATAGGAAGTATGCACAAAAGTAAGATAAAAAAAGAAGCGCTACCTGTTGGTAACGCTTCAAAATATTAAATAGGACTAAACTAAATTTAAAATTAGTTCAATTTTGCTAATGCCTCTTTAATTCTAGCCCATGCTCTTTCAATATTAGTCATACTGTTTGCAAACGAGAAACGAACACAATTGGGTTCGCCAAATGCATCACCCATCACTGAAGATACATGTGCGGTATTTAATAAGTACATGCTAAAGTCCGAAGCATTCGCAATTGTTTGTGTCCCGTCTGATTTTCCATAATAGGAGCTAACATCCGGGAATACATAAAATGCACCTTCAGGAGCATAACATTTAAAGCCTGGCATTTCATTTACTAATTTTAAAGTGGTTTCACGACGACGTGTAAACTCTTCGGTCATTTCTATGGAAGGTTTTAAATCACCCACTAAAGCAGTTACAGCTGCTTTTTGTGTGATGGAACAAGTGCCAGAAGTAAACTGACCTTGTAATTTTTCCATGGCTTTGGCAATTTCTACAGAAGAAGCGGTATAACCCAATCTCCAACCTGTCATTGCAAAGCCCTTACTTAAACCATTTATCAGCACTATTTGATTCTTGATCTCCTCAAATTGTGCAATGCTTTCGTGTTTGCCAACAAAGTTGATGTATTCATAAATTTCGTCCGATAAAATAGTAATTTGAGGATATTTCTTAAATAATTCTGCCAATGCTTTTAATTCCTCTTTGCTATAAACAGCACCGCTTGGATTACAAGGGCTAGAGAACATAAACACTTTTGTTTTTGATGTAATAGCAGCTTCAATTTGTGCAGGTGTTGCTTTAAAACTGGCTTCGGTAGTAGTTCTAATTTCTACCACTTTACCTCGAGCAATTTTTACTAATTCAGAATAAGTTACCCAATATGGAGTAGGTATGATTACTTCATCATCTTCATCCACTAAAGCTAAAATTGCATTGGCTAAACTTTGCTTTGCACCAGTAGAAGTAACGATTTGTTCAGGCTTATAATCTAAATTGTTATCTCTTTTTAATTTTGCACAAACCGCTTCTCTTAAATCTAAAAAACCAGCAACTGGGGTATAATGTGACCAGTTATCGTTGATGGCTTTGATTGCAGCATCTTTAATATGTTGAGGCGTATCAAAATCGGGTTCTCCTAAACTTAGATCAATCACATCAATTCCCTGTGCTCTTAATTCGCGACCTAACTTAGCCATTTTCAATGTTTCTGGCTCACTAAAACGATTTAATAATGAAGATAATATCATAGTGTATAATTTGTTTTGCGAATTTCGCAAATTATTCGCAAACGGATGTAAGTTTTAGTCTTTTAGAGACATTTAATTATTCAGTGTTTACCTGCTTGTTTGTGAATATCTACTAAAAGTGAATAAGAGTCTAGTTATTAGGGTAATATATCATCAAAATTGGGTAAATATTTTTTAGGTCTTTTAAGTTCATAATCATAGATAAGATGGCCAATATTTTTGTAAAACGGTAAGCCAACTGTTTCATAATCATATTTACTGTCATTGATTATGCCGTCCTTATTGCAGTAAATCACACCGCTTAACATAAACTCCACTTTATTCACAGGATCCACGATATAGCTAATGTCCAATAAAAAACCGTAAGCATCTCCCACTTTATTAAATATTTTAATATTATTTGGTAAAGGGCCTTTTTCGGATCCCATAAACATAAACTTACAATAGGCTGGCCAATAGTTAGCACTATCATAGGTTGGATATTGAGATTCAGTAGGTAAGGTATGCATCCATTTTAATAAAAAAGATCTGTCATCTTTGGTTAAATTAAATTGTTGCGCTTTTGGGGTCTGATCATAAAAAATAACGGATTGTAAAATATGATGCAAGTCGTTTAAATAAATTCTATTTTTTACAGAAAAATCTAAAGGTGCATTAATTAATGAATCATTGTTATTTAAAAAACCATTACCTAAAAAAACATTGTAGTTGGGTAAGGGTTGTTTATTATATTGAGGATTAAAATGATAAATATTATTTCCTTTGTCATCAAAAACATCAATGGCTTGTGTTTGTCTACTTTCCTCCTGTGTTCTTCCTAGTTCCAATCTATTTCTAATGTATGCATCCTTGTAACCTTTTTCTGCTAACTTTTTATGCAAATTTTCTTGACCAATAAATTCAAACAAACGGTTAGCTGCATTATTATCGCTCACCAAAAATATTTCCTTTATAGCTTGTTCGATAGTTTGTTTGCCATTAATAGCATAAGGGTTATTGTAAATGATTTCCTGTCTTGCTCCAACACTATCATAGTACATCATACTTGATTTAGAGAAGCCTGGTATTTTTAAAGAATTGATTTTGTCTAAAGCCATAATGGCCATAGGCATTTTTACGGTACTTGCTGGATAAAAATATTCAGCAGGGTTTAATCGATAACTAAATTCTTTAAAGTGCGGTATATTATTTTTATCTCTATCAATTTGTGTGTAAAATAATTGTATCCTATACTCGTTTGGATTTTTAAGAAGGTCTCCAAACTGATCGGGTCGTGATTTCATTAAACTTTCAAGTAATGTTGTATTTACTTGTGCGGTTCCATTTAATACCAATAAATGGATGAATAGAATAGTAAATAAAAATTTCATATTCAAATGTATTAAAAACTAACATACATTTGTCTAAGAATATGGAAAAGTTTATATCTGTTTTTGATATGTTTAAAATTGGTGTGGGACCTTCTAGCTCTCATACCTTGGGGCCTTGGAAGGCTGCCCTGCATTGTATGCAAAATTATGAAGCTACAACACCGGGTGCTATTATCACTCAAGTACAAGTTTTTTTGTATGGTTCTCTTGCAAAAACAGGAAAAGGACATGGTACCGATATGGCCGTTTTAATGGGTCTTTTAGGGGAAGATCCTATCACAACCGATACTTCGTTAATACACTCAAAAGTAGAAGTTATAACAAAGAATCAAACTCTTTTATTAAATGGGAAATTAAAAATTAATTTTAATACAGATACGCAATTACTTTTTTTAAAAGATCAATCATTATCCCATCATCCTAATGCATTACAATTCCTTGTTACTTCCGATGATTGTACAAAAACCTTTACCTATTATTCAATTGGAGGGGGTTTCATAGAATATGAAAATGAATTAGGAGTTATCATTACCCCAATTATAGAAATGCAAAATGAAGTGCCATTTGATTTTTATACCACCGAAGAATTATTACATTGGTGTATGAAAACAGGAATGTCTATTAGTGAAGTAGTGAGAGAAAATGAAAAAAGCCAATTAAATGAAGCGGCTATAAATTTGCAATTAGACAATATTTGGCAAACCATGTTTAATTGTATGTATAAAGGTTGCTTAACCGAAGGTGTGTTACCAGGTGGGCTTCAGGTAAGAAGACGTGCTTTTGATTTGAATTTTAAATTAATAAAACAAGCTACTTATCAAAATCAACAAGATTGGGTTTCACTTATTAAAAATGGGGGAAATGATTTCAGCTATATTCTGGATTGGGTAAGTTGTTTTGCACTCGCTGTGAATGAAGAAAATGCCAATTTTGGTAGGGTGGTTACGGCACCCACAAATGGAGCAGCTGGTGTAATTCCAGCAGTATTAATGTACGCACAAATTTTTTGCAATAAATCAACACCTGAAGATATTAGAAATTATTTAATGACCGCTAGCGCGGTGGGGGCATTGTTTAAAACGGGGGCTACTATTTCTGCAGCCATGGGTGGCTGTCAAGCAGAGATTGGGGTTTCTTCGGCAATGGCTGCTGCTGCTTTAACAGAATTATTAGGTGGTAATCAAAAACAATGTTTAATGGCTGCAGAAATTGCTATGGAACATCACTTGGGTTTAACCTGTGATCCAGTTGGCGGGTTGGTACAAATTCCTTGTATTGAACGCAATTCAATGGGGGCTATTAAAGCAATTACAGCCGCTCAATTGGCGTTGCAAAGTAAACCAGATTTTGCTGTAGTCAGTTTAGATAAGGTTATTAAAACTATGTGGAATACAGCTTTAGATATGAGCGTGAAATACAAAGAAACAGCAGACGGTGGTTTAGCTATGCAAATCCCAATTGCCCTTGCGGAATGTTAGTCTTCTAACAAAATACTTTTACTTATTTAGCTAATTTTAAAGTTCTCCTTCCGCAAATTCGTGCGTTGAATAGTCTTTTATGACATCATATAAAGTGCCTCTTTCAATGGGTTGTCTTTTAGCTTGCTTTATTAATCTTACTAATTCTTCGGTAGTCATTGCTGGTGTCTGTTCTTCACTACCTGCCATGGAATAGATTTTAGTGGTATCGTCTATTGTTCCGTCAATATCATTTACACCGTAGCTTAATGTTAATTGTGCAATATCTCTTCCAAGCATTGGCCAATAAGCTTTAACATGTGGGAAGTTGTCTAAGTATAAACGTGATATCGCATACATTTTTAAATCATTGGCCATGGTGGATTCTGGTACATGACTCATATCATTTCCTTCGTTTCTAAACTTCAACGGAATGAATGTATTGAAGCCTTTTGTTTTATCCTGTAATTGTCGCAAGCGTTCCATATGATCTATGCGGTGTTCAAATTTTTCGATATGACCATACAATAAAGTAGCGTTGCTATGCATTCCTAATTCATGGGCTGTTTGGTGAATTTCCAACCACTGATCGGCTGTTGCTTTATCGGCACAGATTTGTTCCCTAATTTCTGGATGGAAAATTTCTGCACCCCCACCAGGTAAAGAATCCAAACCTGCTTCATGAGCTAAGCGCATGCCTTCCTTTGTAGTTACATTTGCTTTGCGGAACATGTATTCTAATTCAACTGGAGTAAATGCTTTGATATGTAAACTTGGACGATGTGCTTTTATGGCACGCATCAATTCCAAGAAAAAAGTTAAGGTTAATTTAGGATGAACACCCCCCACAATATGAACTTCGGTTACAGGTTTGCCATCATAGGATTTTACAATATCCAACATTTGGTCAATGGTTAATTCCCAACCTTCTTCCTTGTGAGCATATAATTTGGAGTATGAACAAAATTTACAGGAGAAAACACACACATTGGTGGGTTCAATATGGAAGTTTTTATTGAAATACGTTTTATCGCCGTGTAAGGATTCTCTTTTCCAATTGGCTAATGCACCAACATAAGGAAGGGTAGCTTTATCAAACAAATAAACGCCCTCGTCAAACGAAAGGCGTTCATTTTGAATTACTTTATTTCCAATTGCCTGTAAACGACTGTCTTTTTCTGCACCAATAATTACTTCAATTTGCTTCGTATTCATATCTACTTTATTAGTAGCGCAAAGTTACAAATTATAGGCAGATTTATATATTAAATTAACCAATTAAAATACCGGCAATACTTGCAGATAAGTAAGATGCAAGGGTACCAGCTAATAAGGCCTTTAAGCCTAGTTCTGCTAAGTCTTTACGTCTACTTGGAACCAATTCGCCAATACCTCCAATTAACATTCCTACACTACTAAAGTTGGCAAATCCACAAATGGCAATACTTACTATGAACAAACCTTTTTCTGTTATAATGGGGACTGCTTTACTGGTTAAGCTTTTAAAGGCTACAAATTCATTAATAGTTAATTTTTGACCTAATAATGTGGCAGCACTTTGAATATCGGTACTTGGAATACCCATTGCCCAAGCCATAGGATAAAACAATTTTCCAAATAAGTAGTTTAAACTTAAATCCAAATGTGCATTGAATATATGACCTATTTTTAATAAACTCCAATCAATAAAAGCGATTAAAGCAATGAAACCAATTAACATAGCAATGACATTCATCGCAATCTTAAAACCTTCGCCAGCTCCGTGGGTAATGGCATCAATGGTATTGCTATATTGACTTTTTACTTCTAATTTTACTTTACCCATTGTCTGAGATTCTTCCGTTTCAGGAAACAATATTTTTGCAATTACTAAGGCACCTGGTGCAGCCATTAAACTCGCTGTAATTAATTTAGGAGCTAAGTCCATACCAGCTTGAGCACCCATATTGGCATATACAATTAAAATACCTCCTGCTATACAAGCTAAACTACCACTCATACTTGCTAATATTTCACTTTTTGTCATACTTGGTAAATAGGGACGAATCATTACCTGAGCTTCTACTTGACCAACAAAAGCACTCGCCACATTGCTCAATGCTTCTGCACCACTTACACGCATAATAAAATTCATTGCTTTTGCAATTACGGCCACAATTCTTTGCATAATTCCAAAGTGATATAATAAGGCTACTAATACACAAACTAAAATAATAGTCGCGGTTACGTTAAAAGCAAATACAAAACCACCATTGGCGAAGTCAGCTACACCTGTTGGCGTAGTTGCAGAAATCCCCCCATAAACGAAAGCCGCACCTTGACGTGAAAACTGCTCTATTTTACCCATTCCTTTTCCTAACATTTGGAAAAAGCTGGTCACGGCTGGTATTTTTAATACGAGTATACCAATAAATAATTGAAGCCCTAAACCACTTGCAACTAATCGGTAATTGATATTTTTTTTATTATTTGAGAAAAGGAATGCAATTCCTAAAATAAGTAATACCCCAATAAGGCCTTGAAATTTTTCCATCATTAAATTTTATATAGGTCAAGATAAAAAAAATCCTGCAATATTGATTGATTATGCAGGATTTTGAACAATTTATAAGTGTGCTTTTGTTATAAGTGCGCTTGGATTTTCTTGTCCAAAACGGATTTAGGTACTGCTCCAATTTGTTTGTCAACCACCTGACCGCCTTTTACGAACAAGATAGCTGGGATGGAAGTGATACCAAAGTTCATGCTTAAATTAGGATTAACATCCACATTCACTTTGCCAATATTTACTTTTCCTTCATATTGGACTGCTAATTCCTCAATAACTGGCCCAATTGCTCGACAAGGTCCACACCATTCTGCCCAAAAGTCAATTACAGAAAGTTTATCACTTTCAATTACTACTTGCTGAAAATTTGCATCTGTAAATTCTAATGCCATATTATTTATTTTAATTTGTTAATGTATACTTTGTAGAGTTCAAAAATAGTTCCAAACTCTGAAACCTGCCCATTTGACTTTTCCACTAATTTGTATTGTCATTGGGGACAAATTATCTGACAAAGCAGCATATTAGGTTACCAGGTTTACTTTTACACCCAGTTCAGGGGTTTTATCTAAAAATTCAACCAGTTCGTCATTCATAAGAAAGCCTTTTTCAAGGGTCAATAAACTGGCGGCAATTTGCTCTCTAGGTTCAATAAAAGTTACTTTAAATGAGGACTTACCTGGATTTTGTTTTAGATTCTTTTCAAAGAAAGAAATTATTTCTTCATTTAAATGAGCGGGGTGTAAGGTTATTTCAATGGATCTTGTTTGATTTTGTTTAACTGTTTCCAATAAGGACATGGATTGAATTTTAAATTCAAAATTATTGGCTTGGTTAAAACGAGTTCGAAAGGAGCCATTGATATATACTTTTTGTCCAACTTCTAAATAGTTCTGAAACTTAATATAGTCCTCACTCCATAAAATAAAATCGGTCTTACTGGTAAAATCTTCAATTACAAAAGAACCAAAGTTTTTTCCTGTCTTAGTAATTCTATGTTGCACATCGGTAATTAATCCTGCCAATTTAAAAGGTTTACCCAAATTATTAGGATGAGTCAACAAATTATCTCTTACCTCATTAAAATCTATAATGTTTGTGAAATTATAATGACGCATTTCAAAATTAAAATGATCCAATGGATGACCACTCATAAAAATGCCAGTAACATCCTTTTCATGCTCAAGTGTTTCCGTTAAAGTCCATGGCTCACAAACTGCTAATTTTGGAAGTGGCACATGCATCGCAGATGGCAAATCCCCAAATAGGGTATTGGTCGTTCCAGTACTCATTGATTGGGTAGCTTGTGCATATTGAATTAACTTTTCTAATCCATTGGCACGATCTCCATCACCTATGTGAAAATATTGAGCACGACTATATTCGGGAAAACAATCAAAGGTTCCTGAGTACGCTAAACTCTCTAATGATTTTTTATTCACTGCACGGGATAAAACTCTTTTGATATAGTCCACCATATCTTTAAAATGACCATTTTTATCTCTTTCAATAATAATGGCTTCAATTGCAGCTTCACCAACCCCTTTTAATCCACCTAAACCAAAACGAATTTGTCCTTGCTTATTTACTGAGAACCCTTTTAAGGATTCATTAATATCCGGACCCAATACTTTTATGCCCATTCGCTTACACTCTTCCATAAAGAAGGTGATTTTATCTATACTTCCTGCATGATTTAATACAGCCGACATATATTCTCCAGGATAATGTGCTTTAAGATAAGCAGTTTGATATGCCACAAAAGCATAACAAGTGGAGTGCGATTTATTAAAGGCATATTGAGCAAAAG
>CANGFA010000019.1 GCA_947453145.1 Bacteroidota bacterium
GAACTTCTTCTGGCAACAGCATTATAAATTTTTGAAGGAATATTTTTTGTAAAAGTATTATCGTAACGTTTCTTTTTCCAGCCACTTACCAAATGAAAGCCATCATTTACAATCATGTTATAAAATTCAGGAATTTCATCGGGGGAGTCTTGTAAATCCGCATCCATGGTAACTACAATATCTCCTTGTGCAGCCTTGAAACCTTCATTTAATGCTGCCGACTTTCCATAATTACGCTGAAAGCGAATTCCTTTTAGGGATTGATATTGAGTCCTTAATTGTTCTATTCTAATCCAGCTATCATCATCACTTCCATCATCAATCATAATTACTTCATAAGTATAACGATGTTCTTGCATCACACGATCTATCCATTGCATTAATTCAGGTAAAGAATCTGCTTCGTTAAACAATGGTATGATTACAGAAATTTGCATTTTGATTATTTGGTATTGCTAATTATGCTTGATTTTCGAAAGGGTTGGTATTTTTCTTAGCTACTGCTGCACCAATTAAAGAGCCAATTAAACCTAAAAATCCAGAAGCAATTATAGTTCCTCCAATTGCAAATGGTAGAAAGTATTTTTTAGTCATGGTCATAGCTTGATCGATCATTTCATCCGTCATTTTAGGATTTTTCAACATTTGTTTCCTAGACATTTCTAACACCTTTTCTAACATATCAGGAAATAAAAATTTAAAGGCAATAACTGTATAAAGCACTGTAATAACGATAACTACTGCAGTTGTTTTAAAGCCATGAGCAAAAACATTTCCAAATGTCACTTGATTTTTATTTTCATTGGAGAATAATATGGCACCGTAAATTAAACCCCCTAAAAATATTGCATAGTTCACGTAAGAAAGTGAAGACATCTCGTATAAATTAAATACGTATACAATAATTGAAAATGCAATTGATATGATACTTAATATAAGGCCTTTAATAATGTGACTTGTAACTTTAGTTTCCATGATAATTATTTGATTTTTATTTATGCGTTGATATTTACTTTTCCTTTTGAATAGGTTGCTATAATTTTCCCGTTTAATGTAATGTCCCAGAAAGGAGAATTAGCAGACTTGCTTTTTGAATCCTTCACATTTAAACAGGTTATTTTACTTTTTGTAAACATTGTTAATTCTGCTTCTGCACCTTCCTGAATACTTGCAGTTGGTAAATTAAAAATACTTCTTGCGTTTGTTGAGAATAGTGCTGCAAGTTTTTCGCTATCAATATTTGGCATAACATGCTGTACTGCAGCAAAAGTTGTTTCAATACTTGCAATACCCGCTTTTGCATTTTCAAATTCCACTGTTTTTCCATCCCAGTCCTGTGGAATATGATGTGAGCTAATACAATCTACAGTTCCTTCTTCAATTCCTTTTATTAATGCTTCCTGATCTTTCTTAGTTCTTAATGGAGGGAATACTTTTAACAAAGTATCGTAGTTATTTAAATCCTCTTCCGTAAAAAATAAGTGATAGGGAGTAACGCTACAAGTAATTTGTAAGCCTTCTTTTTTTGCTGCTGCGATAAGCGCAATTCCTTTTGCAGTACTTACACTAGTAATATGCAGTTTGGAATTTGTGTATCTTAATAATTCAATGTCTCTTGATATAATTAATTCTTCGGCAATAGCGGGAATTCCTGGCAACCCTAATTTTGTTGAAACTAAGCCTTCATTCATTAATCCTAAACTTCCTAAGCTTTTATCAATTGGCATTTGAATGGCCACTCCATCAAAAGCTTTTACATATTGTAAGGCTTTTAAAAATAATAAGGTAGATTGAACAGGGTAGAGTCCATCGCTGAACGCAACTGCTCCATTGGAATGCATGTCTATCATTTCCGCTAAATCCTTGCCTTCTACTTTTTTAGAGATGGCTCCAATGGGTAAAACATGTATTGGTAATTCCTGACTATGTTGTTTAATATAGGTAACCTGGGACTTTGTGTCAACAGTTGGTTGCGTATTTGGCACCGTAAAAACAGTTGTAAAACCACCTTGTTGTGCAGCTAATGCACCCGTATTTAAGGTCTCTCTGTTTTCCATTCCTGGATCACAAAAATGAACAAAAGGGTCAACAAAACCAGGACTCACAAAACAGTCTTTCCCATCAATAATTTGATCTGACTTTTGGGTGCAGTTGTCAGTAATAGAAATGATTTTGTGATTGTCTAAGAGAATATCTTTGATTTTGCCATTAAATGGCGAATGAACATCGGCAATTTTGACCTGCTTGATTAAGGTTGTCATTAAGTCAATAATATTTAATGCAATATACCTCGTTTTTTTCGATTTGGGGCTATATTTGCAACCCAAAAACCGTGATTTTGTATATAAAACGGCAAAAATCGGGTGGTAGCGCAGTCCGGTAGCGTACACGTCTGGGGGGCGTGTGGTCGCAGGTTCAAATCCTGTTCACCCGACCAAAAAAGGAAATATAAGCCACAACGATAGTTGTGGCTTATTGTTTTAAAGAACGCACAAATCAAGCTTGCTTGAATTTGTAAGAGAATTAAAACAATACAGATCACGAAGTGGGCTGATATTTATATGCTTTTCCCGTGAGGGTGATATAGGATAAAGCGAACAAAGTGAGCTAAATCCTATATCACGAAGTGGGCTGATATTTATATGCTTTTCCCGTGAGGGTGATATAGGATAAAGCGAACAAAGTGAGCTAAATCCTATATCACGAAGTGGGCTAAATTTCAAATCCCCCCATATTTATATATTTCTTAAATTTATGATCTAATATAATAACTATGCCACTAAACTTTAAATTCCACAAACCATTACTGGTTTTATTTGCTAGTATATTCCTTACTACAACTTATGCGCAAAGCAAAGCCGAAACCGCTAAAGTTGAAGCAATGAAAACAAAGGCTTTACAAATCGTAGAATCAAAAGCTAAAAATATTCAGGAAATGGTGGATATGGTTTTTAGCTTTGGTGAGCTTGGTTTTCAAGAAATTGAAACCTCAAAATATCTAACAGGCATTTTAGAAAAAAATGGATTTACAATTGAAAGAAATCTTTCTGGAATCCCTACATCATGGATGGCTAAATGGGGAAATGGAAGTCCAGTAATAGCATTGGGAAGTGATATTGACTGTATACCTAAAGCTTCTCAAATGCCAGGTGTCGCTTATAAATTACCTATTGTAGAGGGTGCACCTGGTCATGGAGAAGGACATAATTCTGGACAGTCTGTAATTATATATGCGGCTATTGCTGCAAAACAAATCATGGAAGAAAATCATATTCCAGGAACCCTTGTAATTTGGCCAGGTGTTGCCGAAGAATTGGTGGCAAGTAAAGCATGGTATGTAAGAGACGGTTATTTTAAAAATATTGACGCTTGTATATTTACGCATGTGAGTAGTGATTTTGCATCGGATTACGGAGACAATGGTGGTAATGGAAATTTAAGTGTACAGTTTGAATTTTTTGGTGAAGCAGCCCATGCAGCAGGAGCTCCTTGGAGGGCTAAAAGTGCTTTAGATGCTGTTGAATTAATGAATGTTGGATGGAATTATAAGAGAGAACATTTAAAACCAACACAACGTTCCCATTATGTTATTAAAGACGGTGGAGATCAACCTAATGTAGTGCCTTCTTATGCTAGTGTATGGTATTTTTTTAGAGAAAGAACCTATGAAGATATCAATAAAAATTACCAAGCAGGTATTAGAATTGCTAATGGTGCTGCGATGATGACCGATACAAAAGTGACTAGTAAAATTTTAGGAACTGCTTGGCCTGGTCATTTTAACAAACCGCTTGCGCAGGCGATGTATAAAAACATTCAAACCGTGGGTATGCCCAAATGGTCAGAAGATGATGAAAAATTAGCATTAGCAGTTCAAAAATTATTGGAGGCTCCAGAAAAAGATCAGAAAGGAAATACCATAAAAGGAATGAATAAAAAAATTGATACGCTAGAAGGATCAGTTCCTTTTTCTTGGGGCGGAGGCTCTGATGATATAGCTGATATTTCATGGAATTTACCAACAATTGTATTAAGATATCCAGCAAATATAAAAGGAACAAAGGGTCATCATTGGGGTGATGCAATTGCTATGGCGACACCTATTGCGCACAAAGGAAGTTTAGCAGGTGCAAAGGCAACTGCTTTAACACTTGTAGATATTTTTACCAATCCTAAAATTGTGGCAGATGCAAAAGACTATTTTGTAAACGTACAAACAAAGGATACTAAGTATAAACCCTTTATTTCTGCATCCGATCCTGCACCCATCTATTTAAACAAAGAAACGATGGATAAATACAGAGATAAGATGAAACCTTTTTATTATCAACCAGAAAAGTATAGTACGTATTTAGAACAGTTAGGAATTCATTACCCTACTTTAGAAAAAATGTAGCATGCTAAAAAAGGTGGTTTAGACCACCTTTTTTTATTTAATAAGAAGTTGTTTAAATTTTTCATTGTCTCCTAAGAATAAGTCTAAGTCAACTTCTCCATTTATCCCAATTGTTTTTCCATGTTGACTATATTGTAAAAAAACACAATCATTGGATTCAAATTTTGGCCTTAATTTATATCTTGTGTTAAAGTATAACCAAACTGGATAGTTGTTTACCTTGCCAAGCATGTTTCTTTTAAAGAAATAATAGGATGAGTAAATTATGGGCTTAGCTCCATAATATTTTTCAGCAAGCTCCAGCCAAATATTTACCTGACGCATATCAATATCTTCGTCTTCAACATCTAAGATTGGTGGTAAATCATTTGCGTTAAGTTTTACACTATTTCTGTAATTTTCAAATTGAACTTCCCCTGAAGAGGTAGCTTTAAAAAAATGATAAGCACCTCTTATTAAATTTACCTTTTTTGCAACCATCCAACTATTAATAAATATTGGGTCGTTTATTCTATTTCCTTCTGTTGCTTTCATAATACAAAAAGTATTCTTTTCTTTTACTAAGGCCCAGTTGTAAACTTGGTTGTAGTGTGAAATGTCTATCCCCCTAATTTTATAATTTGAACTTTTAAATGGAACAAGCGTATTAAAATAGTTCTTATAAAAGAGGGTGATTATAATCAAAAAGCATAAAACCAAAAAGGCAATTATTTTCCATGAATTTTTTTTCAATTTCAACGCGTTTATAGTAAATAATTAGGTGTCATTTCAAATATAAATAAAATGACAAATAAGAACGTAACTGTCTTGAATACTTTAACTTCGCATTATGAATTTTACCGACTTAAACTTAAATGCCTCTATACTAAATGCCTTAGAGGATTTAAAATACAAACAAGCTACCACCATACAGCATAGGGTATTTCCCATAGTAATGTCGGGTAGGGATGTATGTGGAATTGCACAAACAGGAACCGGTAAAACATTTGCCTATTTATTACCTTGTTTAAAACAGTGGAAATTTGATAAAAGCAAAGCACCTCAAATTTTAATATTAGTTCCTACAAGAGAGCTAGTAGTGCAGGTAGTGGAAGCTGCTAAGAAATTATCCAAATACATGAATGTAACCACCGTTGGTGTTTTTGGAGGGGTAAATATAAATACGCAAGCTATAGAAGTTGAGAAAGGTGCAGATGTGATTGTAGCTACTCCTGGTAGATTATTTGATCTTATTATGAATGGGTCTATTAAAACCAAAACTATTAAAAGATTGGTGATAGATGAAATGGATGAAATGTTGAATTTAGGTTTTAGAAAACAAATCACCAATATTTTAGAATTACTTCCTCAAAAAAGACAGAATTTATTGTTTTCGGCTACCATTACAGATGAAGTTGAAAAATTAATGAACGATTATTTTACTGCACCAGAACGTGTGGAAGCAGCACCAACTGGAACACCACTAGAAAATATTATTCAAACAGGTTATGAAGTTCCCAATTTTAATACAAAAGTTAATTTATTAGAATTGTTATTGTCTTCTGACGAGACCATGACTAAGGTATTAATATTTGCTGCGACTAAAAGTTTGGCAGATCAATTATATGAGAAACTCATTGAACTATTTCCAGACATTGTTGGAGTCATTCACTCTAATAAAGAACAAAATTATCGTTTCAATACAGTGAATCAATTTAAAGCAGGGGTATTTAAATATATTATCTCAACCGATGTAATGGCTCGTGGTATTGATGTTGCGGAGGTTACCCATGTTATTAATTTTGATACACCAGACGTACCTGAAAATTATATTCATAGAATTGGTAGAACAGGCAGGGCTGATAAAAAAGGGATTGCCATTACATTTATGACACCTAAGGAAGCTAAAGAAAGAGCTGCCATAGAGACCTTAATGAAACAATCCATCCCTGTTCAAGCTTTACCAGAAAAATTAGAAATATCAGAAATTTTAACCGAGGACGAAAAGCCAAAAGTAAGGATGAAGATTATTCAAATTAAGGTGCCCAAGAAAGAAGAATCCGGGCCAGCTTTTCATGAAAAGTCTTTGAAGAATCAAAAAGTAAATGTTCGTAAGAATCATAAAGATGCCATGACGAAAAAATATGGCAAACCAAAAAAACGAAAACCCAAAAAGTAGTAGTTTAATTAAAGAGCCCTTAAAAAATTTAAGGGCTCTTTAATTTTGCGTCTTATGATTTTTTAGCACCCCGTAAAGGAGTGCTAAAATTTACATTTCCCAATAAATAAATTTAAGTGCTCTTTAATTAAAAGCGCTCAAAATTACTGAAGAAGAAATTACCTTCTATTGCAGCATTTTCATCGCTATCACTTCCGTGAACTGCATTTTCTCCTATAGAAGTAGCATATTTCTTACGAATTGTACCTTCCGCTGCATCTTTAAAATTTGTAGCTCCAATTAAGGTTCTAAAATCGGCAACCGCGTTCTCTTTTTCTAATATGGCTGCTACAATGGGGCCACTACTCATGAATTCAACTAATTCGCCATAAAACGGACGTTCCTTATGTACTTCGTAAAACTGACCTGCTTGAGCGGGTGTCAAATGAATCCATTTCATTGCTTTTATACTAAATCCAGCTTGTATAATTTGATCTAAAATGGCGCCAGTGTATCCTTTTGAGGTTGCATCGGGCTTAATCATGGTAAATGTTCTGTTGCTCATGTGTTTTTCTTTAAAATGTTTCTAATTGTGGGCGCAAATTTACACAAAAACATTGGTTTTGCCCTAAATTTGTGCCCTTATGCAACCAATCGAGCAGTTTTATCCCAAATTAAGTACGCCTTTTAAAGGGGTGATCACCTGTCACCAAAAGCCCGATGGAGATGCTATGGGTTCTAGTTTAGCCTTATATCATTTTTTAAAAAGTTTAGGACACGATATAACTGTTATAGCTCCAACGAATTGGGCGCCTTTTTTAGATTGGATGCCAGGCGTTAATGAAGTAATTGATTTTGAAGCAAATAGAGCTATTAGCACGCAACTGATTAATGACTCAGACTACGTCTTTTGTTTGGACTTTAATATTCTGCATAGAACAAAAAATGTAGAGCCTGTAATAACAAATTCAAAAGCGGTTAAAATTTTAGTAGATCATCACCAACAACCAGATACAGCCAGTTTTGGTTATGGGATTAGTGATGTAAAAATGAGTTCTACTTGTGAAATGATTTATGATTTTATTGTACAATCTGGTCATAGTAATTTAATTAATTTAGACATAGCTACTTGTATTTATACCGGTCTAATGACTGATACGGGTTCATTCCGTTTTCCTTCAACCACGGCATCTGTTCATAAAGTAGTAGCACACTTAAAAGAATTGGGATTACAACATTCAATAATCCATGAAAATATATTTGATCAAGGAAGTGAAGCTCGTTTAAAGTTTATGGGAAATGCTTTTTTATATAGAATGCAAGTTTTCCCAGAATTAAATACTGCTATCATGGCCATTCCTAAAACGGATATATACAAGTTCGAACTAAAAACGGGAGATACGGAAGGATTAGTAAACTATTTATTATCAATTCATGGGATAAGATTAGCTGCAATTGTTATAGATAGAGAAGAGGAACGCAAATGGAGTTTTAGAAGCAAGGGATTATTTGATGTAAATATTTTTGCTAGAACTCATTTTGAAGGTGGAGGACATGCAAATGCTGCAGGTGGAAGATCCTCTAAATCGGTAGATGAAACCGCTGCCGATTTTATAGAAATTATTAAAACATATAAAAATCAATTAACACAATAAATAAAAAATGATAAAATCAACGTTAAAATTAGTCGCTGCAATATTATTATTTGCAAGCTGTAGTCAAACAGAAAAAGCACCATCTGGAATGACTTACAAAATTACTCATGCTAGTAGCAATGAAAAATTGATAAAAAATGGTCAAATTCTAAAGTTTAATTTAGAATATAAAATCAAGTCTAAAGACTCTATTTTTATGACTACTTCTAATCAAATGCCTGGATATATTCAATTTGATTCTGCGAAGTTTGCTACTGCTAAATATGTTTTCCAAGAAATAGTTGGTAAATTAAGAAAAGGAGATAAAGTTGAATTCTCTTTAAGTGTAGACAGTTTAGTTAAACAAGGCCAAGTTCCTGCATACGATAATATGTTTATCAAAGGAGATGTGATCTTAGGTAAATTAGAAGTAATGGATGTATTTGCTAATGCTGAAATGGTAAATGCCGACCAATTAAAAGAAGAAGCTAAATACAAAGAAAAACTAAGTAAACCAATAAAAGATTTCTTGGCTAAAAATAAAATCAATGCTAAAGAAACACCAGAAGGAGTTTTTGTTGTTATCAAAAATATGGGAGATACAACCAATAAAGTAGATACTTCTAAGCAAGTAACCGTTAACTATAAAGGATATCATTTGAACGGCGAAGTATTTGATACAAATATTAAACCAGGTGATTCAACTGCTAAGCCTTTCCCAGTGAGAATATTTGAATCTCAAGTGATTGGTGGATGGCATTATGGTTTATTAAATTTTGCTAAAGGTGCAACAGGAACTATATACATACCTTCTTATTTGGCTTATGGTCAACAAGGAAATGATAAAATTAAACCAAATGAATGTATTGCTTTTGATATTGAAGTGGTAGATGTTAAAAAGAAAGAAGTATTACCTCCTCAAGGTATGCCAATGCCACAACCTAATGATGCTAGACAAAAGGCAAAGGCATCAGAAAAGAAATAATTGACTAAAAAATTGAATCGTTAAAGTTATTAGTACTAAAAAAGCCTCGAATTGTTCGGGGCTTTTTTCATGAACACTATTTGAAATTTTAGGAAAGTTTATTTAATAACGTAATTGCTTCTTGTGCTTCCTTTACATCATGTACCCTTATTATATTTGCCCCATTAATTAAACCAACTGTATTTAATACAGTAGTCCCATTTAGGGCATCGGCAGCAGTAATATGTAAGGTTTTATAAATACTTGATTTCCTTGAAACCCCTAATAAAATAGGTAAGTTAAGTTCCTTAAGTTTTCCAAGCTCTTTAACAATTGTAAAATTCTCCTCCAATGTTTTGCTAAATCCAAACCCAGGATCCATTACCCAATGTTCAATCCCTAAATCAGCCAATACCTTTTTCTTTGATTTGAAAAAAGTAATAATATCTTCAACCACGTTTTCTCTTTCAGGTACCTCATGCATCGTATATAAAGTACCCGTTAAATGCATACCAATATATCCTGCTTTATGCTCAGCGACCACTTTAAACATATTAGCATCAAAACTGCCACAGCTAATATCGTTTACAATATTTGCCCCTGCCTGTAAAGCAGCAGCTGCAACCAGGCTATTGAAAGTATCAATAGAAATGAGTAGGAGCGGGAATTTTTCTCGAATGGCTGTAATAACTGGGACTATCTTTTCTGCTTCTTGCTCAGGACTTATAAATGCGGCCCCGGGTCTTGTACTTTGGCCACCAATGTCTATAATATTAACCCCTTCGCGAATCATTTTTTCGACTATTTCTAAAGACAATTCAACCGAATTCACCCTGCTGTTTTCATAAAAGGAATCGCCCGTAATGTTCAGTATTCCCATTATTTGTGGGGTGTCTATTTCCCATATACGATTTTGGAGAGGAATTTTGAACATAGTTTTAATTTAATGTCGTTATGCAGTATCTTGCAGGTGTTCAAAGTTATTAACTAACCACGAAATTTGTACTTTTTTAATGAGCCAAACTTCTTCCCAATTTGATCAAGCTATAGCTTCTTGTAGCGATATATTTATTAAAAAGACCAATGATTATGGAACTGCATGGAGAGTACTTCGTATTATTTCAGTGGTAGATCAGATATTCATCAAGGCGTTAAGAATTAGAACCATTCAAGATATTGGTACGCAAAAAGTGGGTGATGATATTAAAGATGAGTTTAAAGGGATTATTAATTATGCTGTAATTGGACTGATTCAACTAAAGTTAAATGATCCCAAAGTGGAGGATTTGCCTGTACAACAAGTACAATCTTTATATAAAGAATATGTAGCTTTTTGTAAAAAAACTATGTTAGACAAGAACCATGATTATGGAGAAGCTTGGAGAGATATGAGTCAAGAAAGTTTTGCAGATTTGATTTTAGTAAAACTTTTGCGAATTAGGCAAATTTTGAACAATGATGGCAAAACACTTATTAGCGAGGGGATAGATGCTAATTTTGTAGACATTCTGAATTATGCCGTTTTCGCACTCATCCTTATTGACGAAGGGAAACATTAATTTATATTTACGCTCAAATAAATAACAATTTTATGCAATCATTTTTGAAAATATTGCGTTGGAGTGTTGGTGTCTTATTTATATTTTCTGGTTTAATCAAAGCCAATGATCCACTTGGATTAAGTTATAAAATGCAAGAATTTTTTGACGTTTGGGGTATAGGATTTGTTTCCGAAGGCGTAACTATGGCTTTGGCTGTTTTAATGAATGTATTAGAAATTGTTGCAGGTATTGCTTTACTTATCAAGTTCCCTTACAAACAAACACTTTGGTTGCTTTTGGGATTAATACTATTTTTCTCTTTTTTAACAGGATATGCATTGTTCTCTGGTAAAATTAAAACCTGTGGTTGTTTTGGTGATTGTATTCCATTAAGTCCTAAAACTTCTTTTATAAAAGATTTATTATTATTGGTAGCCATTGTAATATTGTTATTTTATCAAAAAAAGGTAAAAACTAAAACGAAAACTGCATTTGGTGTTTTCATTTTGTTATTGGCAACTGCAGGGGTTGGATATGGACAATATTACGTCACAAAACATTTACCAATTATTGATTGTTTGCCTTATAAAGTTGGAAATGATATTGTCGAAAAAATGAAACTACCTCCAGGAGCAGTACCCGATAGTACTTTAATTCAAATGGAATTTGTTAAGAGCGGTAAAACCTATTTATTTGAAGCAACCCATTTACCAGCAGATTTTGATGATTCTTATGTATATAAAAGTAGAAAAGATGTTGTCAAAAAAGGGAATGGATTAAAAGCAGAAATAGTAGACTTTAGCCTAAGCACTTTATCAAAAATAGACACCACTAAATTATTATTTGCTAGTACAAGTCCTTATGTATTGGTTTTTGCAGGTAATATAGATCCATCTATACCTTGGGATTATTTACTAAAAGAATTACACGCAAAACATAAGCAGGTTTATATCGTAACAGCCGATAAAACCGGCGCAACACATTTATTATCCAAAGAAAATATTCTAATTGGAGATATTACGATGATAAAAACAGCTGCTAGGGTATGGCCTACAGTTTTTGTAATGAATGGATCTATGATCATGCAAAAGAAAAGTTATTTAGATTTCACAAAGGAATAAATAGATATAATTCGATTTATGTAGTAACTTAGGAAACAACTTAAATCATTTCTTATGTGTAAAATTCAAGAAATACTACAAAAAAAAGGACCTGTTTTTAATGTAGTTACACCAGATACAAAAGTAGTGGAGGCTTTAAATATCATGAAGTCTGAAAATTTAAGTTATGTTGTTGTGATGCAGGATGGAAATTATTTAGGAATTATGTCGGAGCGTGATTATACACACAAAGTTAAATTGCAAGGAAGAAAATCTGAGACTACAACGGTTAAAGATATCATGTCATCCGATTACCCTGTAGTTGGATTTGGGGAGGATTTACAAAGATGTATGGTGTTGATGAATGTATATAAAACCAGATATTTACCCATTTTTGACGAGATGAATTTTCAAGGGGTGTTAACCATGAATGATTTAATGAGAGAAGTAATTGCTAAGGATGATTTATCGAAGCCAAGTACGGATAGTTTATACGAACTATAATGGCAACTCATTTAATTATTTAATGATCACCTCGTTGATCATATTTTCACCCATTTTTTCATTTACTCTTTGAATGATTTGTGCTTTTTGAAAACCTAGTTCATTTTTTAAAGGCCCTACACTTGTTTCAATAAAAAGTTTCTTGTCAAATATGTAAATTTTGTCGGTATATTTTGCAATGGTCGTGCCCATTATTTCGGCCCATACTTCCTCAATTTGAGCAGCCCGAATTCCATTTTTCAATTTACTACTTTGTACAAATTGCTTTAATGCATCTCCTATTTTAAATAATGCCATAGTGTGTAATTTACAGAATTATTATTTTACAATTCAATCAATTGATAACTATCTAAATGCTTGCCCAATAAATCGGCAACCCTTTTCTTATGGGTATCTGTAATAAAAACTTGACCATCTGTTGAATGGCTCACCCAGTCTAATAATTGAATCATTCTTTGTTCGTCTAATTTTTCGAAAATATCATCCATTAACAAAATAGGAGAGAACCCTTTATTTTCTTTAATGAGTTTCCACTCTGCTAAGCGTATGGCAAACAATAAACTTTTTCTTTGTCCTTGAGAAGCCTCTTGTTTAAAGGGTTGGCCTTGTAGGGTGATGATTAAGTCATCCTTATGAATACCTATATTGGTTCTTTGTAATAGTTGATCCTTAGGTAGGTTTTGTTTTAATAAATGTTCAAATTTTTCTTGATGCAATTGTGAGTGGTATTGTAAATTTATTTCATCCTTCTGTCCAGCCACATGGTCATACAAGGAAAGGATAGCAGGTAAATATTGGTTAATGAGTTCCTTTCTATAATTATAAATAAGGTTGCCATTTTCTGATAGTTGCTCATTAATTGTTTCAAGTAAAATAGTATCTATGTTTCCTATTTCAGCGGCATTCTTTAATAAACTATTTCGTTGAACTAGGACTTTATTATATTGTATTAAATGTTTTAAATAAATGGGATGCATTTGAGACAACAAACTGTCCATGAGTTTCCTTCGCTCCTCACTAGATCCTGTAATAATTTGAACATCGTCTGGGGCAATCATAACACAAGGAATTTTACCAATATGCTGTGATAATTTAGTATAGGTTTCTTGGTCAAAAGAAAACTCTTTTTTTAAAGTTTCTCTTAATATATAAGTTACTGGAATGGTAGCTCCTTTTATATCATAAATTCCTTCCACCCGCATTCCTTCATAGGCATGATGTACGTTTTGAGCATCGGGCCTACTAAAATAACTTTTAGTAAAGGATAAATAATATACCGCATCCAATAAATTGGTTTTACCTGTTCCATTAGGGCCTACAATACCCACAATTCTATCCGTAAATACAAATTGCTTTTGTACATAGTTTCTAAATTGAACCAAAGAAAGTTGTTGAAGCCTGACCATGGGTGCAAAATACATAAGAAAAAGCTGTAATTTTAGTCAAATTTTAATGGAATGACTTTAATTAGCGAGCAACAACTTCCCAGCATCATTAAAAGACTTGCTCATCAAATATTAGAAACCTATCCTGGATTAACCAATGCCGTAATAGTAGGTCTTCAACCTAGGGGTGTTTATTTAAGTGACAGAATTGTCGCAGCACTACATCAGGAATTACCTGCGGATCAGGTTGTTTACGGTAAATTGGACATTACTTTTTATAGAGATGATATCCGAAGGGAGCTTCATTTGCCAACGGAAACCGATTTGCCTTTTAGTATTGAAGGGAAAACGGTCATTTTAATAGATGATGTTCTTTTTACAGGCCGCACCATTCGGGCCGCTCTTGACGCATTATTATCCTTTGGGAGACCCTCAAAAGTGGCTCTTTGTGTCTTAGTAGACCGAAAACCAAGCAGAGAATTACCAATTCAGCCCGATTTCACCGGCAAGGAAATGGATACCCTTACTGCTCATAAGGTAAAAGTAAGATGGAAAGAAAATGACGGAGTGGACGATGTAATTTTATTAGATGAATAATTTATATTAATTTTGTTTTTTAATGGCACTATCGACCAAACATCTTCTTGGTATAAAGGACCTCAATACAGAGGATATACAACTTATTTTATCTACCGCAAGTCAGTTTAAGGAAGTTTTACAAAGACCCGTTAAAAAAGTCCCCACTTTAAGAGACATTAATATTGTTAATTTGTTTTACGAAAATTCAACTAGAACTCGAATTTCATTTGAATTAGCGGAGAAAAGATTATCTGCGGATGTAGTCAATTTCACGGTTTCAAGTTCTTCGGCTGCTAAAGGGGAATCCCTTTTAGACACGGTGAATAATATTTTAAGTATGAAAGTTGATATGGTAGTGATGAGACATAGTGCATCTGGAGCACCTCATTTTTTAGCTAAACATATTGACGCCGCCATTATAAATGCAGGGGATGGTATTAATGAACATCCTACACAAGCATTATTAGATGCTTTTTCCATGTTGGAACGTTTTGGTTCTTTAAAAGGGCTAAAAGTAGCGATAGTTGGAGACGTAATGCATAGTCGAGTAGCTTTAAGCAATATTTATTTACTTAAAAAGATGGGCGCTGAAATTATGGTTGCTGGACCTCCCACATTAATTCCAACCTACCTTCAGGCAGCCATGGATATTAAGGTTGAATACAATATCGACAAAGCATTGGATTGGTGCGACGTTGCAAATGTGCTTAGAATACAATTAGAGCGCCAAAATCAGCCTTTATTTTCAAGTTTAAGGGAATATAACCTAGCATATGGCATCACAATGGAGCGCCTAAATAAGCTTAGTAAAGAAATAGTAATTATGCATCCTGGCCCAATTAATAGAGGTGTGGAAATGGATAGTAATGTGGCCGACAGCAAACATTCTATAATCTTAGACCAAGTAGAAAATGGGGTAGCGGTAAGAATGGCTTGCTTATATCTTTTAACCGGTAGGTCAAATCCTGCTTAATATTTGTTTGTCTTAACAATTTTCTTATTTTTAGTACATGCAAAGAATCTGTTTATTTCCTGGAACTTTTGATCCAGTTACTTTAGGTCATATTGATATTATCAACAGATCCTTACCCTTGTTTGACAAAGTGATAGTAGGTATAGGAATGAACGCAGCAAAAAATCCTATGTTTAGTGCAGATCAAAGAAGACTTTGGTTTGAAGAAATATATAAAGATGAACCAAAGGTAGAAGCGGCCATATATGATGGTTTAACGATAAAATATTGTCAGGCAATTGGAGCCAGATTTATTTTAAGAGGGATTCGTTATGTGAGTGATTTTGAATATGAAAAAACCATTGCAGACGCCAATAGAACCATGGATAAACATATTGAAACCATTTTTTTAACAGGCGAGCCTAAATATACATCTGTTGCTTCGACGATTGTAAGGGATATCTTAAGAAATGGAGGAGACGCATCTCCTTTTTTACCAGATGCTGTAAATAAAAGTTTACATAAATAAGATTAATTATTTTATTTAGACGTAGGGTCTTTTTTATATAAGATCCTTTAAATAGTGCTTTTCACTGCTAGCGTTGCAATTTTTTAGAGATCCAATTTATTTAGTTTTATCCTAAAAGCTTCTATCACTTCTAAAATAGTTGGAAAAGTATGGTCTAAACAATGTCTTGCTTTTCCAAGATCCTGCCATTCAATTTTTTCAATGTCTTCGGTGGTTTGTGGAATTCCATCTTGCAAATTTGGAATAGACATGTGAAACCAGTAGGTTCTTTTTATCACTTCTTCATTTAAGTACTTGTCAAAATAGGTATGATTTGTAAAACAAAGCATTTCATGAAGTTGTATGTGTTGAATGCCCGTTTCCTCCTCCACCTCTCTTATTGCGCAGGATTGAATGGTTTCCCCTTCATCTAATTTTCCCTTAGGTAAATCCCAAAAACCACGTCTAAAAATCCATAAAATTTCACCTTTTGGGTTGGTAAGTAATCCGCCAGCTGCAATTATTTGTTTAGGCATAAAAATGTGTATAGTATTTAGTAACTCTTGGTGTAAAATTAGCAATATGCCATTAATTTCGTGTCAATTATAAATTATTATATGACAAACGAAAAAGCAGTATCAGAAAAACTACTTCAAGTGGGCGCAGTAAAATTAAGTCCAAAACAACCTTTTACCTGGGCAAGCGGATGGAATAGCCCTATTTACTGCGATAATCGCAAGGTTTTGTCATTTCCCTATGTACGTGACTTTATTAAAAGTGAAATGTGTAATGTGATATTTGAAAAATTTGAAGGTGCGGATATGTTAGCGGGGGTAGCCACTGCAGGGATACCATGGGGAGCAATGGCAGCAGATCAATTAAAATTGCCTTACATATATGTACGTCCAAAACCAAAAGAACATGGATTAGGTAATCAAATTGAAGGGGCTTACGCTACAACCAACAAAATATTAGTGATTGAGGATCTTATATCTACGGGTAAAAGTAGTTTACAAGTAGTGGATGTTCTAAGAAATGCAGGACTCGAAGTAGTGGGTATGGTTTCCATATTTAATTATGGATTTAATATTGCAGACGAAGCATTTAAAGCTGCTGGAGTTCCTTTTTATTCTTTAACCAATTATGCAAGTTTAATTGACCTTGCTGTTGAGAAAGGAGATATAGACTCGAATACCCAGGAAACACTTATGAAGTGGAGAGAAAGTCCTTCGACATGGAATATATAAATGAATATAATTCTTATAATTATTTATTCATTTGATTTTGTATAGTCTTAATTAAATCTCTAACCGCGGCTTCTTTAAGATTAAAAGTTTTTGTGGTGGAGTAATTGATAACGATATTTTTTGTAAAAATTCCTTTAGAAACTGTTGCATTTCCATTAACCACAATTTTAAATGGTTTATTGAACATGATATCTACCCCGTAACCTAATATGGATGACATGGCAATCTCTAATTTTGCGGGCAGGATAAAATTGGACGAAGAGGGTACATTAATACTAGATTCCAATAAATAGTGGGATAGCTTTTGGTCGTTTACAAAAATATCGCAGTCTATTTTTTTAATAACCACACCAAAGTCATTAGGATTAAAACATTCCAGTTCGGCATTAAATACATTTTCCTTAACGCCTAATTTCTCCACTTTAATGGATTTTACATTCTTAATTTCGAAGGATTTGGGCTCCGAACAACTAGATAAGAAAACGATGAAAGCTAGAAAAATGAAATTTACTGAACGCATTTGTATTTTTTTGTGAAGTTATTAGGTATTTGGAGAATGTAAAAATATATTTGTATAAGTTTTTGTTAAGCATGTACATAACCGATTTACAATATTTTGGCACTATTCAACACATTCAATCTTTAATGATTGAAAAGGAAATTCATATCAACAATTTTCATCCTTATTCCAAAATGAGTTTTAAGAATAGAACCATTATTGCAACAGCTCAAGGGCCATTATCCTTATCAATTCCAATCATAGGCGGCAGGGATCAAAAATCACCTATCAAAGAAATAAAAATTGATTATCAAAATAGCTGGAATAAACAGCATTACAAAACGCTCAGTTCCAATTACAAAAGGTCGCCTTATTTTGAGTATTACGAGTTGGGACTTGAGCAATTATTTAATTCACAATCTATTTTTTTGGTTGACTTTTTACTACTTACTAACGAGTGGGTTAAAAAACAATTAAAAGCAAATTGGGTAGTTACTGAATTAAATACCCCGGCTAGTTTGTTAAAAGAACAAAGAAGTTTTGATAACTGGGTTCCAAAAAATTATGATCAAATTTCTAATCCTGTAAATTATCAGCAAGTATTTCAAGAAAAAATTGGTTTCTTACCAAATTTATCTATATTGGATTTGCTGTTTTGTTGTGGTGGCAGGCAAGCTATCTCTTTGTTGATGCTTAGCTAAGTATTCTTGTGCCCATTTTTCATATGCGGCAATTTCATCCCATTCTTGGCTCTTCATAAAATAATCTATAACCTCAGTCATGTCTTTAGCATCTGCAAGTTTTTGTTCCATTATAGCCCTTTTTAATTTATAACTATTCACAATAGAGGACATTAATAATCTTTCTGCTATTATGTTTTCAATAGAGTCAGTTGTATTGGAATAAGTTGCAAACTGTAATGGATTTTCATGTTGTTTAATCCAAGTTCTCGTTTCATTTAATAAAGCATCAAAATTAGATTTTGAGGCAATGGCATCCTCACTTTTAGGTTCACTTGTATTGGTTTCATTTATTTTAGAAACCAAAGTTTTCAGGTTTGTTTTTGTGTAGTTCGTCAATTTGTGTTTTTTAGGAACCATATTAACAAACAACACATTTGAACTTGAATTTAAATTTTTCTTTTTATTCGAATTCGCAAAAGAGGCACTTTGAGTAAATACTTTTTTATTGTTTTTTTGATTTGAAAAATAGAGCATACCTAAAAAACCAATAGTCACTAAAAATAATACTTGAAAGTTAAATTGAATACGATTTGCAGAAGTGGTTTTTAATTTATTTATTTGTTTAATTCGTAATAATAATTCTCCTCCATTATTATTAATTGCACCCATACTAAATAGGGGCTTTTGTATTGGAGTTGCATTTGCTAATTGAAATAAGGCTTTCGAATAAACTATGGGAGCATTTGTTTTTTCAATCACAAATTCGTCACAGGCAATTTCTCGTAATAAATTTACTTCTTTGCCAATCAAATAACTAAAGGGATTAAACCATAGTATAACTTTAGAAAGTCCAACTATTAAATTAATAATATAATCTTGTCTAATGAGATGCGCTATTTCATGTAATAGTATTAATTTAATTTCATCCTCATTTAATTGATTGCAAATGAAGAAGGGTAGTAAGATGACTGGTTCTAAAAATCCAAAAATCATAGGAGAGGATATTTTATCACTCATGCCTACTTTTAAATGAGCAGGTAATTCCAAGTTGTAATTGGAGAGTATATTAAGCCAAGCTGATCCATCATTATAATTTGCTGTTTGCTTCAAGCGACTCAATTTTGTTAATTGATAAACAAAAAATAAAAAGTAGCCTAATAAACCTAAAAAGTATAACCCACCCAAATAGTTTAAAATTCCTGCATTAGGCATTTGAATTTCAAAATAAGATGAAATTTGGTTAAGGCTTGTTAATGACAGATTAGTTGATAAACCACTAAAGTAAAAAATATCAAAAATGAAAACGAAATTGGAAGCAATTTGAATGGCAACTGCTAATAAGAAAAGTTGCTGTGTACCTATCTTAAATATATGCTTAACAAAAGAATAGCTTATCCATAAAATGCCCATCAATAATGTATTATTGAAAATGGATAAAGGAATATTTGTTAAATAATGCATTAATAAATGAATTAATAAATGAATGGGCTGTTATCGAATAAAGATCAATGCTGTACTTTTTTCTCTAATTCCGTTATTAAGTCTTTTATCTCTTTTAAATCGCTATTACTTGGCTGATGATTGCCCAAGGCTTGCAAAACTAATTGAGAAGTACTGCCACTAAATAATGTTTTTATGATTTTTGAAACATATTGTTCCTGGGCTTTTGTTTGTTCAAAATTAGGAACGTATATGTGCGTTTTAGAAGACACATCTCGAGATACCATTCCTTTTTCGTGCATAATTTGCATTAACTTAAGGGTGGTGGTATAACCTATCTCTTTTGTTTGGAAGATAATATTATGCACTTCCCTTACAGTTGCATTTCCCTTTTCCCATAAAATACTTAAAATTTCTAATTCACTTTCGGTTGGCTTAAATGCTTTACTCATAGTATTACGATTATATTCGTAAGCAATCTACTTTAACCTAATGAAATTACAAAAAAAATCCCCCCGAAAATTCGGAGGGATTATGTTAAAATTTATTGAAAATGCAGTTATTTCTTCTGTAAGAAGCTACTGTATTTTGCTATTTGTTCATCAGATAAAGGTTTGCCGTTAACAATAATAACAACCTTGTCATTATTAACTTCAATATTCAATTTATCGGTAGCTTTTAAAATACCATCCTTTGTTAAGGCCTCAATCATCATTTTTGGATCTGCAGAAACAGTTACTGTATTTGCAGTTGCTGTTGCAGTGTTATTTGATTGAACTACTTTCATTTCAACAGTTTGAGATTTAGTCTCTACCGTTGCCGCTTTAGTAGGGTGCATTTTAGCTAAAGTAGGAGCCAATACCAATGATACAATGGACATTAATTTAATCAAAATGTTCATGGAAGGACCAGATGTATCTTTAAATGGATCACCCACAGTATCACCTGTTACAGATGCTTTGTGTGGTTCAGATTTTTTATAGAACATCTCACCGTTAATTTCAACACCTTTCTCGAAAGATTTTTTAGCGTTATCCCAAGCACCACCAGCGTTGTTTTGGAAGATACCCATTAACACACCACTTACCGTTGCACCTGCTAAGAAACCACCTAAAGCTTCAGGGCCTAATGTGAAACCAATTAAGATAGGAGATATGATAGTAATTGCACCTGGTAACATCATTTTCTTTAATGATGCTTCTGTAGAAATTGCAACACACTTATCATATTCTGGCTTACCAGTACCTTCCATAATTCCTGGAATGGTACGGAACTGACGACGAACTTCTTCTACCATTGCCATTGCTGCTTCACCTACCGCACGAATTGCTAATGAAGAGAATATAAATGGTATCATACCACCTACAAATAAGGCAGCTAATACATCGGCTTTATAAATATCAATATGTTGATTGTTTGGCATCGCAACACCTACAAAGGCAGCGAATAATGCTAATGAAGTTAATGCAGCAGAAGCAATGGCAAATCCTTTACCACTAGCCGCTGTTGTATTACCTACGGCATCCAAAATATCTGTTTTTTCACGAATCTCAGCTGGCAATTCACTCATTTCAGCAATACCACCTGCGTTATCTGCGATAGGACCAAATGCATCAATTGCTAATTGCATAGCAGTTGTAGCCATCATACCCGCAGCTGCAATCGCAACACCATATAAACCTGCGCAAGCAAAAGAACCATAAATACCAGCAGCCAATACTAAAATTGGATAGAAAGTTGATTCCATACCAATAGCTAAACCACCAATGATATTTGTTGCATGACCAGTACTAGATTGTTTGATAATACTTAAAACGGGACGCTTACCCATTGCTGTATAATACTCCGTAATGATACTCATTAAAGTACCAACTACTAATCCCACTGCGATGGCACCAATTACTCCATTTCTAGTAAATTCTAAACCACGTAATACCATGGTTTCAGGTAAAATATAAGATACTAAAAAGTAACAAGCAATTGCAGTAAGGATCATTGAACCATAGTTGCCCATGTTCAAAGCTCTTTGTACTGTAGCAGTATTTAAACCAGCTGACTCACTAATTCTTACAAAGAATGTACCAATGATAGATAATAAAATACCTACACCTGCAATTAACATCGGTAATAAAATAGGAGACAAACCACCAAAGGCATCCACTAATTTTGCACCATTTGCACCTGTAACTTCTTGTCCTAAAACCATCGTAGCCAATACAGTTGCAACATAAGAACCAAATAAATCGGCACCCATACCAGCAACGTCTCCTACGTTGTCACCAACGTTATCTGCAATAGTTGCAGGGTTACGAGGATCATCCTCAGGAATTCCAGCTTCTACTTTACCTACTAAATCCGCTCCAACGTCTGCTGCTTTAGTATAGATACCACCACCAACACGCGCAAATAAGGCGATAGATTCAGCACCTAAAGAGAAACCAGTTAAAATTTCTATCGTACGTAACATACCTTCTGCATCTCCTTCAGGAGAGAAGTAATGTTTGATAATTAAAAACAATCCACCTAAACCTAATACCGCTAAACCAGATACGCCTAAGCCCATCACAGATCCACCAGTAAAAGAAACTTTCAAAGCACGAGCTAAACTTGTTTTTGCAGCTTCGGCTGTTCTAACGTTTGCTTTAGTGGCAATTTTCATACCAATATAACCAGCAGTTGCACTAAATACTGCTCCAATTACAAAAGCAATAGAAATACTCCAATGACTAGATTCATTTTTTGAAGCCATAAAACCTAACAATAAGGCTACAATTACAACAAAATAGCCTAATATTTTCCACTCCGCTTTTAAGAAAGCCATTGCACCCTCAGCAATATAATTACTGATTTCTTTCATACGGTCATTACCAGCATCTTGTTTAGATACCCAGTTAAATTTTAAAAGAGTATATAGTAAGCCTACAATACCCATAGCCGGAACGGCATAAAATAGAAGATCTTTCATAAGAATTTACTTAATTCAGTTAATGGTTTAGTTTCAATTAAGGTTTGCAAAAATAGGGTGAAAAGGCCAAAAAACGGTAAAAAATGACAACTTTACTGCTCCGCACTAGTACTGTCTTCCTTACCCGTAAATACTGATACAAATTGTTTGCCTTTATAAATATTTACGTTGTACTTATTACCTAAAATAATGATCGTTGCATTGTCTTTTATAAGTCTAGTGAAAACAGTGTTATTTCCATGCCACCAGCCATTATGATAAATTATTTTTTCTTCATTGGGGTGCATAATCATCCTCCATCCAAAACCATAATTATGGAAATCTTTAGTCAAAGGGCTTTTGGGTTCATAAGCCATTTGTAGGGTAGATTCGGTAAGAAATTGCGTACCTCTTAAGGCTTTATCCCATAATAACATATCCTGAGCGGTACTATATACGTTTTTATCTCCATATATAAAGTCATATTTTTCAAACTTATAAGGAATAGAACGGTCTGTATAGGAGGGTAAATATTTATCTTTTACATTGGCACTAAATACAAAAGAATGATCCATTTTTAAAGGTTTAAAAATGGTTTCTTGTATATAAGAAGGGAAATCTTTGCCTGTAATTTTTTCTACAATCAATGCTAAAACTACAAAATTGGTATTACAATACTTAAAAACCCTATTCGCTCCAGCTTGAGGGGCAGGATGCCTTTCTATTAAGAAATCTAATACATCCTGGTTTGAATAATTTTCAGACTTAAAAGGTTTTGCATTTGGATCTAACTGTGATTTGGACACCCATCTACCTTTTTTATTTTTGGATCTAACTGTAATATATTTAGGGGGATCCATTACGTATGTGTAATCTGGCAATCCGCTACGATGTGATAAAAGCTGCTCAATGCTTACTTCGGAATAGGGGAATTTTGGAAAGTATTTGGTAACCGGATCTTTCAAATCCAGCTTTTTTTGTTCCCATAATTTTAAAACCGTCATAGCAGTAAAAGTCTTTGAAATAGAAGCTAAATGAATAGGGGTTTGGGCATCCATTGGTATTTGATCTGCCAAATTTGCAAACCCTTTATAATCTTCAAATACAATTTGTCCATTTTTGGCGACAATGATTTCACCACTAAAATTTTTTCCTAATAAAGTTTCATACCTGAGCTTTATTTCTGCTGCATACTTATTTTTCAATGCTGGGCTTAATGCAGAAGCCACCGTGTCGATCGTATTTAAATTGGTATGTTGACTCGTCCCACATGCACATGTAAACAACAATATTCCAAGCAAAAAAGACATTCTCACAATCATCTGTTAGTTTTATATGGTATAATGAAAGTTTTATTGTAAAACGTTAAAAATTACATTTTATTGCAATAGGTATTGGTAGCAATATATTTTTTACCTTTGTTCTATGAGTAATCTAGACCATACAAGCTATCCAAAAGATAAAATCAAGGTTTTATTTTTAGAAAATATAAGCGAAAAGGCAGTTCAATATTTTAAACATCAAGGATATTCTGACGTTAAAAAAATATCGGGTGCATTAAGTGAAGAGGAGTTGATTAAAGCCATAAAAGACGTTCATATTTTAGGAATTAGATCTAAAACTTTTGTTTCCAAAAAGGTATTGGATAGCGCAAAAAAATTACAAGCCATTGGTTGTTTTTGTATTGGTACCAATCAAGTAGACATAAAAGCTTGTAAACAAAAAGGGGTGGCTGTTTTTAATGCACCTTATAGTAATACCAGAAGTGTAGCTGAATTAGTGATAGGCGCTTCCATAATGTTAATTCGAAAAATTGTTGACAAAAATAAAGCTGCCCATGATGGCATCTGGAATAAAGAAGCTAAAGGAAGTTATGAATTAAGAGGAAAAACTTTAGGATTAATAGGTTATGGAAATATTGGTACGCAAACAAGTATCATGGCCGAAGCAATGGGAATGAAAGTTAAATTTTATGATGTTGAAACCAAGTTGCCATTAGGCAATGCGGTATCTGTAAAATCTATAAAAGAATTAGTAAGCAGTGCAGATATAATTTCAATTCATGTCCCAGAAACCAATCAAACTAAAAATTTAATTAGTAAAGAAATTATCAAACAATGTAAAGCTGGTGCTATCATCATTAACTATGCTAGAGGTGAAGTGGTTGATTTAGATGCCCTTGCAGATGCGCTTAAAGCCAAACATATCTCAGGAGCTGCTATTGATGTTTATCCTTGGGAGCCTGAAAAAAATGGTGATAAATTTGAAACACCACTACAAGGATTATCAAATGTTATTTTAACGCCTCATATTGGAGGCTCTACCGAAGAAGCACAAGAAAATATTGGAGAAGATGTAAGTATTAAATTGTATCAATATTTAGAGCGTGGTGTTTCAAATGGATCTCATTCCATTCCTGCCATTAGTTTACCTCCTGTGGACGGTGCTCATCGTATTTTACATATTCACCGAAATGTACCTGGAGTATTAAGTGCGATTAATACAGTTATGTCTAAAAACAAAATTAATATCGTTGGGCAGTACTTAAAAACCAATGATGAAATTGGCTATGTAGTTTTGGATGTGGACTCTAAATTATCTAAAAAAGCAATTGATCTTTTAAGAGAAGTAAAAGAAACCATCAGAGTAAGAATGTTGTACTAAGCTGGATGATTTAATTTATTGCTGTTATCATTGCTTTTATTTCATTTTCATCAATACCCATTGAAACCATATTTTCATTCATTGAAGGGTTATTATGATTCATTTTAGATAGCATTATTTTACGTGCAGAACTATGAATTTCTATTGCTCCTGTTTCATCTATTATTTTTTTACAATTATTGGCGCGAACACCACTACCTGGTAAAATAATGATACGTCCAGCTGCTTTTTTAATTAAACTATTTATTAAGGGTAGCGCATCCGCTACGTTTGGAACCTGACCACTGGTAAGTATCCTTTTACATCCGGTTTCAATTATATCTTCCAATCCTTTCATGGGGTCATCACATCTATCGAATGCACGGTGAAATGTAATTTCCAAGGGTGCGGCTAATTGAACTAATTCAGTAGTTCTTATTTTATCTATTGTACCATCTGCATTTAATAAACCAATAACAGCGCCTTGGTAACCCAATTCTTTCACCAATTTTAAATCATATTTAATACTTTCATATTCAGCATGAGTGTATAAAAAATCGCCTCCTCTTGGTCTAATAATTGGAAAAACGGGTTTATCCGTAATTCCAATTAGCGTTTTTAAACTGCCGTAAGATGGGGTAGTGCCTCCTTCATTTGGATTTTCACAAAATTCAATTCGATCAGCACCAGAATTGATTGCAGCAATTGCTGCTTCCACTGAAAAAACAGCCACTTCTAAAACTACTTTTTGATTACTCATTATTATTCTAAATCTAACTTTAAATAAGGCTTATTTATTAAACACTAAATGGGGATTCAATTAATTTGCTACCATCGTTTGTTTGAACAGCATAATTAAATCCTTTATGTAAGGCATAACTTCCGTGTTCTCCATTTTTATTTAATGCAATAAAACAAACCTGTATATCTGCTGCTTTTTCTTTTTTAATGCGTCTCACTTTTTCTACTACTAATCTGCAAGCATCTTGTGGTGATTTACCTTGTCGCATTAATTCCACTACTGCACTTGCACCTGCAACTCTTATCACATCCTCACCTTGACCTGTTGCTACAACTGCACCCACTTCATTGTCTACATATAAACCAGCACCAATAATTGGCGAATCACCAACACGTCCTCTTAATTTAAAACCAGCACCACTTGTTGTACAACTTCCACTTAAATTTCCATTGGCATCTAAGGCTACCATTCCGATCGTATCATGATTCCATTCACCATTGCTTAAACGAGCCGGGGCCTTAAACTTATCTTCTAATTGACTGGTAGAAGTTTTTCTTTCAACATTAATAACGGGTTTATAAGTTGATTTTTTTAACCATTGTTTATATGATTTGTCCGCAGATTCTGATAAGTTTCCTGATTCTAATGTAAACCCTTCGGAAACTGCAAATTGTTGTGCCCCTTCACCTACTAACATCACATGAGGTGTTTTTTCCATTACTCTACGGGCAACTGAAATAGGGTGTTTTATTCTTTCTAAAAATGCCACGCTACCACAATTAAATTCATGATCCATAATAGAAGCGTCCAAAGTTACATGCCCATCTCTATCTGGATTGGCACCCAATCCAACACAACAACTTATTTCATCTTCGGTAACCATCACTCCTTTTTCAACTGCATCTAATGCCGAACCACCTTTACTTAAAACCTCCCAGGCACCTTTATTGGCATTTAATCCAGCATCCCAAGTTGCAATTACGATAGGTTTTAAAGTGGGTAAATTTTGTTTATTTACAAAACCTTGTAAGGAAAACCCAGCGATACCAAGACTACTTAAGTTGATAAAATTTCTTCTGTTAATGCTCATATATTAAATGCTTTTGAAATTTGAATTTACGATAATTGAGTGTATTTAACTACTTTTAATTTATAAATATGAATTACATTTTTGAAAAATATGGTTGGGATGTAAATACCTATGCACAATTGCATCAAGGGCTTATTAATAATACTTATAAAGTTACAACCCAAAATGGGGAATATATTCTTCAAACCATTAATCATCATATTTTTAAAGACCCGAAAGCGATTGATTATAATATCAATGAAATGGGCAGTTATTTAAATACATGCACTCCAAGTTACTTGTTCACGCATCTTGAAAAAACAACAGAAGGCAAAACATTAATAGAGTGGGAGGGACAGTATTTTAGAGCTTTTAAAAAGATAGATGGCTATGCTTTATCTGTTTTAGAAAACGAAATACAAGCATTTGAAGCAGCAAAACAATTTGGACTTTTTACTAGTCAATTTTCTGATTTTGATGCAACAAAACTTAAAATTACTTTGCCAGATTTTCACAATTTAAGTTTAAGATATCATCAGTTTACAGATGCAATCATTAACGGTGCAGTAAACCGTATTAAACAATCAAAGGAGGCCATTGCAACTTTATCTTCCTATAAAGGATATGTGGACCAATATGAAAAATTTATTCAACATACCAATGTTAAATTAAGGGTAACGCATCATGATACTAAAATTAGTAATGTGCTTTTTAAAAATAGTATTGCAAGTGGAATGGAGAATGAAAAAGCCATTTGTGTAATTGATTTGGATACGGTGATGCCTGGCTATTTTATTAGTGATGTGGGTGATATGTGTCGTACTTGTTTGTGCAATGTATCCGAGGAGGATTCCAATTTGGATATATTAACAGTGGATCAACAAAAATGGGAAGCTATCAAAAAGGGATATCTTCAAAATATGGAATCTGAACTTTCCTCTTTTGAACTGGATCATTTTTTCTTTGCGGGCCAGTTTATGATATATATGCAAGCATTGCGCTTTCTAACTGATCATTTAAACATGGATGTTTATTATGGTGCAAAATATGAGGGCCAAAACTATGTTCGGGCCCTCAATCAAATAAGATTGCTGGAATGTTATAACGCTTTAGCACATTAAAGAGCTCATTAAAGGCCCTTTTAAATCCATTCAAATATTTATATTCAACTAGAAACAGTACAGGTTTAAAATTGGTCAGTCATAGCAAAATCGGGTTTTCTGTTCTTCCATTTACCTCTAGTAAAGTCTGGGATTTCTTGGACCTGTCCTTTTTCGGCAATTGATTTTTCCGAAAGGGGAGTGATCGCGTACCAAGTGGCTAAATCGTAAACATCAATTGGGAAGGGGACATTCCTTTTAATACATTCAATGAAAGCATTTTCTACGAAAAAATCCATCCCTCCATGACCAGAACCTTCGGCGTCTTTTTCAAAACGTTTCCAAAGTGGGTGGTCGTGTTCTTTTAAATAGACTTCTGGATTCTCCCAAACATGTGCTTTTTTGGAAATGCCTTCTATATATATATGACCTGCATTAAAAGCACCGGAACTAAAGTCCTGCCATAAACCTTGTGTACCTTGCACACGAAACCCTAAATTATAAGGACGAGGAGAATTGGTGTCGTGTGTTAATATAATAGTCTCTCCATTATGAGTTTGGATTTGGGTAGTTACAATATCTCCTAATTTAAAACTTAATTTCGCATTAGAATGATTTTCACCACCTTGTGGATGGTTAACTATATATTTATGTAAACCTCTTGCTTTAGTAGCAACCGATGAAAGTCGGGTTAATAAATTACCTCTATTGGCGTCGATCATCATAGCAACAGGACCTAATCCATGAGTTGGGTATAGCTCTCCGTTTCTATATAAAGAGTGGTTGGTTCTCCATTTTGCCTCACTAAACCCTTTTTCGCCAAATTCAACACCCGAATCATAGGGTGTTTTACCGTCATTAAACTTTACACCCCTTAAATCATGCTCATATCCACCTTGTAAGTGTAATAATTCTCCAAACATACCTTTACGTACCATATTATAAACTGCCAAAACATCGCGTCTATAACAAACATTCTCCAGACACATAACAGGAATACCGGATTTTTCACTAGCATTTACAATATCCCAACAGTCGGATAACTTTATAGCACCACAAACCTCTACACCAGGTATAATCCCATTTTTAATGGCTTCTAAAGCTTGAGGAATATGCCATTCCCAAGGTGTTGCAATTATAACTGCATCAATATCATTACGTTGCAGAAGTTGTTTGTAATTTTCTTTGCCATTACTAAACTCAGCTGCTGCAGGACGGCCAGCGTCTTTAAGTAGCTTTTGTGCAGCTGCCATCATTTGTTTATCTGGATCGGCAAAAGCTATGATTTCTGTATCCTTACGCTGAATAAGCATTTCTAAATGGTTTTGACCACGGAATCCAGTACCTATAATCCCTAGGCGAACCTTATCTTTTACAACACTCGATTGTGCTTTTATAAATTGTGGGCTAAGACCTAAGGCCATGGTAGTCAAACCTGCATCTTGTACAAATTTCCTTCTGCTAACTGGGTTACTCATATGCTAATCGTTTAGTTATACAAAATAGCAATAAATTCGTACATATTCAATACCAACCTCGTTTCCAGCTCTATTTTAACCTGCATATTATACTAAAATAATGCTTATAATTAACATTATGTTAAATAGATGATTCCAAGATAACCCCCGATTGCTCGAGGGTTATTGTTTATGCTTATTTCTCAGTATACCTACTTATTATACTTATCATGCAATTTATCATAGATGTTAAATTGTGCATCATACATATCCATTGCTTTTTGATCCTTCCCTCTAGCTTTATCACGTTTAAATGAATATAATGTTGCTAAGAAATCTACAGATCTGCCAGCAACATTACGTTCTGCTCTCACTAAATTTTCTTTGTCTTTGATTACATTAAAAGCTTTGGTAACCCATTCGATGGCACCATCTACTTTAGTTTGAATTGGGCCGTCCAATGCTACATTTAAAGCTTTTAAACTATCTACTTGGTGTTTAAATGCGGCGTCAAATGCTGCCTTTTTCTTTGGATCTTTTGGCGCTACAGGCTTATTGGCGTTTAAATTTTGTAAATTTTTGATATTAGTTGAGGTTTGCTCATCTAATACGATGTACTGATTGTAAAATGCAATTCCAATATTAAAGGCTGCGGCATAATTATTAGGATTTATTTCAAAGGCCTTTTTATAGGCATCAGCGGCTTTTAATATATACTTTTCACTTGCAGCTGCGTCCTCTGATTTACCTGCCATGAACATATCACCAAACATTTGATACTCTACTTCCGTTAATTTACCAGTTGTTGTGATTTGATCGAATAATTTTACTTTTTCGTCTATTGTGTAACTTTTATCAATATAATCTGTTTTATACTCAGCCCAACTTTCTTTTGGATAGGCTTCTTCAGCAGCAGCTAAATTCTTATCAAAATTGGCTTTATCCTTCTTATTTGTGAATTGAACTAATGTATATCTATACAAATCTGCATATTCAGGGTTCTTAATTTTAGCATTAATTAAGCGTTGATAGTACTCAAGGGTTTTTTCAACATTACCTGCATTTTGGTTGGAATAACCCGCATATACTAATGAAGTGGTATCAAAAGGTTGCTTCGAATTTGCCCAACCATTAGAAAAGATAAAATCACTATAGTACACTGCATTTGAAAAATTTTCGGCAGCTACTTTCCAATTTTTGGAGTTGAAACCATTTACACCCTCTTTAAAACTTTTTGTATATACATCAAAAAAAGGATCTTGTCCATTTTCTTTAGCAATTACAAATTTAGAATCTGCTGTAATGTAAGCGTCTAAATTCTTTTTCATTTCATCATATGCATTCGGATTTTTTACGGCGTCTTTATTTAAGCCACTGTATATTCGAGCAGCCCAATAATAACCATCCGCTGTAGTTGCTAAAGTTGGCTTCTTTGCGATTATTTTATCAAATTCTGTTTTTGCAGCATCAAATTGAGCTATTATGATACTGGTCTGTACTTTTTTAAAGTCTTGCGCAAAAGATGTTATAACAAACATCATAACGGCTAAAACTCCGATGAACTTTTTCATATTTATGAATTTTTACTTTGTGTTTATTTTGAGATTATTTTAATTTATTCCGCTGGTGTATTATCACCCTCATTATTAAGGGTGTCATCAATGCTGTCATCGATTGAAGCATCATCAGCTGATTTAACTTCACTCGCATCAGAAGATATTGTTCCGCTCAAATCAGACGTGATCGCGTCTTCAACTTCCACTAATTCTGCTTCAGGATCCTCCCCCTGATCTCCAATTTTAGAAGTTGCAGCAATTTCGTCTCCTTCGTCTAAGCGAATTAATTTAACTCCCTGAGTAGCTCTTCCTGCTTCACGAATTTCATTGATACTTGTACGAATTGTTACCCCAGATTTACAAGTGATTATTAAATCATCCGTATCCACCACGTCCATTAAACCAACTAAGCTTCCTGTTTTCTCTGTTACATTAATTGTTTTAACACCTTTACCACCACGATTGGTGATACGGTACTCATCAATTGCAGTTCGCTTACCAAAACCTTGTTGGCTAACCACTAATATAGTTCGGTCTTTATCTTCTCTACTTACACAAACCAATCCAACAACTTCGTCTGTTTCATCGTCTACTTCAATACCAGCAACACCAATAGCACCACGTCCTGTTGGCCTTACTTTTTCTTCAGGGAAACGAATGGCTCTACCAGACTTAATGGCCATCATTACTTCATTATTTCCATCCGTTAAACGAGCAGCTAATAATTCATCACCTTCATTAATGGTAATGGCATTTACACCACTCACTCTTGGACGACTAAATTCTTCCAAACAAGTTTTCTTGATAATGCCTTTCTTAGTACATAAAATAATGTAATGATTGTTTACATATTCTTTATCGTCTAACTTGCGAACTTCGATAATGGCTTTTACTTTATCATCTGGAGGCAATTGAATTAGGTTTTGGATAGCTCTACCCTTACTTGTTTTCTCCCCTTCAGGTATTTCATATACACGCATCCAGAAGCATCGACCTTTTTCGGTAAAGAATAACATCGTATCATGTGTAGAGGCAATAAATAAATGCTCTACGTAATCCTCTTCACGTGTCTTAGACCCAATGGCACCGCGACCTCCACGTTTTTGTTGACGATATTCAGAAACCGATGTACGCTTGATGTAACCTAAATGAGAAATGGTAATAACCACGTCTTCCTCTTCAATTAAATCTTCGATACGCATTTCATCTGCTAAATATTGTATTTCAGTTTTGCGTTCGTCACCGAATTTATCTTTAACCTCCAATAATTCCGTTTTAATTAATTCAAAACGTAAATGTTCGCTTCCTAATAATTCTTTTAATGAAGCTATTAATTTCATTAATTGATCAAATTCTTCTTTAATTTTTTCACGCTCCATTCCTGTCAAACGTTGCAATCTTAATTCTAAAATTGCTTTCGCTTGAATCTCTGAAATCCCCCATCCTGCGGTCATCAATGCTTCTTTAGCAGCTTCTGGATTGGCTGAATTTCTGATTAAACGAATTACTTCATCTAAATGATCTAAAGCAATTAAATAACCTTCTAATATATGTGCGCGCTCTTCGGCTTTTCTTAATTCGAATTTGGCTCTCCGTATGACTACCTCCATTCTAAACTCAATGAACTCAGAAATTAAATCTCTTAAGTTCATGATTTTTGGACGGCCCTTTGTTAATGCAACATTATTGATACCGTAACTAGTTTGTAGCTCGGTATACTTATACAATTGGTTAATAATAACCTGCGCAACGGCGTCTTTCTTTAATTCAATAACAATACGTGTTCCTTCACGTTTGTTACTTTCATTATTCACATGTGAAATACCTTCAATGGTTTTATCAACCACCAATTGACCAATTCTATCTGTTAAATTATCGCGGTTAACTTGGTAAGGAATTTCATTAATCACAATCATTTCACGACCACTTGCCTTTGTCTCAACATTACATTTACCTCGCAATACCACACGACCACGACCTGTCATTAAACCTTGCTTAACTCCTTCCATTCCGTAAATCACTCCTCCTGTTGGGAAATCGGGTGCTTTTACGAAATTGATTAATTCTTCGATGGTAATATCTCTGTTGTCAATGTAAGCAATACAACCATCCACTACTTCACCTAAATTATGAGGAAGCATATTGGTTGCCATACCCACCGCAATACCTGATGATCCATTCACCAATAATTGAGGAATGCGAGTTGGCAAAACACTAGGCTCTTGTAAACTATCATCAAAGTTCAATTGGAAGTCAACCGTGTCTTTTTCTAAATCGTCCAACATGGCTTCAGAAATACGTTGTAAACGAGCTTCTGTATATCGCATTGCTGCTGGTGGATCACCATCTTGGTTTCCGAAGTTACCCTGACCATCAACCAATTTATAACGCATGGTCCACTCCTGTGCCATACGCACCAAAGTATCGTATATGGCAGTATCACCATGTGGGTGAAATTTACCCATCACTTCTCCAACAATACGCGCCGATTTTTTATAAGGTTTATTGCTATTGTTCCCCAACTCATGCATCGCGAATAATACACGACGGTGAACAGGTTTAAATCCATCTCTAACATCAGGTAAAGCACGACCCACAATCACGGACATTGAATAGTCAATGTAGGAGGTTTTCATTTGCTCTTCGATATTAACCTTTATAACTCGGTCATTATCTTGGGTCTGTTCAGGACCTAAATTTTCATTCAAATTTTCTTCCATAAATGTTACTTTCTTTTCGTCTAATGGACAGTCTAAAAATTAGGCTATCTGACTAGTTACGAAGATACCTTTTACGCCCCTTTTTTTGGTATTTTTTGACCTTATTTTAACACCCATTTATCCACAGTTAAACTCCTAATTGTGGGTAATAAAACCTAACTTTAATTGTCCTATTTTGAAAGCAATTGTTTGGATAAAATAAACGCATGTCAAGACCACAAATTTTAGTGTTAGGCGCAGGGAAATCTGCTACCATTTTAATACAATATTTACAAAAAAAAGCAGTTGAAAATAACTGGTATATGGTATTGGCTGATGGTGATAAGTCCTTAGCAGAAACAAAATGGAATAATGCGAAAAATGGCCATGCAGTTGGTTTTGACATAGAAAATGATGCAATAAGAAGGGAATATATTCAACAAGCAACGGTAGTTGTTTCCATGTTACCTGCTTCCTTACATTTTTTAGTAGCTAAGGATTGTTTAGCTTTTTTAAAACCTTTATTTACGGCATCTTATGTAGATGAAAACATCAACTCTTTGGCAAAGGAAGTTGAAGCAAAAAAATTATTGTTTTTATGTGAAATGGGATTAGATCCTGGTATTGACCATATGAGTGCAATGGAATTAATTCATCGTATCCAAAATAAAGGAGGTGTTATTACCCATTTTAAGTCCCATTGTGGAGGTTTAATTGCCCCAGAAAGTGATAATAACCCATGGCATTATAAGATAAGTTGGAACCCGCGTAATATCATTTTAGCAGGTAAGGCAGGTGCTATTTATTTGGAAGATGGTTTAATAACCGAAAAAGGGTATGAAGCATTATTTCATAATGCACCAACAGTTCATATACCTGGTGTTGAAACACTTGCTTATTATCCTAACAGAAATTCTTTATCCTACATAGATACATATTCATTAAAAGGGGTAAAAGATTTTGTGCGTACCACATTAAGAAATCCATCTTTTTGCAGTGGTTGGGATGCCATTATTCAATTAAGATTAACGAGTGAAAAAGCATTTAATATTTCTGAAAATTTAACAGTAAAAACTTGGTTTAAAACACATATTACATCTGAAAAATTGGAAAATTTGTACGAAAGTTTTTTACAAAATGAGGAGATCAATAAGCAGCTTGAATACTTAGGTTTAAATGAAAATACGCCTATTCCTTCCCAATTTCTAATGTCTAACGCCACAGTTTTACAATGGATTTTGGAACAAAAATGGAAACTTTCAGATACAGATAAAGATATGGTGGTTATGATGCATGAATTAGAATATACCCTGGATGAAAAAAACCATTTTATCCAAAGTAGTTTAGTTTTAAAAGGCCAAAATTCCATTCAAACTGCCATGGCAACAACCGTTGGATTACCATTAGCAATGGGTGTTTGTGCTTATTTAAAAGGAGAAATCACCTTAACGGGTGTGCATATTCCAATACACCCAATTATCTACCAACCCATTTTAAGCTCCCTAGCAGCTGAGGGAGTCGTTTTTAATGAAATAACGAGCTAAAAATATAGCGATTACTTGTTGGGTTCCCACTCATAATCTAATTGACGTTTGTCTAAGTTTGCAGCTACCACTTTTACCATGATTTTATCACCCATACTAAATTTTCGACCCGATCTTAAACCTACCAATGAATAACTGGATTCAATCAATCTAAAGTCGTCAATACGAGACAAAGTTGTAATGCTTACCAGACCTTCACATTTATGTTCAACGGTCTCCACCCAAAATCCAAAAGTAGATACACCACTTATCACGCCTTCAAATGTATGACCTAGGAATTGACTCATAAATTCTACTTGCTTGTATTTGTTGGAAGCTCTTTCTGCTTCCATCGCGGCTCTTTCTCTTTCACTACAATGCACACATTTCTCTTCCATGCTAGAATCATTCATCGGATTACCCAAAATTACCGATTGTACTACTCTATGAACCAATACATCTGGATAACGCCTAATGGGTGATGTGAAATGACAATAATGTTCAAAGCCCAAACCATAATGTCCAATATTATTGGTTGTATAAACTGCTTTAGCCATAGTCCGAATACCCAATTGTTCTAATACATGTTGCTCCGGTTTACCATGTGCAGACAACATTAAAGCATTAAAGCTATGTGCAATTTCATCGGGACTGCTTAAATCAAAAGGATAACCATGTGATTTTGCAAATGCAACAAAGGGCGCTAATTTATCTTCATTAGGCTGATCATGAACCCTATATGGAAATGGAATGGGTTCTTTTTTAATTTTAATTTGTCCCATTTTCTCTGCAATTAATTGATTTGCTTTAAGCATGAGTTCCTCAATCAATTGATGTGATTCTTTACTTTCTTTAACAGTTATACCGGTTGGTTTTCCTTTATCATCGAGCGTAAAACGGACTTCTTGAGAAGAAAAGTTTATAGCACCATTATCAAATCTAGCTTTTCTTAATTTTTGTGTGTAGTCTAATAACCACAATATTTCAGCACTATGATCCCCTATTTTGTTCTCAATAATTTCTTGTACTTGCTCATAGGTAAATCGACGATCCGAATAAATAATTGTTTTACCAAACCAGGTATGTACAATTTTACCATGTTCATTTACTTCAAAGGTTGCCGAAAAAGTTAATTTTTCTTCATGTGGTCTTAAAGAACACAATTCATTAGATATTTTTTCAGGTAACATGGGATATACCCTGTCAGGTAAATAAACCGAAGTGGCACGTTCAAATGCCTCTTTGTCTATTGCCGTATCTGGTTGTACAAAATGGCTAACGTCGGCAATGTGCACACCAATTTCGATATTCCCATTGTCTAATTTTTGCCAAGAAATAGCATCGTCAAAATCCTTTGCATCTACTGGATCAATGGTGAATGTTAAAACTTTTCTGTAATCTTTTCTTTTGGCAATTTCTTGTTCAGAAATATCGGTGCTTAAAGACCTAGCAAAGGCCAATGTTTCTTCACTGAATTCTAAATTAAACCCGGCTTCTGCTACAATGGACTTCATAGCCAAATCATTTTCTTGCTCAGGCGTAAATACGCTTACAACTTCGCCTTCCGGTTTGCGATTGGCATTTTCCCATTTCGTTAATTGAACAATCACTCTATCCTTATCCTTAGCTCCTTTTAATTTATTTAAGGGCACATAAATATCGGGCATAGGATATAAAGTACTTGGAATAAAAAATGCGGTCTTTTCCATTACTTGCATAGTACCTGCAAAAGACACTTGTTTTCTTTTTAGAACTTCTAAAACCTTACCTTCTTTTTTCCCAGACCCCTGTCTAATTTTAGTAATTTTTACGGCAACCTCATCCCCTTTTAATGCAGTATTAAAATCGGTAGGGAAAACAAGAATATCGTTTTCCATGTTGGGGACCATTACAAAACCCATTCCCGATTTTGCAATATCTAATACTCCTTTATAGGTAGTAACCAAATGTGTTTGCTTTGTAGTTTGATGTGTTTTTTGAGTCGACTTTTTATTCGATTTATTGGTAGACTTCTTGGTTGTGTTTTTCTTAGTTCCCATTTGAGTTTGTGTGAAATTGAGCAATATAGTCAACAACCAATTTGTTAAATGCTATTTCGGCATCAAATAAAAAATGGGGCTTTATGGGTAACACATATAAAGGAATTTCATTTAATTCTTCGGTGTATTTAACCAATCTCACTGCATCTTTTTCGGTCGTTAAAATTAACTTGCTGTTTGAAGTTATCTGATCAAATTTTTCTTTCATTTCGTTTAAATCTTCGATAGAAAAGATATGATGATCACTATAACTAATTTGATAATAAGTATGTGTGTTTTCGTGTAAGTATTCTTTTAATGGAAGTGGATTGGCAATTCCACAAACCAATAAAACTTCATCTTCTAAAGACAAAACCCATTCTTTATTTGGGTTGTATATATGGTAAGGTGTATCATATGCAATAGAAGTAAAGAAAATACTTTGATGTTGTTCGGGATATATTTTATCTATAATTGCATCTCTTTCTTCTAAGGATAAATTGGTAGGACATTTTGTTATGACAATAATATTAGCACGTTTGGCTGACCTACGTTCGTCTCTCAAATCTCCAGTTGGAAAGAAAATATCATCACAATATAAATTACTAAAGTCGGTTAATAATATGTTTAATCCTGCACTAATTTCTCTATGTTGGAAAGCGTCGTCTAAAATAATAGCTTCTAAATTGGGGACATCTTGAATAAGTTGAGGGATGGCCTCTATTCTTCTTTCACCAACAGCAACAGATACATTTGGATATTTAATATGAAATTGCATAGGTTCATCTCCAATTTCTAGTGCAGTGGTTTGAGAGCTTGCTAAAGCATAGCCTTTTGTTTTTCTTTTATACCCTCTACTTAAAGTAGCTATTTTATAATTTTCAGAAACAATGGACAATAAATATTCGACCATTGGTGATTTACCTGTGCCTCCTAATGAAAGGTTACCAACGCAAATTATTGGAATATTAAACCCAACCGATTTTAAATAATGCTTGTTAAATAACCAGTTCCTCACATAAACTACACAACCATATAGTAAAGCAAATGGAAGCAGTAATACTCTAAAAGATTTTAAAAAAATGGTATTAAAATTCATAAATTTTCGAAGGCGTAATACAATGGGTTAAAGGTACGTCAAATTGACTGGTATCTTCTAGTTTTGGTATTGGGTCAAAATAGGATATTCCAATACGGTGGCCTGTATTTGTATTATTTTCAAAATATCGGTCATAAAAACCTTTCCCATAACCTATTCTATGACCTATTGTATCAAATCCTAGCAAGGGAACTAAAGTGGCATCCATGGTTAGGATTGATATTTTATGAATAGGCAAAGGCTCAATAATACCCCATTTGTTTTCGGTAAATTCCTCCGTTTCTTCAAAAAAGTCCATGTTTATTCCATCTTGTAAAATACGCGGATACGCTATTTTAATTCCTGGTATAATAAGTTTCAAATATTTTGCTAACAATAAACTATTGGGTTCATTTTGTTTTTCTAAGGGGTAAAAATTCCCGATACAATTTAAAGGTCCCCATTTAAATCTTTGAAATTGGATCAATAACAAATCATCCAGTTTTAAGCAATCACTATTTGATAATGAAATACGCTTATAATTAAAAAATTCTCTTGCTTCCGATTTTTGCATGTTACAATTTACTCAAAAAAACTAAATATGGTCGTGCCATAATTTCTTTCAAAACTATAGCCAGGAAATTTTTTGTAATCATTTCTGGGGGTATGTTCTAAAATAAAATATCCTTCTGGACTTATTAAGTTTTGTTCAACAATCATTTTAGGAAGTTGGTCAATGGTATTTAATGCATAGGGCGGGCCAGCAAATATGATATCGTATTGATTTTTACAAGTACTTAAATATTGAAAAACGTCCATTTGTAATAATTGAACCTGCTCCATTTTTAGCATTTCAATATTCTTTTTTATAAAGCCTAGCATTTGAGGATCCTTTTCTACAATAGTTAAATTGGATGCTCCTCGGGAAGCTAATTCGTAACTAATACAACCGGTGCCGCCAAATAAATCCAAAGTCCGCGCACCATCTATCTGAACCCTGTTTTGTAAAATATTAAATAACCCTTCTTTGGCAATATCCGTAGTAGGCCTTGTATAAGGCATATTGTGTGGAGGGTTAATCCTCCTCCCGCCAAATTTTCCTGATATAATGCGCATTAAAAAATAAAATAGGTTGCGTAAATATGATTTGGATAGTTTTTATTCAAAGTAGTTTGAACATCCCCTATTTGATCCAATTTAATTTCAAACGCTTTAAAATAGGGAGCCAAAGCATTTATAAAAGAACCTTCCATATGATTAATGCCCCATACTTTTAATTCAGTTGTATTGGTATCCTTTAATATTTGTTTACAAGCATTTAAAATGGTGTAACAATTTTGGTCATCGCCTTCTGATGGGAAATATTTAACCAACTGATTTTCCCCACCTTGTATCAATCTTAAACAAAAAGTATTTTCGAACAAAAATAGTAAAGCCCCATCCTGAATTTCTTGTGTTAATACAAACTCCATATAGTGAAGCCATTTGCCAGTAGGGAATGATCTTGAAAGTAGTGTGCTTAAAACATCAGGTACCGAAAAAACCAACATTTTATCGTTACCAATCGATTTTAAATATAGCTCCTCATCGTTGCTTTTTCCAAATACTAAATCTAATTCTTGTTGATATAATAAGGTATCCTCCTTAACTAATTTTTTAGTGAGCAAACATCTCGCATTATTCCAAACAAAATAAACATTCCCAAAAGTAGCTTGTATTAATTTAGAATTGTTTTGTAGATAAGCAATAAGTTGATGCCAACCTGTATTATCTGCACTATTAACAAAATGCTCAAATGCTACGTATTCATTTGTATTATTATTCTTAACCGAAAATACAATACTATGTTGGTCAACAATTAAGTATAGATCTTCTACTTTATTATTGAAGTTGCTTACTAAATCTGTGTATATCCCAATTTTCTTATTTGCCATAGTCGAAATCTTATGCAATGATATAAAAAAAGGTGCAGTTCTTTGCTAAAACTAATTGTAGATTTGCAAATATGAGCAGTTCCGCAGCTACCCCATCCTTACAAGTTAACATAAGTAGTAAGCAAATATTAGCTATTTCTTTACCTATCGCCTTGGCCATTTTAGTACCTCAAATAAATTTTGTCATCAACAATATATTTTTGGGTGCCTTAAGTGCTCAAGCATTGGCTATTGGAGGCATTACGGGCGTTTTTTACTTAATTTTTGGGGTGATGGGTCAGGGACTAAATAATGGATTACAAGCTTTAATATCTCGCAGAGCTGGCGAAAATAGAATAGACGAAATAGGTATCTTATTTTCACAAGGAGTTATAATTTCATTAGTACTTTCTTTAATTGGTATTTCTTTTACTTATTTTGTTGTTCCAAGTATTTTCCACCACCTTTTACAAGATCAAGCAAGAGCGGATACGGTTATTGAATTTTTAAAAATTAGAATTTGGGGACTCCCCTTTTTGTTTATATATCAAATGCGTAATGCTTTATTAGTAGGTACCAATCAAAGCAACTTTTTAATATTGGGTACCGCTACCGAAGCTTTGGTGAATATTTTCTTTGATTACAGTTTAATTTTTGGACATTTTGGTTTTGCCAAGATGGGCATAAATGGAGCAGCATATGCTTCTATCGTTGCAGAAGCGATGGGATTATTGGTAATTTATTTAGTAATCCATTATCAAAAAATTGGCGCTAGATTTGAACTTTTCAAACATTTTAGTTTTAAATGGAACTATATTAAACTAATCTTGGTTCAGTCTGCTCCTATCATGATGCAGTATATGATTAGTATTATTAGTTGGGAATTTTTTTATATTCTTATAGAACATAGAGGAGAACAATCCCTAGCGGTTTCAAATTCTATGCGTAATATTTTTGGATTCTTTGGAAGTTTTACTTGGGCTTTTGCAGCCACTTCCAATACCATGGTGAGTAATATTATTGGGCAAAATATGGAAGACAAGGTTATTATTTTAATAAAAAAAATAGCTAAATGGAGTTTTGGTTTTGCTTTAGCAGTATGTATTTTATTAAATGTATTTGCTCATCCTTTTTTGTCCATCTACGGACAAGGGGAAGGTTTTATGCAGGAAGGGATTCCGGTTTTAAGGGTAGTATCTATTGCTCTTTTATTTATGTCTATTGCAACTATTTGGCTAAACGGGGTAACTGGAACCGGTCAATCTAACATTAATTTAGGTATTGAATTTATAGCTATTATTATTTATTTACTATACGCCTATTTAACACTTGAATATTTTAAACTTCCCATTACCATTGGCTGGATGTGTGAAATTATATATTGGATTACACTTTTGATACCTTCTTATTGGTACATTAAATCAAAAAGATGGAAAGGGAAAAGGATTTAAGAAAATATGTCGACAAAGATGAATCGAAAGCTAAATTCATTTAGTTCTAGATAAAGACACAGACATATTACCATTCAAAGTATCAATAAATACTTTCTCCTTAGTTATTTGGATGTTTACTTTTTGAACGATTGCAAATTGTTCGAAAATACTATTGGTTATATCCCAAACGATGGTTTCTAATAATGGAGTAGGAATTTGCATCCTCCTTTTCACTATGTCATAAACAAGAACATAATCAATGGTTTCTTCTATAGATGAAATTGTATTTACTGTTGGTATAAATTCAACAGATAAGTTTACTATAAAATTATTCCCTAGTTTTTGTTCTTCCTTATATAAACCATGATAACCATAAAATTGCACATTGTTTAATTGTATGGCCATAATGTTACTTGACATATTAGTGACCTTTTGCAGTTAAATAACGCTCCGCGTCTAAAGCAGCCATACATCCACTTCCAGCAGCAGTAACCGCTTGACGATAATTTTTATCTTGTACATCACCAGCAGCAAAAACCCCTTCTACATTGGTCTTTGTGGTTCCAGGTATAGTAGTAATATATCCAGTTTCGTCCATAGTTAAATAGTCTTTGAATATATCGCTATTGGGTTTATGCCCAATGGCAACAAAAAATGCACTTACTGGTATTTCTTGTAATTCATTGGTAAGATTATTTTTTATACGAACTGCTTGTACTGTTTTCTCACCTAAAATTTCATCCGTCTCAGAATTAAAATACACTTTGATATTTGGCGTATTTAATACACGGTCTTGCATTACTTTACTAGCACGCATTTGATCCTTTCTAACAATCATATGCACTTGCGTACACATCTTGGATAAATAATGTGCTTCTTCTGCAGCTGTATCTCCGGCTCCAACAATTGCTACTTCTTTACCTTTAAAAAAGAACCCATCACAAACAGCACATGCACTTACTCCAAAACCATTTAATCTTTCCTCACTAGGAATTCCCAACCATTTTGCACTCGCACCAGTAGATATAATCACAGCATCCGCTTCAATGATTTTTTCATCATCTATCCATACTTTTTTAACATCTCCGCTAAAGTCTACTTTAGTTGCCAATCCATAACGAATATCGGCACCCATTCGAGCAGCTTGTTTTTCAAAATTTACCATCATATCTGGTCCTTGAATTCCATCTGGGAAACCAGGATAGTTTTCAACCTCGGTTGTAATGGTTAATTGACCACCTGGTTGAATTCCTTGATATAATAATGGTTTCATATTTGCTCTTGCAGCATATATTGCTGCAGTATAACCTGCAGGGCCTGAACCTATAATTAAAATACTAACTTTTTCTGTTTCCATAGTTGTTGATTGAAGGTCTCTTGATTAATCTTTCTTACTAAATCATACTTAAAAAAAAGCCCCAACAATTTTATATGCAGGGGCTTTTTCAATTATTGTTATTTATTAGCCCAAATAAGCTTTAAGAGCGTTGCTATATCTTGCCTTTTGAAGACGTTTGATAGCACGTTCCTTAATTTGTCTAATTCTTTCTTTTGTTAAATCGTATTTAATTCCAATTTGTTCAATGGTAACACCATTTTCTCCATCTAAACCAAAATATGCATTAACAATCTCTGCTTCTCTGGGACTCAATGACTTAAGTACGCGACGAATTTCCTCTCTTAAAGAGTCTTTCATAACATCTTCGTCTGTATCATCCCCGCCTTGTAATAAATCACCCATGGCTACATCTTCTGCCTCATGTACTGGAGCGTCTAATGAAGTATGTCTTGTATTTGACTGGAAAATATTGTTTATTTCGGTTTCAGACATTTCTAAGATACCAGCTAACTCCTCAGTTGAAGGTTCACGCTCATGTTCTTGTTCAAAAGCCATATAAGCCTTATTAGCTTTATTGTAGGTTCCAATTTTATTTTGTGGAAGCCTAACCAAACGTCCTTGCTCCGCTAATGCCTGTAAAATAGATTGACGAATCCACCAAACCGCATAGGAAATGAATTTAAAACCCTTGGTTTCATCAAAACGTTGAGCTGCTTTAATTAAACCTAAATTCCCTTCATTAATTAAATCACTCAAAGATAAACCTTGGTGTTGGTATTGTTTTGCTACCGATACAACGAAACGTAAATTAGCTTGAACCAATTCATCTAATGCACGTTGATCGCCCATTTTAATTTGTTGCGCTAAAGTAGTTTCCCTTTCAGGATTGATCATTGAAATCTTAGAAATCTCTTGTAAGTACTTTTCAACCGCTTGAGAATCTCTGTTGGTAATCTGTGTAGCAATTTTAAGCTGCCTCATGCAAAGAATTTATTTAAGTATATAACGTTAGAAACACTAAAATAGTATAGTGTTGTCAGTCTGCAAAGGTACTATTTTGTCCTCAAATTTACAAATATTGATTATTAAGCACTTAAAGCCGGATTTTAGTTGCAAAATACCCAAAATTGGGGACAATAATTCAGCATTTTAACCTCCTTTTTTAAGGTAAATCCCCCCTCTCGAATTATCTTCGTAACATGATTGATTACAGATCCGATACCGTAACGAAGCCCACTCCTGGAATGTTAGCATTTATGCAATCTGCTCCCGTTGGGGATGACGTATTTGGCGAAGACCCAAGTATCAACTCCCTTGAAAGGATTTCTGCAGCTAAATTTGGTATGGAAGCCGGTTTGTTTTGTCCAAGCGGAACCATGACCAACCAGTTGGCAATTAAAACCCATACGCAAGCAGGAGACGAAATTATTTGTGATGAATTATCTCATATTTATCAATATGAAGGTGGTGGTATAGCTTTTAATTCAGGATGTTCAGTTAAACTATTACATGGCGACCGAGGAAGAATCACTGCAGAACATATATTAGCAGGTATTAATCCTGAGGATGTTCATAAGCCTATTACCCGTTTGGTAAGTTTAGAAAATACGAGTAACCGAGGCGGAGGCGCTTGTTATAATTTCAGCCATTTTGAAGCTATCAAACAGTTGACAGATACCCACGGCTTAGCATTACACTTGGATGGTGCGCGCATTTTTAATGCTATCGTTCATAAAAAAGAAGCCAGTGTTGAATATGGTAAAATATTTGATTCTATTTCTATTTGTTTAAGCAAAGGATTAGGTGCCCCAGTTGGAAGTGTGCTAGTCGGGTCCAACGACTTTATAAAAAAAGCTCGTCGATGGAGAAAGGTATTTGGCGGTGGAATGCGACAAGCAGGTTATTTAGCCGCAGCTGGTATTTATGCATTAGAACATCATGTTGAAAGATTAGCAGTTGACCATGAAAATGCTAAAATATTAAGTAGTGTTTTAGTTAAGAAAGGTTTTGTAAATGATCTATTAGAAGTTGAAACAAATATTGTTATTGCAAGCATAGGTGGAAAATATTCAGCAGCAAGTTTTGTAGCAGCGTTAAAAGAAAAAGGTGTTTTGGCTATTGCCATGACCCCTACCCAAGTAAGATTTGTATTTCATTTAGATATTACGGAGACGGATTTAGCAAAAACAATAGACGTAATTAATACGTTGTAAAAATTAAAGTAAGTACTCATAAATAATAAGAAGAAGATATGTTAGAAAGAATTAATCCCACAACAACCCAAGCATGGTTTGTTTTAAAAAAACATTTTGAAGAAGAAATGAATCGTAAGCATATGCGTGACTTATTTGCTGCCGATGAAAAAAGATTCGAGACCTATTCTATTTCAACACCCGATTTATTATTTGATTATTCCAAGAATATTATTACCGAAAAGACTAAACAACTTTTATTACAGTTAGCGAATGATTGTCATTTAAAAGAGGCTATAGATGCTCAATTTGCTGGTCAAGCGATTAATGAAACGGAAAATAGAGCTGTTTTACATACCGCGTTAAGAAATTTTTCGGATGCACCTGTTTTGGTTGAAGGCGCCGATGTAATGCCAGAAATTAAGCGTGTGCTAAGACAAATGAAATCATTTTGTACTTCTATTCACAGTGGCGAACACAAAGGATATACAGGAAAGAAAATTACAAGCATTGTTAATATTGGTATTGGGGGAAGTGACTTGGGACCAGTAATGGTTACAGAAGCATTAAAACCATATTGGGAAAAAGGTATTCAAGTGCATTTTGTAAGTAATGTAGATGGCACACATATTGCAGAAACTTTAAAGAAAGTAAATGCAGAAGAAACTTTATTCTTAATTGCATCTAAAACATTTACGACGCAGGAAACTATGACCAATGCCCATACTGCACGAACCTGGTTTTTAGAACATGCTAAAGAGGAATCCCATATTGCAACTCACTTTATTGCATTAAGTACTAATGAAAAAGCAGTGAATGCTTTTGGAATAGATAGCAAAAACATGTTTGAATTTTGGGATTGGGTTGGTGGCAGATATTCATTGTGGAGTGCAATAGGTTTATCCATTGCATTAACAATTGGATATGACAATTTTGAAGCATTGTTAAAAGGGGCGCATGAGGCAGATAATCATTTTAAATCCACTTCCTTCGATAAAAATATTCCAGTCGTAATGGCTTTATTGGGAATTTGGTATACGAATTTCTTTGCTGCACAAAGCGAAGCCATCCTACCTTACGACCAATACATGCATCGTTTTGCAGCTTATTTCCAACAAGGAAATATGGAAAGCAATGGTAAATATATTGACCGTAAAGGAACCGCTGTGAATTATGCAACTGGTCCTGTAATTTGGGGAGAACCTGGTACCAATGGACAACACGCATTTTATCAATTAATACATCAAGGCACTTTGGTGATTCCATGTGATTTTATTGCTCCAGCTATATCGCACAATCCAATTGGTGATCATCATGATAAGTTATTGAGTAATTATTTTGCACAAACCGAAGCATTGCTAAATGGTAAAACCCAAGCCGAAGTGGTAGCTGAATTAACAGCAGCAAATAAATCGGCAAAAGAAATTGAATTCTTAACACCATTCAAAGTATTTACAGGAAATAAACCAACCAATTCATTCTTGGTGAAAAAAGTAACACCTAGTACACTTGGTTTCTTAATTGCTTCCTATGAACATAAGATATATACCCAAGGTGTAATTTGGAATATTTTTAGCTTTGATCAATGGGGGGTTGAATTGGGTAAACAATTAGCCAATCAAATTTTACCAGAATTAGGAAATGATGATGTCGTTAAAGGACACGATAGTTCTACAAATGGTTTAATTAATAAATTTAAAGCTTGGAAAAAAGCTTAAATTTTAATTTCATATATGATCGATTCAATTTTGATAAGACCCATAGCGCCCTCCGATAATATTGCTTTAGCAAAAGTGATAAGAGA
>CANGFA010000020.1 GCA_947453145.1 Bacteroidota bacterium
AATTCAGTTTCACTATAAACATATCCTGTTGGATTGTTTGGGTTGCAAATAAAAATACCTTTTGTTTTTGGTGTAATTTTTTCTTTAAAAGAATGAATTGGAGGCAATGCAAATCCGGTTTCAATATTAGCTGTTATTGGAATAATTTTAATACCTGCAGCCATCGCAAAGCCTATATAATTTGCGTAAAAAGGTTCTGGTACAATAATTTCATCACCCGCATCTAAACAGGCCATAAATGCAAACAGAATACCTTCGCTCCCTCCAATTGTGATAAGGATATCTTCGTAGTTTACTTGAATGGCTTTTGATTGATAATAGGCGGCTAGTTTTTTTCTAAAACTTAAAATACCTGCACTATCAGTGTATTCTAAAACTTTTAAATGCGCATTGCTTACTGCTTCCATCATAGCAATTGGCGTTTCAATATCGGGCTGTCCAATATTTAAATGATAAACATGAACCCCATTTTTCTTTGCTTCATCTGCATGCACTGCTAGCTTCCGAATAGGAGAAGAGGGCATGTTTTTTCCACGTTCACTAATTGTTATCATTGGTGCAAAGATAGGCCCATGTTGTATCATAAAAAAGCGTCAACAAAAATTGTTAACGCTTTTAAAATAATGCTACTAAAATATTAACTCATGTAAGTTAATATCATTTTTTGTGGAACTAATTAATTTATCACCTCCCCTTCAATGACTAATTCTGTGGCTTCTTTTTCACCTGCATATTTAACAGTGACACGTTTTTTAAATACACCTACATTCGGTGCGGTATAGGTAACTGTAATGGCTCCTTTTTGACCTTTCATCACCGGGTTTTGATTATATACCGGTTGAGTACATCCACACTCTGCATTCGCAAATTCGATCACGGCTGGTTTACTTCCTAAATTGGTGAAATTAAAGATAACCGACTTATGTACCCCTTTTTTAATCTTGCCATAATTATAAGAAGTGGCATCAAATTTAATGGTGCTTTGGGCAAAGGTGCCGGTTGTAAAAAGTAGGCCAAGAATAAGTAATTTGATTTTCATAGCTGCTTGTTTAAATGGACTTTGTTGAAACTATATTTACGCCTTTTTATCCACTAAAAAAGGGCATTTATTAAGCTAAAATATTGAAAAATTGGGAATTCGGGGTTTTTATCTAGGAATTGATTTTTATTGCATTTTGACCCCTACTTTTGTAAAATGGAATCCAATATTAACCCTAATTCTACCCAAGAAGCGTTGTCTTTTGAAGCGTTTCGAAGTTCTGTAATTGAGGACTATCGGGTTGCTTTAACTAGCAGGGAAGTAAGTTTATTGGGTCGCAGGGAAGTGCTTACTGGTAAAGCCAAATTTGGCATTTTTGGTGATGGAAAAGAAATACCACAGATTGCTCTTGCCAAGTTTTTTCAAAAGGGTGATTTTAGAAGTGGCTATTATCGAGACCAAACTTTTATGTTTGCTTTGGGGGTATCAAATACCGTAGATTATTTTTCTCAATTATATGCCGACGTTCATAACGATCCTTATAGTGGAGGCAAAAATATGAATGCGCATTTTGCGACGCCATTTGTGAATGAAAAGGGGGAGTTGAATGATTTAGTAAATAGGTATAATATTTCTGCAGACATTGCGCCTACTGCAGGCCAAATGATGCGTGGTTTAGGAATGGCTTTCGCATCTACCTGTTTTAGAAATTCAAACAACAAAGAGACATTTACTCATTTGAGTAATAATGGAAATGAAGTTTGTTTTTGTTCCATTGGCGACGCAAGTACTTCGGAAGGACAATTTTGGGAAGTTGTGAATGCGGCGGGTGTAATTCAAGCTCCTTTAGCAATTATAGTTTATGACGACGGGTATGGCATTTCGGTCCCAACCAGTTTACAAACTACAAAAGGATCTATTTCTGCCGCTTTAGCAGGCTTTGAAAAAAAGGAAGGTACCAATGGTATTAAAATATTTAAAGTAAAGGGTTGGGATTATGCTTCCTTATGTGAAACTTTTGAAGAAGGAATCGCATACACACGTGAAACGCATATTCCAGTATTATTTCATGTGCAGGAATTAACTCAGCCACAAGGTCACTCTACCAGCGGTAGTCATGAAAGATATAAATCTACAGAAAGATTAGAATGGGAAAGAGAATGGGATTGTAATAAAAAAATGCGTGAGTGGTTATTGTTAAATGAATTAACCACCGAAGCCCAATTACAAGAGTTGGAAACGGCTGTTAAGAATGAAGTGCGAGATGGTAAACAAGCTGCTTGGGAGAAATATATAAATCCAATTAAGGAAAAAATTAAGGAAGCTTATGCGCTAGCACAAGTAGGCGTGGAAGGTGCTGAATTGCAAAAAGTAAATGAATTAGTTTATGAACTTGTAAATAATAAAGAGCCTTTAAAGCGCAATATATTTAGAACCTTTCACACGCTCTTAGAGCAGATGCCTGCACATCCAAACGCAAATAGCATTAAACAGTTTTTGGCCAATTATTTAAAGGAAGAGGAAAGTTACTACAGCAAGGATTTATACAATCAAACGCCAAAGAGTACATTAAATGTTTCGGAAGTTGCGCCAGTTTATGACGCAAATTCTAAAATTGTTAATGGCTATGAGGTTTTGAATCAATATTTTGATCAGCTATTTGAAACCAATCCTTTTGTATATGCATTTGGAGAGGACCTCGGAAATATAGGGGATGTGAACCAGGGGTTTGCAGGACTTCAAGCCAAACATGGTGTGGATCGTATTTTTGACACAGGCATTAGAGAGCAATCCATTATGGGTCAGGCACATGGTATGGCAATGCGTGGATTAAGACCTATTGCAGAGATACAATATTTGGACTACCTATTATACGGACTACAAACTTTAAGTGATGACGTTGCAACACTGCATTACAGAAGCAATGGTCAACAAAGTAGTCCCGTAATTATTCGTACAAGAGGACATCGCTTAGAAGGCATTTTCCATAGTGGATCTCCCATGGGTATGATTATAAATTCCTTAAGAGGTATGCATGTTTGTGTACCCAGGAATATGGTGCAAGCTGTGGGAATGTATAACACTTTATTAAATGGAAATGATCCTGCATTGTTAATTGAATGCTTAAATGGGTATCGTTTAAAAGAAACCATGCCAAATAATATTGGAAGCTTTACAGTTGCACTAGGCAAACCAGAAATTTTAAAAGAAGGTGCCGACGTTACATTGGTTTCCTATGGCTCCACCTTAAGGATTATTCAAGATGCAGCAGACCGTTTAATGGATTTAGGTATTGATTGTGAAATAATGGACGTGCAAACTTTATTGCCATTTGATATTAATCATATGATTGTTGCTTCGCTAAAAAAGACCAACCGTATTGTATTTATTGACGAGGATGTACCTGGTGGTGGCACTGCTTATATGTATCAACAGGTTATTGAAAATCAGGGCGGGTACAAATATTTAGATGTTGCTGCAAGAACCATTTCGTCAAAGGCACATCGTCCTGCATTTGGCAGTGATGGAGATTATTTCTCTAAACCAAATACGGAAGATATTGTACAAGTAGTTAGGGAGATGATGTCAGAATAAGCCTTTGTGGCTATTTAATAGTATTTAGTGAACCCCGGGAAGTTTCGATAAATTATATCCTTCTAATTTTTGTGTTTGCTCTAAAGAGCCTAATCTAACTTTTAGTTGCACTTTAGTTTGCTTCTCAATAGCTCTTTCTGTATTACAAAAAAATCCAGTTTTTGTAGTGTAGTAATTCGCTGGCACTTTTATTTCCTGCGTTATCGTATACATATTAAAAACAGGCCTAGTTGTGTCTTTCATAAGTGGTGAAAGGGTGCCTAGTAGTAGGATGGTTGTAAGAATTTGCATTTCGCTAAACTATAAATAAAAAAGTGTAATAAGAATTTCGAAAAATCTTCGATTTTTTGAATAAATCATAAGAGTGGTTTATTGCACTTTTTTATATTTAAAAATAAAAAGTGTAATAAACCTAGCTACCCCATGTTGTGGAACACTTTATTCACGTCCTCGTCCTCCTCTAATCTATCAATTAATTTACTAATTTCTTCTGCTTGCTCATCGGTTACAGGAACGGTGGTAGAAGGGATCCATTCAAACTCGGCACTAATTACATTTAATTTTTTTGCCTCTAATTCTTTTTGCAAATTACCAAAATCGGTGAAGGCGCATCTTAAAACTAATATCGCATTTCCATTATCATCTGTGCTATCACCTAATTCATCTAAACCATGGTCAATTAATTCCAATTCTAAATCGTCCATCACTAATCCTTCTGGGTTTAATTTAAATACGCCCATTTTTTTAAATTGAAAACTAACACTTCCGCTATTTCCCATCGCACCACCACCTTTGTTAAAGTGACTCTTTACATTGGCAACTGTTCTTACATGGTTGTCCGTTGCAGTCTCTACTAAAATAGCTACACCATGTGGCGCATATCCTTCGTATAAAATTTCTTCATAGTTACTTGTGTCCTTACCCATTGCACGCTTAATGGCTGCTTCCACTCTGTCCTTGGGCATACCAGCACTACGGGCATTTTGGTAACATCTTCTTAATGCCGGATTATCATCTGGGTTTGGTCCACCCGCTTTAACGGCAATTACAATTTCTTTACCAATACGGGTAAATTGTTTAGCCATACGGTCAAAGCGTTTGAACATGGTGGCTTTTCTAACTTCAAAAATACGTCCCATAGTAACTTGTTTAAGGTCAGCAAAAATAAGGCAAAAAAAATAGCCAGACAATTCAGTCTGGCTATTCTATCATTTATTTGTACGAATTAATTATCTGTGTTTAATTTGCTTCTTTTACGACTATAAGTGAAGTAAACTACTAAACCTAAAGCCATCCATCCAAAGGCTACTTTAAGCGTTTGAGCATCTAAAGCAAAAATCATAGCTAAGCAAATAACAGCACCCAAAATTGGAACCAATGGAACCAATGGTGTTTTAAATGGTCGTTCCATATTAGGTGATTTTACACGTAATATCCAAATACCGGCACTTACTAATACAAAAGCAAATAAGGTACCAAATGAGGTTAAATCTCCCGCTACGCTTCCTGGTACAAATGCAGCAAAAGCACCTACAAATACAAACAAAATCCAGTTTGATTTGTATGGAGTACGATATTTAGGGTGTAAATCGGAGAATACTTTTGGTAACAATCCGTCGTTTGCCATAGAGAAGAATACACGAGACTGCCCCATTAACATTACTAAAATTACCGAAGAGAAACCAGCAAGGATGGCAATAGTTACCGCCTTTGCCAGCCAGCCATAACCGGTCATATAGGTAGAAATCGCATAAGCTACTGAAGCTTCTTTACCTTTCGCAGGATCCACAAAATCGGTCCATGGTGCAACCCCTGTTAATACGTGTCCAAATAAAATGTATAAAATAGTACACACCACCAAAGATCCTAGGATCCCAATTGGCATATCTCTTTTTGGATTTTTTGCTTCTTGAGCTGCAGTAGATACAGCATCAAAACCAATAAAGGCAAAGAATACAATAGCTGCTCCACCTAATACACCACCCCAACCATGTTTGAATACGCCAGAGTAATCGGCAATTACTTTGCCATGATCCATGATTGGTGCATGACCTTCTGGGATTAAATAAGGAGTATGGTTTTCTGGTTTAATAAACTGCCATCCAACAACAATAAATATTAATACAATTGCTACTTTAATAAATACAATAACTGCATTTACAATTGCAGACTCTTGTGTTCCTTTAATTAATAACAAGGTTAATAATAATAAAATGACCAATGCAGGTGCATTCATGATACCATGATGAACTATACCTGCAGCATCTGTGAGCTGTTCAAAAGGAGAGTGGCACCATTCATACGGTATTCGATTGCCAAGCAACTTGTTTAAATATTCGCTCCAAGCAATAGATACGGTAGCCGCACCTAAAGCATATTCCATAATTAAAGCCCAACCTATAATCCATGCAACGGTTTCACCCATTGTAACATAAGAGTAAGCGTAGGCACTACCTGAAATAGGAATCATGGCAGCAAATTCTGCATAACATAAGCCTGCAAATGCACAACCAACTGCAGCAACAATAAATGAAATGGTTACAGCTGGTCCAGCGGCTTGTCCTGCAGCAGCGGCAGTACGAACAAATAATCCAGCTCCAATAATAGCGCCAACACCAAGTGCCACTAAATTACCTGCACCAAGTGTACGTTTTAATCCTTTTTCTCCATCCTCAGCTTGAGCCAACATGGCAGCAAGGTCTTTTTTTCTAAATAAACTCATAGTGTTATTTTTATAAGTTGAAAAATAGCACTTTTTTCTCAAAAAAGTGCTCAAATTCTATGATTTTGCCGCCCATTTTGAGGGTATTTTTTTGTTACTTATGTCTTATATTGCATATCTAACGCTTATGAAAAAATCTAATAAACTTACGCTGTATATTATCATAGCCATGATTGCGGGAGCAACCCTCGGTTATATTATACATGAAAATGCCCAGCCTGCAACCATCGATGTTTTTCAAAAAAACATTAAGCTTTTAACCACTATATTTTTAAGGTTAATTCAAATGATTATTGCTCCATTGGTATTTACTACTTTGGTAGTAGGCATTGCAAAATTGGGAGACATTAAAACAGTTGGTCGTGTGGGCGGAAAAGCATTGCTTTGGTTTATTACAGCCTCCTTGGTAAGCTTACTAATAGGATTGGTATTGGTAAATGTTTTAAAGCCAGGCGAGGGTATTGCATTAAGTAATGCCGATGTTTCAGGTGCCAAGGATTTAATGGGCAAAACCCAAGCCTTTAGTTTGGTCGGCTTTATTGAGCATGTTTTTCCTAAAAGCATGTTTGAAGCCTTAGCGAATAATGAAATTTTACAAATTGTTATATTCAGTATCTTTTTTGGCGTAGCAGCTGCAGCGATGGGTGAAAAAGCCAATGGATTAATTAAAGCATTTGACACTGCTGCACATATTATTCTTAAAATGGTTGGCTATGTTATGAATTTTGCACCATTAGGTGTTTTTGGCGCATTGGCTGCGGTGATCGCAACCAAAGGCTTAGCAGTATTTATGTTTTATGGTAAGTACTTATTATTCTTCTTAATGGGTATTGGTACCTTATGGATTGTATTAATTGGGGCAGGATTTATCATTTTAGGAAAGCGCATGCCTTCGTTAATCAAAACAATTTCAAGCCCATTAATTATAGCTTTTAGTACCACAAGTAGTGAAGCGGTATTCCCCAAATTAACGGAGGAATTAGAACGCTTTGGTTGTAAAGACAAAATTGTTTCTTTCATCTTACCGCTGGGTTATTCTTTTAATTTAGATGGTAGTATGATGTATATGACTTTTGCAAGTTTAGCCATTGCGCAAGCTTACGGCATTCATTTAGATATGGGTACACAATTAACTATGTTGGTTGTATTAATGTTAACCAGTAAGGGTATTGCAGGAGTGCCACGTGCATCACTTGTAGTTGTAACTGCAACCTGTGCGATGTTTAAAATACCACCAGAAGGGATTGCTTTAATTTTACCAATCGATCACTTTTGCGACATGTTTAGAACAGCAACTAATGTATTGGGAAACAGTTTAGCAACAACGGTGGTAAGTAAGTGGGAGGGTGCATTAGAAGAACCAATACAAGCATAAAATAGTAGTATGAACACTTTTCATTTGCTAATTAATCAAATTGAACCCTTTCACTGGAGTCAATTATTACAACCACAGTATTATATTAATAATGGTGGTTTGTGGTTATTGTTGTTTGTGGTATTTGCAGAGACCGGTTTATTTTTTGGTTTCTTTTTGCCAGGCGATAGTTTGCTTTTTGTAGCAGGCATTTACAGCGACACTTTAATCAGCCATTTTTTTGAAACCTTTCATATACCTATGGTCCATGGCCAATGGTTTGACTTATTTATTTTATTTGCTTTTATCTCTATAGCTGGTATACTTGGCAATACCGTTGGATATAATATTGGTAAAAAAGTGGGCCCTGCGATGTATGATTGGAAGGAAAACTTTTTTTTCAAAAAGAAATATTTAGTGCAAGCGCAAGAGTTTTATGAAAAGCATGGAGGAGGCGCTATCATTATTGCGCGTTTTATTCCAATTGTAAGAACATTTGCGCCCATTGTAGCCGGCATTGTTCGTATGGACAGAAACAAATTTGGCTTTTATAATTTCATTGGAAGTATAACTTGGGTGGGTAGCATGCTTTGTGCGGGACATTTTTTGCAAGCTTGGATTATAGATCGCTTTCAATTTGATTTAAAACAACATTTGGAAATAATTGTATTGGGAATTGTTTTTGTAACCACGGTTCCGGTAATTATCAAAGTAATTACGCATAAATCTAAATAGTATTTTAATATGACCACCAATCGTCAAATTGGACTTTTGTCTTTACCTGTTTTAGTTGCTGCGCTTGGCTATTTTGTAGATGTATATGATTTGTTGTTGTTTACAATTGTTCGTCAACCTAGTGTGATGGCGGTGGGGGCTACTGCAGAAAGTATTTTGGTCGATAGCGCACATATTATTAACTGGCAAATGTCGGGCTTATTAATAGGTGGAATCATTTGGGGGATTATTGGAGATAAACATGGAAGACTAAAAGTGCTATTTGGTTCCATTATGTTGTATTCTATTGCTAATATATTAACTTCCTTCGTGCACAATGTAGACGAATATGCTTATTGTCGATTTATTGGAGGTATTGGATTAGCCGGTGAATTAGGGGCCGGCATTACTTTAGTATCAGAAATGCTACCTAAAAACAAAAGAGGTATTGGAACCAGTATGGTAGCGGGTATTGGTTTATTTGGTGCGGTGTTTGCTTACTTCACTTTTAAGTATACAAAAGACTGGCGCTTATGTTATCAAATAGGCGGTGTGTTGGGTGTATTTTTATTGGTGCTTCGTATTCGTGTAGCTGAGTCCTATATGTTTGAGTCGGCTAAATTAGCAAACATTGAAAAAGGAAATTTCTTGCAGTTCTTCAACAATAAAAAAAGATTTTCAAAATATATTAAAGCCATTTTAATTGGATTGCCTACCTGGTTTGTAATAGGTGTTTTAGTGAATTACAGCAATAAATTTGCATCAGAACTATACGGTAAAAATTTAATTGATTCTGGTAAGTCCATCATGTTTGCATATGTTGGTATTGCCATAGGTGATATTGTGATTGGTTATGTAAGCCAGTATTTTAAAAGTCGTAAAAAAGCACTACTTGTGTTTTATAGTATGAATGCCATTGCGATGGTATTGTTCTTCTCGGTATTTAACAGTGACGACAGTAAAATGTATGCTATTTGTGGACTATTAGGATTTAGCACTGGCTATTGGGCCATATTTAATACGATGGCTGCAGAACAGTTTGGCACTAATTTAAGGGCCACTGCAGCTACGACTATCCCAAATATGGTTCGCGGCGCATTACCACTCATTAATTTCTTATTCTTAGATATTTTACAAAAGCAATTGGGGTGGTCCATTATTCAAAGTGGAATATTGACAGGGTCTATTGTCATGTTCATTACCATGATTGCTTTTGTGTTCACCGAAGAAACTTATCATAAGGATTTGGATTATTTGGAATTGGATCAACCAATGCCGTAGATTACTAATTATTGCTTTTAGCATATGCGTTTACTCTTTATACGTTTTTCTTCCATTGGTGATATTGTATTTACCACGCCTGCCATTCGAGCTGCCAAGCAACAATTGCCTGGGGCGGAGATACATTTTTTAACCAAGGCTTCCATGAAAGCGGTTACAGAAGCAAATCCACATATTGATCATTTCCATTATTTTGATAAGGACTTAAGTGCAACTATAAATGGGTTAAAGGCATTGAATTTTGATTACGTCATTGATTTACATAAAAACTTAAGAACTTTTAAAATTAAACGCGCATTGGGAGTAAGTGCCTTAACTTATAAAAAACTAAGTTGGCAAAAGCTACTACTCACTAAACTACATTTTAATTTTATGCCTAATAGGCATATTAGCGATAGGTGTGTTGATGCACTTGCGCCCTTGGGTGTGGTAAATGATGGAAAAGGGTTGGATTATTTTATACCTAGTGCTATTCAACTTTCTGAAAATGCATTGCCGGCCTCATATCGTGATGGTTATATTGCGCTTGTAATTGGAGCGTCCTTTGCTTCAAAAAAACTCCCTATCCCGCAGCTTCAAGATTTATGCAAGCAGTTAAAATTTCCAGTCGTATTAATTGGCGGGAAGGAGGATGCATTAGAAGGGGAGCAGGTAGCATCCATTAACCCAGCTAATATTTTTAATGCTTGTGGTAAATTCAATTTACATGAGTCTGCACTGTTAGTACAACAATCCAAAACAGTTATTTCCCACGATACGGGGTTCTTATATATTGCTTGTGCCTTTCATAAAAAAACGATAGCTATTTGGGGTGCAACTTCGCCAGCCTTAAACGTGGAGCCTTATTACCCAACGATGGAATTAAATGCCAATAAAGTTGGTGTCTTCTCAAATGAAGGAGCCGAAATGTATTACAATGCCATCGTTCCGAATTTACCCTGCCAACCTTGTTCCAATTATGGAACCAAGCAATGCCCTCAAGGACACTTTGCTTGCATGCGCCAGCAAAACATTACAACAATTGCTGCAAAAGCAAATGGATATTACGAGGAAGCTTAAAGTATTTTAAAGTCGCCTTTCTTTTCAATTTATGGATTAATTATTCTATTCGAACTTGTTTTTGGTTTTTATTTATTCATAACAAATTCGTAGTAAAAAAGCCCCGCAATTGCGAGGCTTTTAAGTTTATAAGAATATTTTAAATTATAAAGTCTTCAAAACATCGTTCATGTTTCTAACGGCGTCAGCGCTCTTGTTGAATGCAGCTTGTTCGTCTGCAGACAAGTCCATTTCTATAATCTTTTCCCATCCGTTTTTGCCTATTACAACAGGTACACCTAAACAAATATCATTTTGACCGTATTCGCCGTTTAAGCTTACGCAACAAGTGAATAATTTTTTCTCATCACGCACAATGCTCTCTACTAATGCAGCTCCTGCAGCACCTGGTGCATACCAAGCAGAAGTACCTAATAATTTTGTCAAAGTAGCACCGCCTACCATGGTGTCGTTGATGATAGTTTGTTGTTGCTCTTCGCTTAAGAACTTTGTAACCGGAATGCTATTCCAAGTTGCATGTTTAATTAAAGGAATCATAGTCGTATCACCGTGACCACCAACAACCAATGCGTTTAAGTCCGCAGGGCTACAATTTAAAGTACTGCTTAGTTGATATTTAAAACGCGCGCTATCTAAAGTGCCGCCCATACCAATGATTCTATTTTTAGGTAAGCCAGTAGACTGCAATGCCAAGTAAGTCATTGTATCCATTGGGTTACTAATTACAATAATAATAGCGTTTGGAGAATGCTTTAATATATTTTCACACACGCCTTTTACAATACCCGCGTTTGTTCCAATTAATTCCTCTCGCGTCATACCTGGTTTACGTGGTAAGCCCGAAGTTATCACTACTACATCTGAATTAGCTGTTTTAGAATAATCATTTGTACTGCCAGAAATTCTTGTGTCAAATCCTAATAATGCAGCTGTTTGCATCATGTCCTGTGCTTTACCTTCAGCAAAACCTTCTTTAATGTCCAACAAAACCAATTCGCTAGCCAATTCTTTACGAGCAATATTGTCTGCACATGTTGCGCCTACTGCACCTGCTCCAACTACGGTAATTTTCATATGAATTCTATTTTTAAATAATGGGTTATTTTTTACGGGGCAAAGTTAACTATTTAGCTCCGATAAATTTCATCAATTCAGCTACTTCTACTCCCTGATCCCAAACCCTTACAAAATTGCCATTTTCGTACAAAGCGACAAATGGGGTCATTTTAGGCCTATAAAAAGTGGGAATGGTAAAAGCAGGGTCGCGACCAATTACAATATTGGGTTTGCCTATTAAATTATAGGTGGTTGCAAATTTCTTTATGCCTTCCATTTCGCGATAGCTATCCCATATAAATAATACATTTTTGAATTTATCGGCATTTTTATTTAGTTCCTCTGCCTCGTGCTGACAGTGCGAGCAGTCTGGACTAAAAATAATTATACAAGTGTATTTGAAATTAGAGGGGATGGTCTTATTGGTAATTTCTGTTCCATCTGCTGCCGAAATCATACTAAACACAGGGATATGAGGGTCCTTTGCGTACGGTGCAGTTGGGTCAAAATTAGGCTGTTGTGTTGCCGTTGAAGTTTGCGTTTGTGGTTGACTAGGGTTGGCAGTTTGTTTTTCTGGCTTTACCTGCGCGGTTAAAGAGCAGCTCATTGCCAAGCTTAAAAATGGGATCAATCCCATTAATTTTAATTTCATATTGGTATAATTTTTATTTTTTATCATCTAGCATTCTTTTTTCTTTGGCGTCTTGTAAAAAGTCGGAGGCGAAAATGAAATTGTTTAGTAGTTCATTTTTACAATAAATAATATCCTGATTACTTCCTTCCCATTCCTTTTTTCCTTGATGTAGGTATAAAATATAATCTCCAATTTCCATAACACTATTCATGTCGTGGGTAACCACAATGGTCGTAATATTATTTTCCATTGTTAATTGGTGAATTAATTTATCAATGACCATGGAGGTTTGTGGATCTAATCCAGAATTGGGCTCGTCACAGAATAAATATTTAGGATTTAATACAAGCGCGCGCGCCAAGCCAACGCGCTTTTTCATACCACCACTTATTTCTGCAGGAAATTTATCGTTAAACCCAATTAAATTAACACGTTCTAATATAGAGTTGACCTTTTCCTTTTTTTCTTTTTCCGATAGCGCAGTAAACATATCCAAAGGGAATTTTACATTCTCTTCCACTGTTAAGGAATCAAATAGGGCATTCCCTTGAAATAGCATACCTATATTATTACGTAATTCTTTTCGATCTTCTTTAGACATGCTGCCTAAATCAATGCCATCAAAAAAAATATCCCCTTTGTCTGCTTGAATTAAATCTACAATGCATTTAGTAAGAACTGTTTTCCCACTTCCACTAGCACCAATAATTAAATTACACATGCCAGGTTTAAATTGCGCTGAGATATCATTTAAGATAACCCTGTCGTCAAACTGTTTACTGATATGCTTAATCTCAATCATGGTTATTTTTTAATTGGGATTTGTAATGTCAACAAGTCCTCAAATGTATCACGGCGACTAATTAAGGTTGTTTTGTCATTTTCAAAAAGTATTTGTGCAGGCTTATACCTTGCATTGTAATTGCTCGCCATCTCATAACCATAAGCACCTGCGTTATAGAATACTAAAAAATCTCCTTCTGCAATGTTTGGTATGGGGCGGTCCCAAGCAAATGTATCGGTCTCGCAAATATTACCCACTACTGCATAAGGTTGCATTTGAGCATTGGGGTTACTTATATTATCTATATGATGGTAGGAATCATAAAACATTGGACGTATCAAATGATTTAATCCAGTATTAATACCAGCAAATTGTATGTCACCGGATTTTTTTAAAACGGTTACTTGAGCAATAAAATAACCACACTCACTCACCATATATTTACCTGGTTCAAACCAAGCTGTTAAGGGGCGACCGTATTTCTCAGATAAACGAGTCATTGCTTTATTTACTTCTGATCCCAGTAATGCGATATCCGTTCCTTTTTCATCTGGTTTATAAGGCACTTTAAATCCACCACCAAAGTCTAATACATTTACGGTTGGAAATTGTGCTAATAAAGTATCAAAAACATCTGCTGACTGAATAAATACCGCAACATCTTTAATTTCACTTCCTGTATGAATATGTAAAGTGGCAATATTAATATGGTACTTTTCTTGAATGGCTTTTAATTCAGCTAACTGTGTTACGGGGATACCAAATTTACTTTTATCATGACCGGTAGATATTTTTAAATTACCACCCGCCATTATATTAGGTCTCACGCGAACTCCTATAGGGTAAGTGTTACCATACTTAGCACCAAATTTTTCTAAGTTAGATAAGCTATCAATATTCACATGTATACCTAAACTAATTGCTTCACAAATTTCTTCGAAGCTTACGCTGTTGCTAGTATATAAAATATTTTCGGGCGCAAAGCCAACATGCAAAGCCAACTTTGCTTCATTAATGGAACTGCAATCTACATTACAACCTGCACGTTTAACTACGTCCAAAATATGAATATTGGTAAGCGCTTTACAGGCATAAAAAAAACGGGTATGCTTGCTTGAAAAATGAGAAAGTAAATTTTGAAACTGGCTAACAATTTTTTCCGCATGGTACACATATAAGGGCGTACCATACTCATTTGCAGCCTTATTTAATTGTTCGTAGGATAAACTTGACTTCATACTACGAAGATACAATTAGAACTAGGTTCTTGACTTATATGAACTAGATAATTTTAGAAAAAAAAGGATAAACGCAGATACGAATAAGTTTTATACAATAGGGCTTTCTGGGCTAGTATCCTCCTGGTCAGATTCCGCTTCATAGTCGCCGGTTTCCTCAGGTAAATTCGGGGTCTCTTCCTCAGCGCGCTCCTGTGCAGCTTCATCTGATACTTGCTCCAAAACGGAATTGTCTGTAAAGTCTTCTGGCTTAATAACGGTCGCTTCCACAATTTGATCGGCCAAAACTTCCTTAATTTTTGGTAAATCGTCGGTAGAGTTAATGCCAAAATAATCCATAAAGTTTTTAGAGGTAGAATATACCAATGGTTTGCCAGGTAGTAATTCGTTTCGACCGCTAATCACAATCAATTCTTTTTCCAATAACTTTTGGATAGAGTAATCGCTGTTTACGCCTCTTATGGCTTCTACTTCTCCTTTGGTAATTGGTTGTTTATAGGCAATAATGGCTAGAGATTCTAAAGCAGCATTGGATAGACGCTTTAAAAATTTATCACCATTTAATTGAGCAATGGTTGTGTGAAAGGAAGGTTTAGTTAAAAATTGCCAACCGCCACCACTTTGTTTTAATTCAAAGGGATAAAATTCGGTTGCATATTTTTCCTGAATACCATTTAAAGCGCTTTCTACTTGATCCAATGTAATACGCTCTTCTAAAAATCCAAAAGCATTATTAATTAATTCAGTAACGTCATTTGCATTCAATGCTTTGTCGCTTGCAAATATTAACGCTTCAATATGAGGTATGATTTCACTAATTTCCATAATAGTTAGTTCTTATCCGTTTAATGCAGCAGCACCACTTACAATTTCCGTTAATTCGGTTGTAATAGCAGCTTGTCTTGCGCGGTTGTAAGATATTTTCAATGATTTTAATAATTCGTTTGCATTTTCACTTGCCTTATCCATTGCTGTCATTCTTGCACCATGCTCACTGGCATTGGCGTCTAGCACTGCTTTAAATAATTGTGTATTTAAAATTTTTGGCATTAATTCTGCAACCAAAATTTCTTTTGCAGGTTCAAAAATAAAATCGGTTTTCTTTTGATTTGCTTTTTTAGCCATTTTAGGAATAGGTAAAAATGGTTCCGCTTTAAATTCTTGCGTAGCCGCATTTTTAAATTCGCTATAAATAATTTCTATGGCATCAAACTCTTTATTCGCAAAGGCGTTCATTGCTGCTTTTGCAGCTGCTTGCACATTAGCAAAACTTAATTGCAAAAAGAGGTCTTTAAAATCGGCATTGGTATTGTATCCAGATTTTGATAAACTCTCATATCCTTTTTTACCAATATTCCAGATGCTTATTTTTTGAGTTGGATATTTTTCGGCGATCGTTGCTTTTGCTAATTTCACCACATTGGCATTGTAACCTCCACATAATCCTCTATCAGAAGTAATCACAATTAACAACACATTGTTCACTGGGCGTGTTTCGGCTAATGCCAAATTCATGTCCCCTTCTAAACTCCCAATGATATTGCTTAACATATCCTGCAATTTGCGGGCATAAGGGCGCATTTGGGTAATAGCGTCTTGTGCACGACGTAATTTGGCAGCACTTACCATTTTCATGGCTTTTGTAATTTGCTGTGTACTTTGAGTACTTTTTATCCTGTTTCTAACTTCTTTTAATTGACCAGCCATAGCTTTATAATTTCCTGTGTTTTAGGCGAGCAAAGGTATCATTTTTTTACCCATTTCCCACTTTTCAGCCCCTACAAGTTAATTTTTGTATTCAGGGGCCGTTAAAATGGCCAAACTGCCCTCAAATCCTTACCTTTGAGACCCTTAATTGGCTGTCCAAAAAAGTTTGGCACGTATATTGAAAAGGGTATATTAACACATTTATTTACAAGACATATGTTGAAAATTATAAGTACACTATTTGGTGGATCTAAAAGCGAGAAGGATGTAAAAAAAATCCAGCATTTAGTAGGGGTGATCAATGGTCATTTTGAAGGCTACAAAGCACTGGACAACGATCAGTTAAGGGCTAAGACCACCGAATTTAAAGCCAGAATTAAGGAGTATACCAAGGAGTTGGATGCTTTAATTGAGGCAGAGCAAAATAAAGCCGAGGCCTTGCCAGAGGGCGACTTAATGGGTCGTGACGCCATTTATCAAAACATTGATAAGATTAAAAAAGATCGCGATCAAGAAATTGAAAAAGCACTTTGGGATATTTTACCCGAAGCTTATGCGGTGGTAAAAGAAGCAGCACGTCGTTTTACAAATGAAGAGGAATTGGTTTCTACTGCGACCCCATTGGATCGCGAACTGTCCGTTTCTAAAGAATATGTAGCGATTAATGGAGACAAGTCTATTTTTCAAACTACATGGAATGCAGCAGGAACGCCAGTAACCTGGAATATGGTACATTATGATGTACAGTTAATTGGAGGTATTGTTTTACATCAGGGTAAAATTGCCGAGATGAGTACGGGTGAGGGTAAAACTTTGGTATCTACCTTGCCAGCCTACCTAAATGCGTTGGCCGAAGAGGGCGTTCATATTGTAACGGTAAACGATTATTTGGCGAAAAGAGATAGTGAATGGAACGGTACCTTATTTGAGTGGTTAGGATTAACGGTGGATTGTATAGACAAGCACCAACCTAATACCGAGGATCGTCGTAATGCGTATAAAGCAGATATTACCTATGGTACCAATAATGAATTTGGTTTTGACTACTTAAGAGATAATATGGTGCACACCCCAGAGGAAATGGTGCAACGTAAACATCATTTTGCCATGGTGGATGAGGTGGATAGTGTATTAATTGACGACGCACGAACGCCTTTAATTATTTCTGGACCTATTGGACATCCAACTGGGGAACAACAATATTTTAACCTAAAACCAAGAATTGAAAAATTGGTGGAGGCGCAAAAGAAAGTAGTAAGTGCTTCTTTAATTGAAGCTAAGAAAAAATTAAACGAAGGCAATGACGATCCAAAGGACGGAGGACTTGCACTATATCGTGCTTTTAGAGGGTTGCCAAAAAATGGCGCTTTAATTAAATTCTTAAGTGAGCCGGGTGTAAGGGTTAAAATGCAAAAATCAGAAAACTATTATTTGGCGGATCAGCAAAGAGAAATGCATGCAGTGGATGCCGATTTATATTTCCATATCGACGAAAAAAATAATTCCGTTGAATTAACAGAAAAAGGGTTGCATTTAATTACAGGTGCAGGGGAGGATCCTAACTTTTTCTTATTGCCAGATATTAGTGTTGCTTTAAATGCAATAGACATCAATGCTGCCATTGGCGCGGAGGATAAGTTACAACAAAAGGAAGCAATCATTTCCGAGTATAGTATTAAAGCGGATCGTATTCATACCGTGAATCAATTATTAAAAGCCTATACTTTATTTGATAAAGATGTAGAGTATGTAGTGATCGAAGGTCAGGTGAAAATCGTTGACGAGCAAACGGGCCGTATCATGGAAGGCCGTAGGTATTCCGATGGTTTACACCAAGCCATAGAAGCAAAGGAAAATGTAAAAATTGAAGCAGCTACACAAACTTACGCAACTATTACTTTGCAAAACTTTTTTAGAATGTACCACAAACTAGGTGGCATGACGGGTACAGCCGAAACAGAAGCAGCAGAGTTTTGGAGTATATATAAATTAGATGTAGTAACAGTGCCAACCAATATTCCTGCAGTACGTAAGGACGAACAGGATATGGTATTTAAAACCAAGCGTGAAAAATTTGGTGCAGTGATAGACACCATCGAAAAATTAAGAGAAGATGGAAGGCCTTGTTTAGTAGGTACAACTTCCGTGGAAGTGAGTGAATTATTAAGCAGAATGCTTCGTCAAAAAAATATTCCACACAATGTATTAAACGCAAAGCAACATGCGCGTGAAGCACAAGTAGTTGCGGAAGCGGGATTAACCGGAGCGGTAACCATTGCAACCAATATGGCTGGTCGCGGAACGGATATTAAATTAAGTCCCGAAGTAAAAGCGGCGGGTGGTTTAGCAATATTAGGAACTGAACGACATGAATCACGTCGTGTAGACAGACAGTTAAGAGGTAGAGCTGGTCGTCAGGGTGATCCGGGGTCTTCTCAATTTTTTGTTTCATTAGAAGACGATTTAATGCGCATGTTTGGAAGTGAGCGTATTGCTAAAGTTATGGATTTTGCTGGTTACAAGGAAGGGGAAGTGATTCAACACAGCATGATTACAAAGTCTATAGAGCGTGCTCAAAAGAAAGTAGAGGAAAATAACTTTGGTATCAGAAAGCGTTTGTTAGAATATGACGACGTAATGAATAAACAAAGAACGGTGATTTATAAAAAACGTAATCACGCATTGTTTGGTGAACGTTTAGCATTGGATATTGACAATGCATTTTATCAAGTGATCGAAAATTTAGTTTTACATCATAAATCCAATGGAACTTATGAGGACTTTAAATTATCCTTAATTGTAAGTGGTGGATTTGATTCTAAAATTACGGCCGAAGAATTTGCAGGCACAAGTGAAAATGAATTAGTAGAGAAAGTATACCAGGAAGCGATTGCACATTATGAGTATAAGAAAAACGATATCATGCAGGAAAGTATTCCTGTGTTTAAGAAAATTCGTTTAGAACAAGGAAGCCAAATTGAAAATGTAATTGTGCCTGTGGGTGACGGCAAAGTAGCTTACAATGTGTTGGTGAATTTGGATAAGAATGTAAGCACCGGCGGACTAACCTTAGCCACACAAGCCGAAAAATCTATTTCCTTAAGTTTGATAGACGATGCTTGGAAAGAGCATTTGCGCGCGATGGACGATTTGAAACAATCTGTACAAACAGCAACATACGAACAAAAAGATCCATTGGTTATTTATAAAATGGAAGCCTTTGAATTGTTCCGTAAAATGGATATTGAAATTAACCATAAACTTGTTCAATTTTTATGTCATGTTCATTTGCCATTTGAGCAAGGTGTAAAAGAAGGAAAACAACAAAGAACTGACTTAAGTAAATTAAGTGCAGGCAGAACCGAGGAAGGTGTTGGTGAAAAACAATATCATGATCCAAGTGAACAAAAGCAAGCGCCAGTAAGCGTAGGTCCAAAAATTGGACGTAATGATCCATGTCCTTGCGGAAGTGGTAAAAAATACAAAGCATGTCATGGAAAAGATGCCACTTAATAAATATATAGACCACACTATTTTAAAGCCAACTTGTTTGGTGTCGGATATTGAAAAGTTGTGTGCCGAAGCAAAGCAATATCATTTTGCAGCTGTATGTGTGCCTCCTAATTTTGTAAAATTAGCTAAGGAGCAAGTAGCAGGTACAGATGTGAAAGTAGCAACTGTAATTGGTTTTCCTTTTGGTTACAGTGCAACGGAAGCTAAGATTGCCGAAATTATTTTAGCCATGGTAGACGGCGCGGATGAACTAGATGTGGTTGCTAATATTTCGGCAATTAAAAACGGGGACTGGGCGGCTATTGCAGACGAGATAAATCATATCCTACCTATTATTAGATCAAAAGGAAAAGCAGTTAAAATAATTATTGAATCCGGCGTATTAACAGATGAAGAAATTATAAAGTGTTGTGATATCTATGGAATAGCAGGCATTGATTTTTTAAAAACCTCCACAGGCTACGCAGAAAAAGGTGCAAGCGTGGAAGCGGTACAATTATTTCGCAAACACTTACCCGATGCGGTGCAAATTAAAGCATCTGGCGGCATTAGAGACTATGTCACTGCAAAACAAATGATAGACGCTGGTGCTGCCAGAATAGGATGTAGTGCAGGTGTGGCTATTGTAACAGGCGCGCATACGGAAAATTTAAAAAGTAATTATTAATTGCTAACTTTAAATACAAGCAATTCAAATGAATCGCTGATTACTTTTAATTCATTTCATTTTTTTGTACAAATCATATGTTACTAGAAAAAATAAAATCTTTAGCAGCCCAAGGGCAAACAGAAAATATTGCAATACGCAGGCATTTACATGCAAATCCCGAATTAAGTTATCAGGAATTTGAAACTTGTAAATTTGTACAAGCTCAACTAACAAAAATAGGCATCCCTTTTACCGTAATTGCCACTACTGGGGTGCTAGGAATTATTGAAGGAAAAAATCCAACCAAGCGTGTGATAGCATTACGTGCCGACATGGATGCGCTTCCTATTGTAGAAGAAAATGAGGTAGATTATAAATCAAAAAATGAAGGTGTGATGCATGCATGCGGCCATGACGTACACACCACTATTTTATTAGGGGCAGCTAAAATTTTGTGGAGTTTGCGTGATGAATTTGAAGGGACTATTAAATTATTATTCCAGCCAGGTGAAGAAAAAAATCCTGGCGGTGCAAGTTATATGATTCGCGATGGAGCATTGCAAAATCCTACACCGCAAGGTATTATTGGCTTACACGTGCATCCTGGTTTGCCTTATGGTAAATTAAGTTTTAGAAAGGGACGCGTCATGGCTAGTGCCGATGAATTGTATGTAAGCATTAAATCAAGTGGTGGACATGCAGCTACACCACACCAAACAATAGACACAGTATTAGTTGCAGCGCAATTAATTACCAGTTTGCAAACTATTATATCGCGCAATCGCAATCCACAAAATCCTTCGGTTTTATCTATCTGTTCCATACATGGTGGTAATACTACTAACGTAATACCAAGTGAAGTAAAACTCATGGGTACCTTTAGAGCCATGGATGAGGTTTGGCGTTTTAAAGCACATGAATTAATGCTTCAACAAGCAAAAGGTTTAGCCATTGCAACAGGTGCTGAAATTGATTTCAGAGTAGATGTTGGATATCCAACAGTTGATAACGAACCATTAATAACAGATGCTGCATGGAAATTAGCAAACCAATACATGGGTGCAGAAAATGTTGAAGAAACAGAACTTCGAATGGGCGCTGAAGATTTTGGTTATTACTCTCAAGTGATCCCAGGTTGTTTTTTCCGATTAGGCGTAAGAAATGAATCTAAGGATGCCATACATAATGTACATACTCCAATATTTAAAGTAGACGAGGATGCCATTGCACACGGTGTAGGTATGATGGCCTGGTTGGGTGTGCGCTTATTTAACGATTAGCCTTTTATATATTAATCATTCATAATCAAGGAGTTAGCTTTATAAAACATCCTATTACTATTAATTTAGTAGCTTTGTTACACGTTGAAACTAACATTTGTTATAAATTTATTACATGTCTAATAAACAGAACCTTCGTAAAGATCAAGCCCTTGAATACCATGCTAGTGGTAGACCTGGTAAAATAGAAGTAGTACCAACCAAAGAAACTAAAACACAAAAGGATTTATCCTTGGCATATAGTCCGGGTGTTGCTATTCCTTGTACCGAAATTCAAAATAATCCATCGGATGTATATAAATACACGGCTAAAGGAAACTTGGTTGGGGTAATTACCAACGGTACAGCAGTTTTAGGTTTGGGAAATATTGGACCAGAAGCAAGCAAGCCGGTAATGGAAGGGAAGGCGGTGTTGTTTAAAATTTTTGCAGACATTGATGTATTTGATATAGAAATAAATGAAACTGATCCCGAAAAGTTCGTTCAAATTGTAAAATCATTAGAGCCCACATTTGGAGGAATTAATTTAGAAGATATTAAAGCACCTGAATGTTTTTATATAGAGCAAAGGCTAAAAGAGGAAATGAATATTCCTGTTATGCACGACGATCAACATGGTACTGCCATTATTAGTAGCGCAGCTTTATTAAATGCATTGGAATTACAAAAAAAGAAAATTGACAAAGCTAAGTTTGTCGTAAATGGTGCAGGTGCGGCTGCTATGGCATGTATTAAATTATATGTTGCCTTAGGCGCACGTTATGAAAACTTTACTTTGTTTGATAAGGATGGCGTGTTACATGAAGGCAGAACCGATTTAGGTGCAGACAGAAAACCATTTGCGGTGAAGTCAAGTAGTGTTAGCTTATCACAAGCCATAAAAAATGCCGATGTGTTTTTAGGTTTAAGTGTAGGTAATGTAGTGACGCCTGAAATGATTGCATCCATGCCTAAAAATCCAATTGTTTTTGCTTTGGCTAATCCAGATCCAGAAATTACTTATGAGGCGGCAACTGCAGTGCGTAAGGATATTATCATGGCTACGGGCCGTTCGGATTATCCGAATCAAGTAAATAATGTGTTAGGGTTTCCTTATATTTTTAGAGGCGCCTTGGATGTGCGTGCTAAACAAATTAATGAAGCAATGAAATTAGCTGCGGTGAAAGCTTTAGCAGAATTAGCAAAAACGGCGGTACCTGATATTGTAAACATGGCTTATAATCAACAAAACTTATGTTTTGGTACTGAATATATTATTCCAAAGCCTTTGGATCCTCGCTTATTAAGCACTCTTGCACCTGCAGTCGCAAAGGCAGCGATGGAATCGGGTGTGGCGCAAATAAATATAAGCAATTGGGAAAGTTATGAGTTGCAATTAAATAAGCGTTTGGGATTAGACAATCAACTAATGCGTATTTTAAGTAATAAGGCAAGACGTGATCCTAAACGTTTGGTATTTGCAGATGCAGAAAATACGAAGGTATTAAAAGCTGCAAGTATTGTGTATGATGACGGCATTGCTTATCCAATACTATTAGGAAATGAAACCAGAATTAGAAATATCGCCGAAGCCAATAATATAGACATCACCGATCTTCCAATTATTGATGTGCGAAGTGATGCAATGGAAACCAAACGTGAATTTTTTGGTTCCTTGTTATTCCAAAAAAGACAACGCAAAGGAATTAATAAATACGAGAGCTTAAAATTAATGCGCACCCAAAATTATTTTGGTGCCATGATGGTGGAAACCGGGGAGGCGGACGCCATGTTATCGGGCTTAACACGAAATTATGCGGACGGGATCAAGCCTGCTTTGCAAACAATTGGAGTAGAAGAAGGAGGCAGTAAAATTGCCGGCATGTATTTATTGTTAACGAAAAAAGGTCCATTGTTTTTAGCGGACACGACTGTAAATATTAATCCAACGGCCGAGGAAATTGCAGACATAACTTTATTGGTGGCGAAGGAAGTGCGCAATTTTAATATGGTGCCAAGAGTAGCTATGTTAAGCTATTCTAATTTTGGAAGTAGTGATACCGATGATGCAAGAAAAATGGCGGAAGCTACTCGAATTGTAAAGCAAAAAAATCCCAACTTAATTGTAGACGGCGAGATGCAAGGAATGTTGGCTTTTAATAAAGAAATATTAAGAGACAATTATCCATTTAGTGATTTAGTGGACGCAGATGTGAATGTGCTTATTTTTCCTAATCTAACTGCAGGTAATATTTCCTACCACTTGTTAAAAGAGGTGGGAGGCGTAGATATCATTGGGCCCATTTTATTAGGTTTGAAAAAACCAGTGAATGTTTTACAATTAGGTTCGGATGTACGCAATATTATTAATATGGCTACAGTTTCGGTGGTGGACGCGCAATTAAAAACGCGTATTGATACGGCTACAGAAGTACAAAGAACCAGCTGGTGGAAACGTATGAAAAAGCGTAAGCAATAGAAAATCACTAACTTTGAGGTATGAATTTTTTCACGCATTTCGGAAAATACCTTTTAATGCTAAAGGGCATGTTCACCAAAACAGACAGTGTTCGTATGTTTTGGAAGGAATATATGAGACAGTGTTATGATATTGGAATTGGATCCTTGCCTATAGTAATTATAATTTCTTTTTTCTTGGGTGCGGTAATGACCGTGCAAACTGCTGCTCAATTGGTAAGCCCAATGATTCCACTTTCTACTATTGGCATAATTGTGAGAGATGGTATGATTTTAGAATTCGCCCCTACTTTTTTAGCCATTGTATTGGCCGGCGTAGTGGGCAGCAAAATTGCAAGTGAACTTGGTAACATGCGTATAACGGAGCAAATAGATGCCTTAGAAATTGTGGGTATTAATTCAAAAAACTATTTAATACTCCCAAAAATATTAGGTGCTTTTACAATGGTGCCCATGTTGGTTGGGATCTCTGCTGTAATAGGTATTTGGGGCGGATATTTAGTAGGTGGTTGGGCTGGAGCGGTACCCAATGAGCTTTTCATTACTGGCATTCGCAAAGGTTTAAAAACAAGTTACATTATCATTGCGTTTTATAAGTCTTTCATATTTGCATTTATTATTAGCACCGTTCCGGCTTATTTTGGCTACCATGTAAAGGGTGGTGCATTGGAAATTGGTAAAGCAAGTACCCGATCGGTAGTGGTAAGTTGCATCTTAATTTTAATTGCAGATTACCTTGTAGCCACTATTGCCTTGTAAGCATTGCATTGATTTTATCTATTGCTTTATCAGTATCTTAGTAAAATAATATTTTACTATGAAAATAAGTTTCCACGGAGCAGCGCGAACCGTTACAGGTTCAAAGCATTTGGTTCAATTAGAAAATGCAGAAAGTTTTTTATTGGACTGTGGTATGTTTCAAGGAATGGGGCGTGACACCGACGGATTAAATGCCAATTTTGGTTTTGATGCGACACAAGTAGACTATGTAATTTTATCGCATGCGCATATCGATCATACCGGTTTGCTTCCTAAATTAGTGAAGGAAGGATTTAAGGGAACTATTTATTGTACGCCTGCAACGAAAGCCTTAACGGAAATATTATTAAAAGACTCTGCAATGATTCAAAGGGATGATGCCAAATTTGGTAATAAGCGCAGAGCCAAGCAGGGCCTTCCTCCCATTGAACCCCTTTATGATTTAGATGATGTTAATTTAACCCTGCCTTTATTAAGTGTAGTAGAATATAATGTACCCACAAAAATTAGCAATAACGTTGAACTTTTATACACCGACGCTGGACATATTATTGGAAGTGCTGCAGTGAATTTAAAAATTAAAGAAGGAGGTGAAACCAAGACCTTAACTTTTAGTGGAGATGTTGGAAGATACAGAGATATGATTTTAAGATCACCTGCAATTTTTCCCCCTGCCGATTTTATTATCATTGAAAGCACTTACGGTGATAAATTGCATGATTTAATTCATACTACACCAGACGACTTATTGCATTGGATTCAAACCACTTGTGTAGAGAACAAAGGGAACTTAATTATACCTGCATTTAGTGTTGGCCGAACCCAGGAAATTTTATACGAATTAAACCAGTTATCTATAGAGAAGCGATTGCCTCATGTACCTATTTATGTGGACAGTCCTTTAAGCATTGAAGCTACTGAAGTGGTAAAATCTTTTCCTAAATATTTTAATAAAACCATTCAACATGTGTTAGAAGTGGACGACGATCCATTTGATTTCGAAGGATTGCGCTACATTAAAACAGTAGATGAAAGTAAGGCCTTAAATGAGGACTTGCATCCTAAAGTAATCATCTCTGCTTCTGGCATGGCCGATGCTGGTAGGGTTAAGCACCATATTAAAAATAATATTGAGAATCCCAAGTGTGCTATTTTACTCGTAGGTTATTGTGAACCTCATTCATTGGGCGGACGCTTAATGAATGGCCAAAAGGAAGTGCGCATTTATAGTGATACCTATCCGGTAAAAGCAAAAGTGGGTTCTCTTCGAAGTATGAGTGCGCATGGCGATTACGAGGATTTAATGCAATTTTTAGCTTGTCAAAATCCAGATATAGTAAAACAAATTTATGTGGTTCATGGCGAGGCCGAAGTGCAGGACCATTTTGCAGAGCGTTTACGCAAAAAAGGCTTTAAGGAAGTGAATGTTCCAGAAATGCATGAGACTTTTGTATTGCAATAAAGGGATGCCCTTTTTTCGTTAAATTGCAGCATGAAAAAAGTGAAAGGCTTCACACATCTCATTTTCTTTGCGCTTTATTTAGCTGTGCATTTTTTACCAGAGCTAGGTGGTGCCGATCCCATGGGATTTCAATGGATGTATGTAAGCATTATAGATCTTTTGATTGCGGGCTATTTGCTGTTTAATTATCCCCTTTACGAGGAAGCCATTAAGGGCATTTTCAAAAGTAAATTCGCAATGGTTTTTGGGATCTATGTTATGTGGGCCTTGGGTTCTTATTTTTATGCTATCAATCCTACGGAAGCCCTAGTTTGTTTAGCACGATTGGTAAGTACCTTTTTTATTTTCATGAATTTGTCTATTTTATTGTATAAAAAAGATGTTGTTTTATTGTTTAAGCAGCTTGCATTTTTGGTTGCTTTGTTTTCATTACTAGATTCCATTTCATTAACCATTGAATTCTTTTGGCAATTAGGAACTAAGCCGTTTGATAACATTGTATTAAGTTTAAGAGGGATCAGCTACGGCAATAAAAATATAAGAGCTGCAAGTGTACTTATCAATGTACCTTTTATATTATTTTACATTATTCAAAGTAAGAGATCCGGTAAAATATTCGGCGCCTTAACACTTTGTTTCACATTATTTTCATTATTTATCTTAAATACCAGGTCCACTTTTGTCGGGTTAATATTAATATTTTCCATTTACGCTGCTGCCACCATTTTCATGCATTACAAAGAAAACAGAAAATGGATTATGATTAAGTTGGCTTACTTTGTTGTGCCTATCTTATTTGCTTTTTTTGTTTCTAATTTCGTGATCAATCATGCACTTAATTTACAAAAGGGTGGAGGTGGCTACGGAACGGTAACAAAAAGGATAGGTGATATCACCATTGAAAAAGGAAGCGATCGTTTGGCTTTTTGGAAAACCGGAATAGATTACGCCAAACATCATTTGTTAAAAGGTGCGGGATATGGCAACTGGAAAATAGCATCCTTGTATTACGAAAAAGGTCAAACCAATGACTTTGTAGTGCGCTATCATTTACACAACGATTTTTTAGAAAACTTTGCCGAGCTAGGAATTATAGGTGGCCTGCTATTTTTAAGTATTTTTCTATTGGCATTTTTATTCACTTTAAAAGTAATGTTGAATAAAAAGTACGCAGTATTTCGGGTTCACGCCACCATCTCTTTTATGGCTATGACCTGTTATTTGGTGGACGCTACACTTAATTTTCCTGCAGAACGAACGGTGATGCAGGTGATGTTTGCGATCACTACAGCCCTGTTAATTTCACCTAATTCGGTAATGAACAATGAAGCTCTAAGCCAAGTGACAGCAGAAAACCTACCTGAACATAAACCCCTTCAAAACAAGCTAGAAAAATGGGCCATTGTATTTTTAGTATTGTTATTACTAGGCTCCACAATTATTAATGCCTTAGGTTATAAGTCTATGCGTTTTCAAAAGTATATGATGGGTGATCTTTCGGCCATACCTGTAATGTCTGTAGATCAAGTAAAAGGTTTGCCAAGCATACCTAATTTGTCTTTTAATACCATGCCGCTGCCTGCGTTATTGGCAAGGTATTATATCAAAAATAATAAGCTAGATGAAGCGTATAAATTATTAAATGCAGATAAAAATAATAACCCTTATTTGCATTATAACGATTATGTTATGTCTCTTTATTATGGTGCAAAGGAAAATAAGGACAGTGCCTTTTATTTTGCAAAAGCTGCATTTTATAACTGGCCAACTGCAAATGTTTATTATTATAATTTAATACCAGCGGCTATAAAAGTAAAGGACACTGCTGAAATTGCTAAGGCATTTAACAAGTATGTGCAAAATAGAAACGAACCCGGTGCTTGGGATGTTTATTTAAATGCAAGATTAGAACTAATGGGACGCAGCAATCGCTTTTCAATTAAGTTAGCAGATAGTGCTATAAAATTATTCCCAAACGATAGTGCAAGACTTACCAATTTGCGTAATAAGTTTAAGCCTAAACTTAGGGGTAAGAAGATAGTACGCTAAAATGACTTAGGTCATTTTTACATGATTAGAATGAGTGTAGCTTGTTTACAAATTCTAAATTATGAAACGCTTATCAGAAAAAGTAGCTATTGTAACAGGTGCTGCAGGCGGAATGGGAGCCGCAGAATCCAAATTATTTGCAAAAGAAGGCGCTAAAGTGTTAGCGACCGATTCCAATGAAGAAAAATTAAAAAGTTGGGTGGTTGCCGCCAAAGCCGAGGGCTTAGAAATTGAGTACATGAAACACAATGTAACCAGTGAATCCGATTGGAGAAAAGTGGTAGACAAGGTGATCCAATTATATGGACATCTAGACATACTTGTAAATAATGCAGGGATTTATCCTGGATTTGTGGACTGCGAAAATACGAGCATTGAATTATGGGGGCAGGTTCTTTCCATAAATTTAACGGGCCCATTTATAGGATGTAAAACTTGTATACCCTACTTAAGAAAAGCAGGAGGTGGCTCCATTATAAATATTGCTTCCATTGCTGGGGTTGTTGGTGGAAATGGATCGGCCTATTCTTCTTCAAAAGGAGGGCTGGTAATGTTTAGTAAGGATTTGGCTGTTTCACTTGCAAAAGATAAAATTAGGGTAAACACTATTTGTCCAGGTTGGGTATTAACACCCATGACAGCAACATTGATCAATACACCAGACATGGAAGATGTTATTAAACATTCTTCTGCTCAAGGACGCATGGCCGATCCAATGGAAATCGCAAGTGGCGCTTTATTTTTAGCATCAGAAGATTCTTCTTTTATGACAGGTGCCGAACTTGTAATGGATGGAGGATTAGTAGCGAGATAGCCTTATCTTAATTAAGATTTTTGGCTTCTATTATAAGTTTACGGTATCCTTTTATTTTTATCCAATACATGATAAATAAAACAAAAGAAGTGATACCTAAAATAAAAGTTATTAAAAACATAGTTATTCTTAATTTAACATTTGGCGTTCCTTCTCCACTAAATGCAAAATATTTGGAATATACATTTTGAAAAATTTGAATAACGCCAATCACAAAAAGGGCTATACCCATTTTTAGTCCTGGTCTTTGCTCATCCACTTCTATATGTCTTTCTTCAAATTCTGCCGCTAAGGAATCCGCAATACTGGTTACTACTTTGTAGTACCAATAAGTAGAGAAGAGGGGTATAAATAAAAGCCACACTAAACCAGGATGCATTTTTCTGTTTTCTGGTTTTACTGCGCTCAATGTTTTTTGAAGTTCTAATAGATAAAAAATGTAAGGTGTAATTGCTATAAAGCAAACAATAAAAGTAATAAGTAGTAGTTCTTGGAATCCTATATCTCCCATAAAATGCTTGTTTATGAATATGTTTAATTAATTGTAATGTAGCCATTTGTTCTTAATTTTTCTTTTTTCAAACTATGATTATTAATATTTTTAAAAAATGGGTATTGAACTCCAAATTAGTATTAAAGGGTGCAAAGGACTAAACAAATAGGCTATAATGTTGTTATCTTATAAATGACTTTATGAAAGCACTTACTATTAGCCTAATACTAATTGGCATATACCTTGTTTTTCAATCCTTTATAGCTGTAAATGCCCTTAAAACGGAAAAGCAAAAATTTAGGACCATTTTGAAAGAGGGTAATTTTGAGATCCGCTTTTATCCATCGGCAACCATGGCCACCATCTATTCAAATGCTACCGATTATAAGGGATTGGCGAATAATGGGTTTAGAAAATTAGCTAGATATATATTTGGAGGGAATGAGCAAAAGCAATCTATTTCCATGACTGCCCCTGTAAGAATGAGCATGAATGAAAAAGGTTCTAGTATGAGTTTTGTGATGCCTGAAAAATTCGATAAAGGTGATTTGCCAACCCCAAATGATAAAACCATTGATATTCAAAAAAGTAAGCCAGTATATGTTGCTTCTATAAGTTTTTCTGGGTATGCAACTGACGCAAAAATAAAGTCTAATAAAGAGCAGCTTGAGCAAATATTAAAAAACAAGCAAATTAAAATGATAGGGGAGTATAGTTTTTTAGGTTACAATGCACCTTATCAATTTGTAGGTAGGACCAATGAAATAATCATCCCAATTGAATGGAAAGAATAGATATTGATAGAATTATAGAAATGGCATGGGAGGACAGAACCCCATTTGAAGCCATACAAATACAGTTTGGGTTTTCAGAAGCTGATACTATTAAACTTATGCGTAAGGAATTAAAACGAAATAGTTTTAATCTTTGGCGTAAAAGAGTTAATAGTGGAGTGAGTCAAAAGCATTTAGTAAAAAGAAGCGATGATATTAAAAGGTTTAAATGCAGTAGGCAAAAAACGATTGCTATGAATAAAATTAGCAAGCGCTAGATCGTATTATTTAATTATTTGATTTTTAAGGAGGTACTAAATTAGATGAGTCAAAAATATTTGTCAAATACAGCTAGTTTCCTTTTTTACAAGCATCGCTGCAATATTTTACTTCATCCCAACTACGTTCCCATTTTTTTCGCCATGTAAATGGTCTGCCACAATGAAGGCAAATTTTGGAAGGCAGGTTCCCTTTTTTAACAATTTTATTTTTACTATTTTTCATTTACTGGTTCTTTTAAATACCAACCTAAGCCATTTGCATTTGTCTAAAAGTAAGATTAATCCTTGGAGCCGTTACTTTTTTGGTTTTTGGTAAAGCGTGGAGCCAATGTTTTTGAATCTCTCCTTTCATGTCAAGAATGGAACCATTTCCCAATACCAAGGATACGGTTTCCTTTGTGGTTTTGTGTTTAAATGAAAAATTCCTTTCAGCACCTAGGCTTAAAGAGGCTATAGAGCTATTGGGAACAATTTCTTTTTCATCATCACTATGCCAACCCATTCCTTCCTCTCCATTATGATAAAGGTTTAACAAGCAGGCGTTGTAGAAAGAACCGGTGATTGCTGCTACTCTATTTTTAATTCTTAATAAAGCGGGTGTCCATTCTATACCCTGTTTTGTCTTATTGGAATAGGTATAGCTCATTTTGGGGTCGCTATAAAAAGCTACTTTTCTTTTTGTTGTAATTTCTTTACCAAACATGATAATCCTTTCTTGCTCCCACGCAAGATTGTTGAATAATTCATCAAAATAATAAGCTATTTCCTCATCAGAAATTGCATTGCTATGGTAGCATGCAATGCCATCCTGGTTTATGATATTTGGAATATTATGAATCATTTTTATTAAAAGCAATTAAGTCAAAATATTAATTAGTTCCTTTGCAAAAATATAACAAAATACAGTGTTTAATTGTTGTTGTATTTTGACTAAATATTTACTATGAATAAGCATACCACGCAATTACAGGAAAAAATAAATAAGGCTAGAACCCATTTATTAGCACATCCAGTTTATGCTCAAATTAATGATATTGAGGGCCTCAAAAAATTCACACAATTTCATGTATTTGCAGTTTGGGATTTCATGAGTTTATTAAAGTCACTTCAAATTGGACTTACCTGTGTATCCCTGCCTTGGGTGCCTGTTGGTTCAGCTAATACCAGATTCTTGATAAACGAAATTGTAGCTGGGGAAGAATCAGATGTAGATGAATTGGGAAACAGAATAAGTCATTTTGAATTGTATTTGAAAGCGATGGAGCAAATGGGTGCTTCGGCTGAACTTATCAATGCATTAATGGCCGAAATTAAATTAGGAAAAAGCATTGCTCAAGCCATTGACGATGCTAATTTACCTTCAAAAGTGAAACAATTTTTACACTTCACTTTTGATATTGCACAAAATGCACCTTTACATGTAAAAGCAGCGGTATTTACTTTTGGGAGAGAGGATTTAATACCGGATATGTTCACGCAAATTTTAAACGAGATATATACTACGCATCCGGAAAAAGTTTCCGTTTTTAAATATTATATCGAAAGGCATATTGAAGTTGACGGGGGGCACCATAGTCAATTGGCTTTAGAAATGGTAGCTGAATTATGTGGCAATGCAGAAAAAAAATGGCAGGAAGCTACAGATGCTTCTATAAAATCCTTGGAAGTAAGAGCTGCTTTGTGGGATGCGATTGTTTAATCATCCTCCATTTCAAGCGTTTTAATATCTTCTATTAAATGTCGCATTTCTAAGCTAAGGGTGCCATTATAAATGCCTCTTATTCTTTTAGATTTGTCTACCAATATAACATGCTCGGTGTGTAAAAATTCGGTGCTATCCTTACTAAATCCAATATTTTCCTCTGCAAAATAAGATTGTCTTGCTAGTTTATATATGCTTGCTTTGTCCCCCGTTAAAAAATGCCAGTTGGTATTGGAGATTCCATTTTTTTGTTTGTAATTTTTGAGTATGAAAGGTTTGTCTATCCACGGGGTAACAGAATAAGACAACATAACTACATTGGTATCATTCTTAAAACTTTCTCCGACTATTTTAAAATTGCTAGTCATCACTGGGCAAATACTGCCACAGCTTGTGAAAATAAAATTGGCTATATGAATTTTGTTGTCAAAAATAGCTTGGGTAAGGGTAGCACTGTCTTCATTTAAAAATTGAAAGTGATCTATAAGGTGATTTATTTTTAAAGGAACTTCGGATTTATTTTTTATAAAAATAGGTTCAAAATCGGCTGTATTGTAATAGGGCAAAGGTATAGCCTCTTGCTTTTTTTGTTTACAAGCAAATACAAAAAAACTACTTACTATTAAAAATACTATCCGATACATTTTTACAATTTTTGGTTCCTAAAAGGCCATATCTTCTACCATTCAAAATAACATAGTTGGCTCTAATTTTTCCATTATCATACCAAAGCTTTTGCACGCCTTCTTCCTGACCATTTTTATAATGTCCTAAATGAAATAATTTACCAGTATAGTCCCATTCTTTTAATTCCCCTTCATAGGTATCGTTCACAGCAAAAAATTCGAATCTTTTATTGCCATTGTCCCAAAACGCAATTTGTTTGCCGTTTTTCATATCATTTCTAAATTCTCTATACTCCATTAACTGCTTATTGGGGTAATATTTTTTGGAGATGATAAGTTCCCCGTTTGCTTGACTGTTTTTACAAGCAAAAAAAACGGATGCCAGTATTAAGAAAAACAAAAAACGCATTATTGTGTGATGGTTCCTGGAGTACCGTAAAACCCACTACCATTTAGGTAGGGCGATTCATTAGTGAAATGATAATGATAAATGCCATTGGGATAGTCCACTGTTTTATGTGTATGGCCATGGTAATCGTCCATCATGGAATTGGTAACTAAAGTGCCGTCTTCCTCCTGAGGTCCATATACTGGGAAACCATCTAACAAAAATCCCATTAGTCCCGATTTAGTAGATTTTACAGTTGTTAAATAAATGGGCTCCACATGATAATGATACATACCCGATTGTTGTGGGTGACCATAATATTTATCAAAACTTACAATTTCTCCAGACAAGGGTTGGTTAGGTCCTGCATATTGATTAAAAAATACCACACCATTTAAAGAAACACCAATAGGACCCAATGGGGTAGCAGCGTGAGCCGTATTTAATTTGGGATTTACTGGTATTTTAATTGTTGCAGCTTGTTCTAAAATAGAGTTTGGATTTTTATTAAAAGTGTACCCCCCAAAAGTAGTACCAGTATAAGCTTCATACAAAGCATTGGAGGTAGGGTAATAAGTGCTTTTGTGGTCAGGTAAATTTTTTGTCTTTATAGTTATATAGGTACCATCATTAGTAATGCTAGTAGCACCATAAATTTTTGAGTACACTGCAGGTACTGCAACGGTAGTGGATGAATTGTTATTGTTAGTTGAAGTGATGGTGGAATCACTTTTATTACAACTAATTAGGGATGTTGCAAGTGCTAGAAATACAATTGTTTTGGGGGTTTTCATTTCATTGGGTTTGATTGCTAGTTTATAATGTATTAAGTTAAATATTCCTTTATATTATTTCATTAAAATAATCGGTTAAAGTAAAAATTTTTATTTTTTTTGCATGGCAGATAAGTGTTAGTTAAAAACTCATTGTTTAAACACCTTTATTATAATAGGCTGATATTCAAATTTTAATTTTACTTAGTGTATTAATTACATATTTGCTTTTCTCTATTTATTTCAAATACGACTAAAATCGTTTAACATTTTATTCTGTTAAACTTTGAACATTTTGTTTAACTTAATGTTATTAAAAGTACAACGATTGGCTTGCTATTGCTTTGCATTATTGAATAAGAAAACTTTAATGACAGCCGTAAAGAACATGTGGAGTGTTGTGAATTATTTTGTTCACCAAAACTCAACAATATGGATCATTTGTCACTGATGTCAGTAGCGATTGCGAAAACTGACTATGTTTCTTTCACTTTCTTCGTAGGCACGATGGCTATGATGGCCGCTGCTGTATTCTTTTTTATGGAAGTAGGTAATACTAGTCCTGAATGGAGAACTTCTGTTCTTGTTTCTGGTTTAATTACTTTCATTGCTGCGGTTCACTATTATTACATGAGAGGTTATTATGCTGAAACGCATGATTCTCCAACTTTCTTCCGTTATGTAGACTGGTTATTAACTGTGCCTTTAATGTGTGTTGAATTTTATTTGATCACGAAAAAAGCAGGTGGTACAGCAAGTATTTTATGGAAAATGATTTTAGGTTCTGTAGTAATGCTTGTAACTGGTTATATGGGTGAAGCAGGCTTAGGTAACCCAACTGTATGGGGTACTGTGAGTGCTATTGCATACTTCTATATTGTGTATGAAGTATGGATGGGAGATGTTAAAAAATTAGCTACCAACGCAGGTTCTGCTGTTGCTTCTGCAAACGCAGCATTAGGTTGGTTTGTTTTAGTTGGTTGGGCTATTTATCCATTAGGATATTTAATTGGAACTGCCGACGGACAATGGTATGCTGGTTTCAAAAGTATTGGACTTGACATGAATGTTATTTATAATATTGGAGATGCAGTTAATAAAATTGGTTTCGGTTTAGTGATTTATAGCTTAAGTAGAAAATCTGCTTAATACAATTGGTTTTAGCATGGGGCAAGTTTTACTTGCCCCATTTTTTTTAATTATTGAATATGCAAATAAAATTAAGAGGTTATTTATTATTATTTGCTTTACTATTATTTATAGTTGATACGATTTGTCAGTTTTCTATTAATACCCAAATTTCGTTTTTAATTTTCATTTTAATTCTATTTGGCGTTCCTCATGGCGCCTTGGATTTATATATTGACCAACATTTGCACCCTTCTGAAAAAGGACAAAAAATATTTTTGATTAAATATTTAGCAAATATTTTAGCTTATGCATTGGTTTGGTATTTCTTTCCCATTATTGCATTGGTCATTTTTATTTTAATCACTGCTTTTCATTTTGGTGAGATCGATTGGATGGGGAATACCCATCACCTAACTCATAAAATAATTTACACCTTACTAGGATTTTCTTGGATCTTATTTATGCTCACCAAGAACATAAATTTTGCCTTGGATGTTTTTTTAACCATGGGCAGGTCGGGTATTAAAAAAGAGGAGATTATTGCGCTTGCAAATAATTTATATCCGTATACAATTTTATGTATTTTAGTTTTGCATAGCCTCTTATTCTTTTTTAAAAATTATTTCTTTGAAAAAAATAGTTTTTATTATTATACGCTATTACAAGCTGGTGTTTTAATTAGCTTTGTTTTATTCATGCCACTTTGGTTAAGCTTTGCTTTTTATTTTGGTTTTTGGCATTCCCTTTTGTCTTTTGATAAAATCAGGATTAATTTTCAGGTACCTAATACCATTAAAGGATGGAGCGGTTTACTTTTTAAGGCGGCTCCCTTTTCCATTATGGCTTGGTTTGGGTTCGCCTATATCACTTTCTTAACCCTTAGCAGCAAAGACGCATCTGGGATTTTTACTTTGTTATTTATAAGCCTTTCAGTGCTCGCGTTACCTCATTTACAGGTATTTACCAAGCTTAAATTAAAAAGTAATTAGTTAACTTTAAGGTTATATAATTACTTGTCATGAAAAAATTCTTCAAATTTTTAGGGTACACCTTCTTGTCTATTATTGGGTTAATAGCTATTTTATTAACCGTGGTTTATGTAAAAAGCTATATCGCATATAAAGATGCAGCTAAGCTAATTGGTAAAGAAGCACCCATTTTAAAAATAGACGGTCATGATTTTAGAGATTTAAACAAAAATGGCAAACTTGATGCCTATGAGGATTATAGAGTAAGTACCGAAGACCGTATTACCAATTTAATAAGTCAAATGACTTTAGAGGAGAAAGCGGGAAGTATGTTTATTACCATGGCTGCAATGAATAGTGATGGTTCTCTTTCGGAAACACAATCTATTTTAAACCCCATTTCATATGTGGTGGAAGGGAATACTGCGATGGTGTTGGGGAAGAACATGAATCATTTAAATACATTGCAATCTACTAGTCCTGAAGCAATGGTTACTTGGCATAATAATATTCAAAAATTAGCGGAGCGAAGTCGTTTAGGCATTCCATTAACACTGGCTACCGATCCAAGGCATGGTGTGCCTAATGCACCTGGTGCAAGTATTTATAGTCCCTTCTTTTCAAGTTGGCCTTCCACTTTAGGATTAGCTGCTACAAGAGACAGTAATTTGGTGCGCGCATTCGGCGACATTGCAAGACAAGAATATAAAGCATTGGGTTTTAGATTAACCTTATCACCCATGGCGGATTTAGCAACCGAGCCAAGATGGGGGAGAATTAATGGGACATTTGGAGAAGACGCCGAGTTGGCAGCAACCATGACAAAGGCATATATTTTAGGATTTCAAGGAGATAGCATCAATGAAAATAGTGTGGAGTGTATGGTAAAACATTTTGCGGGTGGAGGGCCTCAGGAAAATGGACGTGATGCACATTTTCCTCCAGGACATCAAGTGTATCCCGGAAATAATTTCAAATACCATTTAATACCATTTGAAAAAGGAGCTTTTGCGGCAGGTGCTGCACAGGTAATGCCTTATTATGGTTTGCCTGTTGGACAAACAAGTGAGGACGTAGGATTTGGATACAATAAAGATATTATTACAGGCTTATTAAGAAACACTTATCATTTTGATGGTATAGTTTGCACCGATTGGGGTTTGGTAACCGATGCTAAAATATTAGGTTATACCTTAAAGCCAGCTGCTGCACATGGGGTTGAAAATTTAACGGCAAAGCAAAGAATGGGAAAAATTATCAATGCAGGATGTGATATGTTTGGAGGGGAAGCACTTCCTAATGTGGTTGTTGAATTGGTAAAAGAAGGAAAAGTTTCTGAAAAAAGAATTGATTCTTCGATGCGCAGAATTTTAAGAGAGAAATTTCGTTTAGGTTTATTTGATCATCCTTATTTGGATCCTGAAGGTGTAAAAGTAATTAACAATCCTACTTTTGCTGCTAAAGGGATTGAGGCACAGCAAAAATCATTGGTACTGTTAAAAAATGAATCCAACATTTTACCCTTAAAGTCAAGTACAAAAATTTTCTTGGAAGGTTTTAATAAGGAAGAAACCAAAGAATTCACAAATGTGGTTAGCAGTATGGAGGCCGCCGACGTAATTATTTTAAAAATTAATACCCCAGACAATGCGGGCCCTGAAAAATATTTTTTACAAAAATTATTCAATCATGGTTCATTGGCATTTTCTGATAAAGAGGAAGCACGTTTGTTAAAAATTATTCAGTTCAAACCAACCATCACGGTCATTAATTTACAAAGACCTGCGGTGATACCAAATATCAATAAATCCTCAAAGGCTTTAATCGCTGACTTCTCTTCACAGGATAATGTGATTTTAGATTTAATCATGGGTAAGTTTAAGCCAACAGGGAAATTGCCATTTGAATTACCTTCATCCATGGACGAGGTTTTAAAGCAAAAGGAAGATGTACCTTATGATACTAAAAACCCTTTGTATAAGTTTGGTGCAGGGATGGGGTATTAGAAATTTAATTGCAACTACCGAGGCTTACTCGGTAGTTCAAAAATGAATATTTAATTCAAGTTTAGCATCAAGTCCAATTTCAACCAATCGCTGTAAATTTGATAAACGTATTTCTTTAATATCGTTTTCTATTTTTGAAATGTATGACTTAGTGGTTCCTAATTTCAAGGCAAGCGCTTCTTGCGTCAAGCCCTTTCTTAGCCTGGCTTCTTGGAGCATAGCCCCAAGCTTAAAATTTTCATATCCCTTTTCAAAAGAGTCTCTTTTTTTAGTTCCAATTTCACCATATTGGTTCTCTATAAATTGATCTAGGGAAATAGTATTATTTTTCGTTTTCATAATTTAATTTTATTTGAATCCATATACTAAATTAATCAAAGTTGCCCGAAAGTGAAACTAATTTTTACCCACAATTGAACTGTTCGGAATTACCGAATAGTTCAAAAAGGCAAGGTTTTATAATAAAGTCAGTAGTCAAGGATTCCTTGACTACTGAATCAACCTAGATCATTTTTCTTTAATTCGGCGAATATCTTTTAATAAGCTTTAGGTCAGATCCTTTTAACAGTAGTTCTTCTTCAATGTCAAAATCATTTTGAAGTCCTAACCAAAAGTTTGGTGTATTACCAAAGTACTTTGAAAGTCTCAAAGCAGTATCTGCAGTTATACTTCGATTTCCTTTTAGTATTTCAGATATTCTTGTTTGAGGTACTCCAATATCCATACATAGTCTATATGCACTTATTCCTAATGGGGCAAGAAATTCTTCTTTTAAGACATCTCCTGGGTGTATGTTTTTTAATTTTTTCATAGTGTCTATTTAATGATAGTCAATAATTTCAACTTCTTCTGCATTTTCATTACTCCAGATGAAGATTATTCTCCATCTATTATTTATTCTGATGGAATAGTAACCTGACAAATAACCTTTTAATTTCTCCAAGTGATTTGAAGGCGGGATAGTTAAGTCTACTAAGTTCTCTGATCTATGTAGCATTCTTAATTTCCTTCTTGCTATCTCTTGAATGTTTACAGGTAATTTCAGGGATTGATCACCATTCCAAATCTTTAGGGTTTCTTTATTTCCAAAACTAAGTATCATACTAACGTTTTACGATACTTACGCCAAAGGTAAGTATTATTAATTAAACTGTATTATACTTATTTGTTTTAATTATAAAATTTCGGGAAATACGCTCAAGACGCTTTGGATTGACGGCTCATTTCATTCGCCGTCATCCCAAATGGGCTCCTTACCCAAAGCCTTCCAAACAAACACGGGACTGCCGTTTTTAACTTCGTTCAAAACGTCTTCCTCGGCAGGGATCCTTACCCAAAGCGGCTCATTTGCATGAGCCGCTTTGTAGCCACCTTAGGAGCTAGTTTGAATGAATTTGCTGGTGATGTTAGGGCAATTTTAACCCCAAATCTTAAAAATCTTCATTAGTTACATATGATTCAGATTTCATCAATTTTGACACCTATTTTTTTAATATAAGTCAGAAAACGCATATTTTGACTTATATTTGATTTAAATGAATCAAAATGATACCTTTTCTACCATTGCAAGTTGAAGTTGAAACAAAGACTGTTTTAAGAAAATTAGCAGCAGCACATCAGCGCCTAGCTGAATTTAAAGGAGTAATTACAAGCATTCCTAATCAAAATATTTTGCTCGAAACGCTCACATTAAGAGAAGCTAAGGAAAGTTCAGCTATTGAAAACATTATAAGCACATTTGCCGAAGTTTATCAAAGTAGCGTTTACTCCAATTTGTTTGCATCCCCAGAAGCGAAAGAGGTTCATTTATATGCCGAGGCTTTAAAGCAAGGATTCAATTTGATACAATCAAGTGGGCTACTCACTAATAACCACATATTGAAAATACAATCAGTAATTGAACAAAATGATGCGGGGTTTAGAAAAGTCCCGGGGACAAAATTGTTAAACGAAAATACTGGGGAAGTTGTGTATATGCCACCACAGGATGCATTAGAGATTGAAAGTTTAATGCAAAACCTTGAAGCGTTTATAAATAATGATGAGTTAGCAGATATAGATCCTTTAATTAAAATGGCCATCATACATCATCAGTTTGAAACGATTCACCCATTTTATGATGGCAATGGACGTACTGGCCGTATCATTAATATTTTATACTTAGTGAATAAAAAATTATTAGATATCCCTGTACTTTATTTAAGTAGGTATATCATTAGTAAGAAAAGCGAATATTATGAACAGCTACAAAAAGTAAGAGAAACTGGAAATTGGGAACCTTGGATTTTATTTATTTTGGATGGTGTTGAAAATACTGCAAAAGAGGGTGTTCTTTTAATTAATGCTATTCATAAAGCAATGCAAAAGTATAAACATGAAATAAAAGCGAAGCTTCCAAAATTATATAGCCAAGACCTACTGAATAATTTATTTAAATATCCTTATACCAAAATTGAATTTATAGAACGTGATTTGTCTGTAAGTAGAAGTACCGCAATTAGATATTTAGAGGAACTAGTGAAGAATGACTTTTTGAAAAAGCAAAAGTTGGGTAGGGAAAGCTATTATGTCAACAATTCCCTAATTGAATTATTGAGTCAGAATTAATTTCGTATGTATTGACTAAAAGGAAAAAACCGACCCAATTGGGTCGGTTTTTTATTATTTTCTAAAACTATTATTATTTTAGAAAATAACACTTTGTAGCCTCCTTAGGAGCCAGTTTGGAAGACTTTGCTGGGGATGTTAGGGCTATTTTACTATGTAACTTCCAGAAAAATAGGCTACATACATTTGTTGATTTATATCTGATCTAAACTTTAATTTTAGATATTTAGTACTTCCAGTATTTGCTTCAATTATTCCTGTTGCTCCAACAGTTGAAGTAATTATGCCAACGGCGTCCATTGAATTTGTAAATGCAGAGGTTATAGGTAAGGGAATATCAACACTAGATATACTGCCTTGTGAACTTGAAACTAAACCAAGGTTTCCAGAAAAGAATACCATATTCCCTACTTTCATATAATTCATCTTACTTGAATAACTGCCAAAATCAAAAGTCTGCATACTTACATTTGCTAACACAAAAGGCGTAACGTTTAATGTAACTGTGTTAGCAACTGGATCATTTGAAACCCAATTTACATTTCCTGCTCCATCTGTTGCTAAAATTTGACCATTTGTCCCATCGGTATTTGGATAAGTCACTGCCCCAGTTTGTAATTTTCCAGCAGTATTTACTTTTGTTATATTGTTATTGCCTAATTGTATGGTATTACTTGCACTTGCTATAGCAGAATTTCCAATCGCAGTTGCGTTGGAAACATTAGCGCCACCTATGTCGGCTAAATATCCTATGGCAGTATTGTTACTCCCTGTTGTAACTGTTGTCAATGAAGAGTATCCTAAAGCGGTATTATTATTACCAGTTGTAAGATTAGAAAGTGAAATATAACCGGAAGCAGTATTACCATATCCTTCGGTAATTTTAGCTGAAGCCCCAGTTCCAAGTGCTGTGTTTGAAGTTCCAGTTGTATTGGCGATTAAAGCATTGTTTCCTAAAACTGTATTACTTGATCTCGCTCCATTTCCTAGTCCTACTTTTAATCCATTTACAGTTAAATCATAAGCTCCTAAATTAACGGCACCCGTTGCACCAGTATATGGAACGCCCGTTGAAGTTACACTAACAGTTCCTGCACCTGTTATTCTTCCTTTTGCATCTACGGTAATAGTTGGTACACTTGTGGCATTTCCATAACTGCCTGCCGTCACTCCGCTATTTGTTAATGTTGCAGTAATAGTCCCAGTGCCTGTTCCAGATAAATCTCCTGTTAAACTAATTGTTTGATCACCGGTATTGGTACCAGTTAAATTGGCTACTGCTGTATTAGCAAGCATAGCATTCGTGATTGCTCCGTTCGCAATGGATGTAGCATTTCCAACTGAAGTAACTGGACCTGTTAAATTTGCATTCGTTGATACCGTATTAGCACTTGTCGCTGTTGCTGCATTTCCAGTTATACTTCCAACTATTGGATTTGTTACCGTTAAGTTTGCTAAAGTTCCAACACTTGTTAAACTAGAACCTGTTATTGTTGATTTTAAAGTAGTACCTGATAATGTGCCAGCATCTATGGT